>CAZECQ010000022.1:0-20046 GCA_964510545.1 uncultured Pirellulales bacterium | reverse complement strand
CTTGAGAATCAAGCATCTGCTTAATCATAACCTGATCGATTCTCATATATATCGAAAGACAAATACCCGATAGAATCAGTGGCCAGGAGTCTTTCAACAGTCCAACTGCCGTTTGAAATTTAAATCGCCAGCTTAGTACATTTAATTTCTGCTTAAAATAAACGACTGCCAATCCAATTGCCAGAATCAGGCTTTCTAACATTATCGCCCAGGCAAAATAAATCAACGGTAGCCCCAGCCAAATAAAAAACAATTTGGTGATTGAAATCACTATTAAAGCCACAATCTGTGCCGCAACAGTAAATCTTGCTAAAACCTTAGCTTCAAAATAAAACTGGATAACATTAAAGGACTGAAAAATCAGCCCCACTGCGATAATAAAAATTATTAAATTGTTCTGCCGATCGCTTTCTACAAAATAAAGCACTATTGAAAGCAATATCAAAACAACTCCTGAGCCTGCCAGCTTTAATATAAATGCCGTGCCAAGAAATTCGTCTTGCTTCTCGGGCCAATTAACCAACTCTCTAACGAGAATAGTATCTAATCCCAGCGATGATAACGCAGAAAACAAGACGACTATACTCATTGCATAGCTTAAAATCCCGAATCGCTCCGGGCCAAGATAGCGGGCGACATAAACGCCAACGAACAAAACCACCACTATCTTAAAAATCTTTTCCACCATTAGCCATGAGGTGTTAGCAAAGTATTTTTTAAAACCTGGCAGCGCTAAAACTTTCCTTGCACCGGGAAATAAAGCCATTTTAGTAATCCTTAAGACCACGACATCTTTAAGCGGTAGCGAGGCTGTTATACACAACCTCAACTTAGGTCAGCATTCATACCATTTACGGTACGACCATTGCGCTGTTGATGGGTTCGCCGTCACCGGCTTTATTGACTGTGACGATACGGTATTTCAGTTTCTTTCCCTTCGCTTGCTTTACAAGTAGGTATGTCTTTAAGACATTGTTATTTGCTCTGGATTTGGCATAGTCTTTGACTATAGAGTAAACTACGCGGCCTGGATAGACTCCGTCCCTGTAGGTTGCACTAAAACCTTCCGGCTCCTACGCAGTGGTTCTGGGCCCATCTACGATGGTTCTCCTTAAATTATGTGTGAGCCAGATATGGATAGTATTTCTTTAACGAAAAAAATCAAGTGTTTTTAGGAGCGACCGAGCCTTCATTTTCATATTGCCTTGCGTTGGGCCGTCTTTAGCCACAACAACATACTCTGCAAACTCAAAAACTGCCTGCATCCTCCTGCCGGAAAACAAACAACAACGCAGGCATTAATTTACTTGAAACCACTAGTAACAATGATTATAAAGAACGGAAAACTAGTCCTGTTTTCTTAAGATGCGGCTTTAGACACCAATTTTTATAGATTAAAATTTGGGCTGCAATTGAGGTAAAAGCAATTGACAGACAAAAAAGTCAAAGCGGTTCTCTTCGACCTGGGTGAGACTTTACTGAGCTTCGGGAAAGTCAATACATCAAAACTGTTCAAACAGGGTGCCAAACTGTCATACAAGTTTTTACAAAGTTGCTCTCAGCCGGTCGGTAACTTCAAAAGCTACTGCCGGCGAAACCTGACGGCTATTCGCCTGCGATATTTCCTCTCGAACATAACAGGAAAAGACTTTGATGCAATGGATTTGTTAAAAAAAATCGGCATAAAAAAAGGGTATAAACTCGAAGAAAAACAATGGCGGCATCTGGCGTGGCTCTGGTATGAGCCCTTGAGTAAAGTCGCACATGCCGAATCAAATATTGCTGAAACCCTAAGCAAACTCAAGCAATCAGGCCTTAAACTCGGCATAGTTTCAAACACCTTTATAACAGGCAGCTCGTTAGAAAAACATCTCCAGCAGCTTGGCATACTCGACTTCTTTACGGTTAAACTTTATTCCTATGAATTTGATTTTAGAAAGCCCAATAGCAAAATTTTTAAGACGGCTGCTGAAAAAATCGGTGAAAGGCGGGAAAATATCTTGTTCGTAGGTGACCGCATCGATAATGACATTAAACCTGCTGCAAAAATTGGTATGAAAGCCGTTCTCAAAACCGCCTATACCAATATCGGAAAGAAAATACCGAAAGATGTTCCAAAAATAAATCGGCTCTGTGAACTGCCGGCTCTCATAGAAAAAATTAACGAAAATTCGTAAATTGTCAATCGCGGTCAACAACCCTTATGATAAACAAGAAGACACAAACTTAATTTCTATACCAAAAGGTTTGGGATTAATTTATAATCGAGGCAGAGTTTAATAAAGTAGAAAGGAATTAGTATATGAGTACTTCAAAACAAACTGATGCTGCTTACCAAAAATGTATTAACCCCGATTGTGGGGCTGAGTTTGACTGCGGCCAGTCACTGTTTAAGTGTCCGGCATGCGGCGAATTGCTGGACGCAGTGTATAACTGGGACAAAATCGAAGTCCCTGATAAGCTCAGTGACTTTGGCAAACGCTGGGCAACAAGAAACAATCGGCTGGATTTCTCAGGAGTATGGCGGTTCCGCGAGCTTCTGAAATTCTGTGAAGATAAATACAAAGTAACCATAGGCGAAGGTCAAACAATCCTGGAACAAAACGACCATGTAGCTGAATACGTGGATGTAAAGCCTGGATGTTTATACCTGCAATACGAAGGACTGAACCCATCCGGCTCGTTCAAAGATAATGGTATGACAGCGGCGTTTAGTCATGCAACGATGGTCGGAGCAAAATCTTGCGCCTGTGCCTCAACAGGCAATACCTCGGCATCGATGACTTTATACGCACACAACTGCGGCCTGAAATCAACCGTCTTTATCGGCTCAGGAAGAATCGCTTTCGGCAAGCTCAGCCAGGCAATGGATTATGGGGCACAGACCATTCAAATACTCGGTGATTTCGATGATTGTATGCGACAAGTGCAGGACGTCTGTTTACAACTCGGCCTCTATCTGCTAAATTCATTAAATCCGTTCCGCCTCGAAGGCCAAAAGACAATAATGTATCGTATCATCGAACAATTGGGCTGGGAAGTGCCGGACTGGATAATCGTACCGGGTGGAAATCTGGGTAATTCAAGTGCTTTCGGCAAGGCCTTTTACGAATTGAAAAAGCTCGGGCTGATTAAGAAGATACCCCGAATGGCAATTATAAACGCTGCCGGTGCCAAGACGCTCAACGATTTGGTCAACAACAAAAAGCTCCTCTGGAACAACGGCAATGTCGAACAGAAAATAATTGACGACTACTACGCCGATTTGACTGAACGTAACTTCTCGCCGCATACCTGTGCCTCGGCCATAGAGATTTCTCGGCCGGTAAATTTGAAAAAGTGTCTGCGAACAATCGCTTTATGTAATGGGATTGTACGGGCGGTAACCGACGAAGAGATTTGCGATGCAAAAGCGCTCATAGGCAAATACGGCCTGGGCTGTGAGCCGGCTTCGGCTGCGACCATAGCAGGCCTAAAACACCTAAGACAGCAAGGCATAATCGCCGCCGATGAACGAATTGCCTGCGTGCTGACAGGCCACCTGCTAAAAGACCCAAACGTAACAGTCAACTACCATAAAGAAAAACAGGGCCAGTTCAGCAACCCCCCCATAGAAGCGCCAAACGAACTCGATGAAATAATCAAGCTAATCAAGTGATTGTCCGAAAATTCACCGGGAAAGGGCTGCCGAATGGGAAACAACCAAAGCATCGCTCCAAAAAACAGGATTTACCTCATCTGTGGTGTGATGATTCTTTCTGCAATAACCGCTGGTTGGGCGTTTTACGAAAGGCCGCTTAACAACCATGAGTGTTTCGTTTCGATTACTGCGCGTGAAATGCTTCAAAGCAACGATTGGCTCTGGCCTACTTGCAACGGTCAGCCCCGACTCGAAAAAACACCTCTTTCTTATTGGCTCGTTGCAGCCCTGGCTAAAATAACTGGCAAGGTCGATGATTTCACCACACGGATGCCAAGTGTTCTCTTCGGAGTGCTTTCAGCAGCAGCTATTTTGTACTTTGTAAACCGCTGGCTCGGCTTAAGGATTGCTGCTCTTTCAACGGCTGTCTGGGCCACAACATTGGGTTTTACCCGTTATTCTCGTAATGCCCGCCCTGAGATGGCACTAACTTGCTTTATAGCTGTCTGCTTTCTGAGCTTCTATTCAGCCATAACCGCCCGGAACCGTAAAAGACAAATTATATATATGCTAATCTTCTGGATAAGCTTTGGACTGGCAAATCTTGCCAAGGGCCCGGCCCCGCTTCCTCTGGTACTGCTGCCGCTGTTTTGCTATATCGCCATATTTAGCAAGTGGAAAGAAATACCCAAACTTCTGCCAATAACCGGCGCGTTGATTTTCCTGGCTATCGTTCTGCCCTGGCCTCTGGCAATTGCCGCAAAACTAAACTGGGAACTGATGTTTTGGAAAAAAGAGTTCCTCGACCGTTTCTTCGGCTCCTATGCCTCCGCCGGTAAGCCGCTCTATTTTTATCTGCCCCTGATGTTTCAGTTTATAGCACCGTGGGTCGTCTTTGTGCCGTTTGCACTGGGTGCGCCTTTTTATAAAGTCTGGGACAAAAAGCAACCGCTAATGAAATTCTTGTGGCTGTGGTTTGTAATAAACGTGGCGTTTATAACATTATCAGCAGGTAAACGTCAGCATTACATAATGCCTGCAATGCCTGCACTGGCAATCCTGACGGGAATCCTCCTGGAAGATATGGCTTTTAGCCAAAAGGCATTTACACAAAAAGCCGCCCGCAATTTCCTTCTGCAGCATCTTGTCGCGCTGGCAATGCTATTTATTGCGATGCCTTTCGTAATGGCACAATTCAATAGCGAAGTTTTCCATGAAGCAATTATCGTAGCCGTAGCAGGACTTGCCGCAGTTCTGCTCGTTGGGTGGCTGTTCAAAACCGCCAAAAGACCTTTGGCGCTGGGCGGTTTGTTCGTCAGCATTTGTATTTTACTAATGCTTAGCTATGTAACCTTAATAAATCCCCTTAATTACAATCGGCCATCGAGGGATTTTACTCGGATTGTGGCGGCAAAGGTACCCGACTCGGATAAACTAATAGCATACAAATCCGCTTCTACGAGGTTCATTCATTACTTCGGCAAACGTGTACCCAAAATAGAAGCCAAATCAGAGGCTCGTGAACTGTATCAGCAGGGAGTCTGGGTTGTGGCTTTCGGCAGCTACCTCGATGAGCTACTCGAAAACGAATCCTTTGAAATTGTTTATAAGCAGGAAAAGGCCGAGCGGCACAAACAAATAACGGTAGCTGGTGCCCTGATGCACAAACCTAAAACCGAGCTCAAGGGTGATATATAAAAAGGACAGTAAGCAAATTTAGCTTGAAAGTTGTGTAATAAATTTGGTTTCCTCTTCGGTTAATGGCTCACCTCTAACCCTTTTAATTTTTTTTAGTGTTTCTTCTACAGATAAGCCCTTTCCCTTTATGAGCCAGACTGCTGCCAGCATAAGTGTTCTTTTCTTGCCGCCGCTGCCATGCAGAAGCACCGGTAGTTTTGTCCTGTCAGCCATTACACCCAGAAATACATCTTGTGTTTCTTCATCCGGAAAGTAATTACTCCTGTCAATCGGCAGTTCAACATATTCGACGCCGTTTTCTCTGACCCAGGTTATCTCTTCGTTGTGCCAGTTTCGCTCACGATGTTCAAAGGTCGAACGCACATTTACAATTGTGGCAATATGATATTTATAAAGCAACCGCGTGTAATCCATCCCCCTGGGCTGGCTGCTGGTATAAAAAACACCCTGCTCTATAATGCGGAATCTTTTGATATGAAAATGCCTTACGAGCAGGACCGCCGCTGCTATTATGAGCAAAATAATTATCAGCCCCGTCGGTGATTTTTTCCTCTTCACTTTCTCAGTCCCCACTCAAATTCTTCTTTCTATGGACCTTGCGCACCGAATATATCTTTTTGTTAGTTGACTCGAAATAGACCCTGCTAATCATCTCGCCTATCAGGCCGGTGGCGGTAAACAGCAAACCAATCATCAAAAGTATGGCCGCCAAAGCTGCCAATGGGCCATGTCCGACAAAAATTGGTACGTTATATGCGAATTTGTCATATAATATATAAGCTGTCAGCAAAAAAGAGATAAGCACACAATAAAAAGCTGCTCTTCCGAAAAAGTGCAATGGTCTTGTGATATAGCCGAGCAGAAATTTGAGCGTTATCAAATCGAAAGCCACCCTGAATGTTCTGGATATCCCATAATTGCTGGAACCCTTCGGACGAACGATGTTCTTTACAGGTATCTCAATAATTTTAACGCCGCTTTGCGACAGCAGCGCAGGTATAAACCTGTGCATTTCACCGTAAAGATTCAACTCTTCGATAACCTCTCGTTTATAGGCTTTGAAGGTTGTTCCGAAATCATGTATATCGATACCGCTTATTTTCGAAGCAAGCCAGTTTGCCGCCCTGCTGGGAATCTTCCTCATTATAAGGTTATCGACTCTTTGTTTTCGCCAGCCGCTGACGACATCGTAGCCGGCATCTATTTTTTCAAGAAAAGTCGGTATCTCTTCCGGGCTGTGCTGCAGGTCACCATCCATTGATATAATTATTTTACCCCTTGCAACATCAAAACCGGCAGCGAGAGCGGGGGTCTGGCCGAAATTGCGGCGAAGCTCAACAACCACCACTCTCCCGTCCCCAGCAGCGATGTCTTTTACTAACTCCAGCGTATTATCACCGCTGCCGTCATCGACAAAAACAAGTTCGTAATACAGGCCGGTTTGATTCATCGTTTTTGTCAGCCGGCTGTAAAGCTCCTCGACCACCAGCGACTCATTGTAAAGCGGCACAACAACCGAACAGTCAATTTTTACATCTTCAGAGCTTACCATAATGCACCAATTCTATTGCTGCGTCCTTCAAATACTGTTTTGTTCTTTCACTACAAAGGGCTTCTAGTTCAAGCCTCCTCTGACTTACCAACCTGGTTTGGTCGGCTTCGAGGCCGTCGGAAAATCCCGGATGAGTCATTACCTCTGCAATCCGATTTGAATGATACAAAGAGACGGCCTTGAAAAAATTAATATCTATTCTGCCTGTATGTGCAACACCGAAAAACGCATCGGTTTTTATAAATTGCGAGTTTTGGACGCGGTTTATTTTGGCCATAGTACGGACTATTGCCGCTCTCTGCCTGCCGCCCTGACTTGGCAGCGGCCAGGGTGATTGCGAGAGTTCTTTCGGCTCGAACACCCACCGTACCGCCGGAATTTCAAACCGACACGCCAAATTACATACAATCGGAAATATCGATGGAGAACTGTGGATGTGTTTATGTGAGTCCAGATGTGTCGGGGTCAAACCATTATCGAAAACACACTGTATCTGGGCGGCTAATTCGGCCCTTACAGCGCTTCTGATTTTATAGCTTACCACTGATAAAATTGACAATTGAGACGGCGAATAAGCAAAGTAGCCATCGTTATCGAGCAGACAATCAACCCGGCCGTCTTTGGATACAGCTCTGCCTTCAAAAAGATTAAGATGTACACCTACTGCGAGACTCGGCATTTCCCTGCCAATCTCAAATGCCTCGGCTGTACCGGGCATATTGACCATAATCGTTGCACTGGTCAGAACACCTTCTGTATGGGCCTGGGCAACGGCCTTATTCACTCCTTCACAAAGCCCGAAATCATCTGCATTTATTATGATTCGCCTATCCATCCCCAACAAGTTTAAACACCACAATCAATCAGGTCAATCAGATTCTACCCTTAAGCGGGATTTTGGCTTACTTGCTGCTGGTTGTTTTAAGCTGCAAATAGCTAAGTGAATCCTTCTGATAAAAGGAACAGAAAGACTGCCGAGTTGGCAGGGAAAAACGGCAAGGGCAGGCTTTCGGTAGGTTCGGCGATTTCAGGGCCTCTGCCTCAACTCTTTTTGCGATAAGAGGTTATGTGAATAGGGCCTTATAATAGCGTCGTTGGCACAATATTTGCACATATCAGCAGTATGGTTTATACAGAACCAAAACTTGATGAGGTCAATGTTCTGGCCAGTGATGCCGACTGGGCATGGCCTCTGGCGCTGCGGGAAATCTTTCGCCCCAGAGGCGTTAATCTGCTTATCGCAAGAGGCGCAGGGCAGTTCGTTAATATCATCCAGCGAAAACGCATTCATACGACAATTGTGGATATGGACTCGGAAACGGATGGACTGGCTACAATAAAGATTATTCGAATGGACTATCCTCTGACGCCCTGCCTTCTGCTGACAAGACAGGCCAGCGAAAGGATGCTGAACAGAGCATTGCAACTCGACGTTTTCAGCGTTATCGACAAACCGGTTGATATGGGTATTTTACGCCAGCAGTTGAACCGCCTGTTCTTGAAAAAATATAAAAGCGATATCTTCAAAAAATAAGAATAAAGAAACATAGACAGAGCAATGACAAACTAAAGAGAATAGAGAATTTAGAAAACAGTCTCTTTCAGTAAAATAAGTGACAAATTAGAAAGGTTTAATAAGGAGAAGAAACAAAATGAAGATTCAGCCATTGGCAGACAGAGTGCTTGTTGAGCGCCTTGAAGCAGAAACAAAAACAGCCGGCGGGATAGTCCTGCCGGACAGCGCTAAAGAAAAACCGCAAAAAGGCAAAATCATCAGTGTCGGCAAAGGTAAAGTCCTCGATGATGGAACGCTAAAAAAAGTGCAGGTAAAAAAGGGTGATACGGTGCTTTTCACAAGTTATGCCGGAACAGAAGTAAAAGTAAGCGGTAAAGAATATTTGATTATGGATGAGTCAAGCATCCTGGCTGTAATTGAATAGCAAGAAAACAAAAACTTGATAGTTCCCGGTCACCAAACCGCACTCAATTCTGAAATGAGTTGCAAAATGAGGTAGTGCCCGGAACTGCAAACAACAAAAAAAGGAGAAATAAAAATATGGCAGCTAAAAAAATAGCTTTTGGAACTGAAGCACGCACGGCCATCCGCCAGGGCGTTAAAAAACTCGCCCAGGCCGTAAAAATAACGCTCGGACCTTGTGGCAGAAATGTGGTCTTGGAAAAGTCGTTCGGTTCGCCGACCGTAACAAAAGACGGCGTAACAGTGGCCAAAGAAATCGAACTGGAAGACTCGTACGAAAATATGGGCGCCCAAATGGTAAAAGAAGTGGCATCAAAAACATCCACAGTCGCCGGAGACGGGACAACTACTGCAACAATTCTGGCGGAAAGCATTTTTGAAGAGGGGCTTAAAAACATCACAGCAGGCGCAAACCCAATGCAGGTAAAGCGAGGTATCGACAATGCCGTCGACAAAATCGTCGAAGAACTCCATAAAATGAGCATACCTATCGAATCCGGCAAACAAATCGAACAAGTGGCAACATGCTCGGCAAATCAGGATGCCGAAATCGGAAAAAAGATGGCCGAAGCAATGGGCAAGGTCGGCAAAGACGGTGTTATCACCGTCGAAGAAGGACAATCTCTTGAGACGACCGTCGAATTAGTCGAGGGTATGCAGTTCGACAAAGGGTATCTTAGCCCGCATTTTATCACTAATTTGGAAAATATGACGGTTGTGCTGGAAAAACCCTACATCCTTGTGCACGAAAAGAAAATCAGCACAGTAAAGTCACTTGTGCCCCTCCTTGAGAACGTATCCAAACAGGGCAAACCGCTGCTGATTATCGCTGAAGACATTGAGGGTGAGGCATTAGCTACGCTGGTTGTTAATAAGCTGCGAGGTGTGCTGCAGGTAGCTGCCGTAAAGGCTCCGGGTTTCGGAGACAGGCGAAAAGCTATGCTCAGCGACATTGCCGTTCTTACCGGCGCCGAGGCCATCTTCGAAGACCTGGGCTTGCAGTTGGAGAACATTGAACTTGCACAGTTAGGCAGAGCAAAACGCATTACAATCGATAAAGACAATACTACGATAATCGAGGGTGCCGGTACCACAACAGAAATCAAGGGCAGAATTGAGCAGATTAAAACCGAAATTGAAAACTCGACCAGCGACTACGATATTGAAAAACTGCAGGAAAGATTGGCAAAACTGGCAGGAGGCGTGGCTCAAATCAATGTCGGAGCTGCAACCGAAGCGGAAATGAAAGAGAAAAAAGCGCGGGTCGAAGATGCACTTCACGCCTGCCGGGCTGCGGTCGAAGAAGGTATCCTGCCGGGCGGCGGCGTCTCAATGCTAACGGCTCTGACAACATTAGATAAAATCAAGGCCGCCGGCGATGCGAAAATCGGTGTTGATATCGTCCGAAGAGCGCTTGTAGCACCGATTAAGCAAATTGCAGAAAACGCAGGTCTGGACGGCTCAATTGTGGCCCAGAAGGTTATAGAAAGCAAAGAGAAAAACTTTGGTTATGACGCAATGCGAAAAAAATACGGCGATATGATTGAGTTCGGCGTAATCGTGCCGACAAAAGTCGAAAGGGCCGCGCTTCAAAACGGCGCTTCCATTGCCTCGCTGCTGCTGACGACCGACGCGGTGGTCAGCGAGATTCCTGAGAAGAAAGAAGCACCGCCGGCGATGCCGCCCGGAGGCGGAATGTATTAAACAATGAGATTCTGAGACGGCCGGGCGTGTGAATAGTTCGGCCGTCTCAGTATATTGGGAAAGTCTATATGAGCTTTCGTTTCTACACAAACGCTATCTCCCGGGCATCCAGGAGCTTTGCAGCGGGAATATTTATAGTGGGCCTGCTGCTAATCGGCTTTGGGATAATTATTATTGCACTGCCGGAGATTTTCGCACTTCTTGCCGCTGCGGTGTTCTTTATTGCAGGGACAGGCTGTGCGATAACCGCTGTCAAAATCTTTTGGATGATGAGGAGAATAAATAAAAGCAGCTCTGCCGATTCAGCAAGCTACAGGGAAAACGTCCAAATCCACATTGAAGAACACTATGATGAATAAGAGCCTCTAAGTTACTTTGTCGAGGTGTACAACTCCTGCAGTTTGGGAAACTGCGTCAATACCAATGTTCCGGTAAATAAATTTCACAGGAGAGACTGTTGTTTTGACGCATCAGCAACTGTCAGCATTCTCTTGGCGCGTACGAAGGATACATTCACAAATAATGTCCTTCCTGCTGACGATGCCAACCAATTTCCCTCCTGATACCACAGGGACCCTTCTGAAAACATTATTTACTAAACAGCTGCAAACATCATGTAAACTTTCTTTTTCACTAAAGAAGATGGCAGGTTGTGTCATAAAATCATCAACGTTTTTCCCTGCCTCACTGCCCCTGTCATAATATAGCCTCAGCACATCTTTTTCGGTAAGAATACCCACCAAAGTCATATCGTCTTCGACCACAGGAATACCAGTGATATTGTTTTCTGCCATAAGCTCCACGGCCGTATATATAGGGGTTCCTGTTTTCACGCTAATCACATCTTCAGTCATAATATCTTTTGCCTGGAGCATTTGAAAGACCTCCCTTTAATAAACTATTTTACAAATATTAAAAAACTCCACAAATACTGAGAAAAACTGCACGCCAGCTTATTTCCTCTGCAAGTTTACACATAGCTGCACCATAAAACAACAGAAAAAATGCCACCAAACTTCTCCAAACGCAAAATATTATACCACAATTATATTTCATTTCAACTATAAGTTCAATCCGACACCTGCTAATTATATTCCTGCAGGACTTAACGGATTTTGAGGGTGGCCAGTGCGATAGCGGCAAATGCAGCGGCCAACAGCCAAAAACGCACCACCACCTGCGGCTCGCTCCAGCCAATAAGATGAAAATGATGATGGATGGGAGCACACCTAAACAGTCGTTTGCCGCCGGTGTATTTGAAATAGCCAACCTGCAGTACGACACTTATCAACTCCAGTACAAACACGCCGCCGATAACTAAAAGAAGGATTTCATTTCTCGTAACCAGCGCTCCATATCCCATTGCCGCCCCCAGTGGAAGCGAGCCTACGTCACCCATAAAAACCTGAGCCGGATGACAGTTGTACCACAAAAAGCCAAGCACAGCCCCGAAGATAGCAGAATAAAAAATGCACAGTTCGCCGGCTTGTGGTATGGCTGGCAGCAAAAGATAACTCGACCAGGTAGCAAGACTCGCACGCGTCATAAACTCGGAGGCGACATAACAGAGCACCACCAGAACCAGACTAACCATCCCAACACAGCCGGCTGCTAACCCGTCCATACCATCAGTAAGGTTTACGGCATTACTGGTGGCCGAAATGTAAAAAATCGCTATTAGCACAAAGACCCAGTCGTTCAAAGGCAAACCGTATTTATAGAACGGCAGCCAGAATTTCTTACCGTCCTCTATATTGATAAAGTCGGCAAATAAAAATAAAGCGATTAAAACCGCACCGCCGATTTGAAAGAGCAGCTTCTCCCAGGGTCTTAACCCGTCTCTTGTCCTGTGCTTGATATCAGCCGTGAGTTTTAGCCAGTCGTCAGTGCCTCCCAGGCCGCCAAACCATATCACCAAAACTATCGCCTTCTGAACAAATGGATTGTTCAGCTTTGCCCACAATAAAGTCCCCGCAACAACAGAAAGTATAATAATCAGTCCGCCCATCGTGGGAGTGTTGGCCTTTTCCCTTGTCAATTCATTCAGCGCTGCGTGATGAAATTCAGGCCGGTCGCCGATTTTCTTCCGCATCAGCCAGCGAATGATTTTCGGACCCAGAAGAAGTGAAATCACCAGGCTCGTCAGTATCGCCGCCACAGAACGAAACATAACATCCTGATAAGCATAAAAGCCCAGCCGGTGAGTGAAAACTTCACGAAAGTAATATAATAAGTGATATATCATTCATACCTTCAAAAGCAGCTCTCATAATTCGCTTGAGCCGAATAACTCTTTGAGTTTCTCAACAGCCGATTCCAAAGCGACAGACCTCGAACCTTTGACTAATACTATATCGGAATCTTCTACAAATTCTTTAAGATTTTCGCAAACCAAGCGGACATCTTCGAAACATTGTATTTGCATATCATGCTCAGCAGCTTCTTTTGCAGTCTGAGCGGCGATTTTAGCCAAACCACCGACAGCAAGTAGCAACCGCACCTTCGCCTGTGCTATAAAATCGCCCAATTCGGCATGCATTTGTTCCCTCTGCCAGCCAAGCTCAGCCATATCTCCACAAATAAAAACAAGACGCCGATTATCAGCAGAACCAAGTTCAACAAGGATATCTAATGCATTTCTCATCGATACGGGATTTGCATTGTAACAATCGTTCAGCACCGTCAGTGTGCCAATCTGTAACAATTCGGTGCGCATATGGACCGCCGAGAAATTTCTGACAGCTTCGGCGAAATCATCGGCGGTTACATTGAATTGGCTGCAAATGGCCCAGGCGGCGAGTGCGTTTTCGACATTTCCCAAACCCGGTAACGGCAAAAAAACCTCAGTATTATCAATAGTGAAAGTGCTGGAAAAGCCGGTACGGCCAATATTGCAGGCCCGTATATCGGATTCCTCAGTCTCGCCGAAACTTGTAAATCCGGCACCGGTGGCCCGGCACGCCTCTACCAACTCTTCGCAATCGCCGTTGATTAAAAAAACACCCTCTTCACGCAGACCCTCTGATATCGACAATTTTTCCTGCGTTATTGTTTGCAGGTCACCAAGCCCTTCCAGATGAGCTGGATGAACGTTGGTAACAACCGCTATATCTGGCTGGGCGACGCCCGTCAGATAAGCAATCTCGCCCGGCCGGTTACTGCCAAGTTCAGCAACAACGATTTGGTCATCTTCCCCTGCGCCGAATAGTGTCAGGGGCAGGCCAATATTATTATTAAAATTTTTCGGGGCCTGAAAAACTCTGAAATGACTACTTAATACATGATAAACGATTTGCCTCGTCGTTGTTTTGCCCGCAGAACCGGTTATTGCAACCACCTTAAAGTCGCTCTGTCGCCGGTATTGACGAGCAAAATCACCCAGAGCTTTTATAGTATCTTTAACTCTGAGCACCTTACAGCCGGCAAAACCACCTATTGTTCCGTCCGCAACCACAGCACATGATGCGCCTTTGGCAAATGCCTCAGCAACATAATCATAGCCGTCAAAATTTTCACCAGCCACCGCAAAAAAACAATCTCCCGCTTTTATGCTGCGTGAATCGATACTGACGCCGGTCAAAAATCCGGCAACGTCAGCCGGCTCGGCCTTTATTATCTGGGCCAGGGCTGTAATCGAAAATTCCTTCATTTCAGCCTCGCAAGACATTGCCGCGCAACTGTAACATCGTGGAGGGCAACCTTCTCTTTACCGACTACCTGATATGCTTCGTGGCCCCTGCCGGCGATTAGCACAATATCATCCCCTGCGGCACTTTTAAGAGCGAATTCAATCGCCTTCTTTCTGTCCGGCTCAAGCGTAATCTTCGGAGAATCCGGCTCCTCGAAGCCGGTTACAACTTCGCTTATTATATCTTCGGGCTTCTCGGTCCTCGGATTGTCACTCGTAACAATCACAAAATCAGCGAACTCTTCGGCCACCTTCGCCATTCGCGGCCTTTTAGTCCTGTCCCTGTCCCCGCCGCAGCCGAAAACAACCCTCAATCTGCCTTTACATAACGGCTTTACAGTAGCAAGAGCGTTTTTCAAAGCGTCATCACTATGCGCATAATCGACAAGAACGGAAAAGTCACCATCCCAATCAACTCTCTCCAGTCTGCCCGGTATCGCCTTGATGGCCGACAACCCGGCCGCTATCGTCTCCAAATCAAAACCGGCTGCAAGAGACAACCCCGCCGCCGCTAAATGATTGCTGACATTATACGCACCCGGCAGCAAGGTCTTCACTTTTTGACTTTGCTTGCCATATCCCAGAACAAAAACCGTTCCATCCGCGCCCATCGATTCTATATGAGCGGTAATATCGGCCGGTTCATCAACTCCATACCATAAAATCCTTGCGCTGGTTCTTTCAGCAATTTGTTTGGCCGCCGCCGACTGTTTATTCAACACAGCCACCGCATCACAAGACAAACCCTGAAACAGTATAGCTTTGGCAGCTAAGTATTCCTCCTGGGTTTTATGGTAATCCAGATGGTCGCCGGCGAGATTGGTAAAAGCAGCGGCCTTGAATTCAATACCTGCCAGACGATTTTGGAAAAGTGCGTGACTGCTGGCCTCGATGACCATATATTTTGACCCGGCCTTTAGCATCTGCTCCGTCATTTCAGCAATCACCAGGCAATCAGGCGTTGTCAACTCCGCCGGCCAACTCTCCAGGCCTGTGTCGTAAACAACCGTCCCGATTAATCCGCACCTTTCACCGGCATTTCGAATTACCGACTGCGTCAGATAAGCAACCGTCGTCTTTCCATTCGTGCCGGTAACAGCCAAATTAGTCAGCATCGAAGCCGGATTACCCCTCACCGCCTGTACCAGAACAGCCGCCGCCCTTGCAGAATCATCCACAACTATATATTCACAGCTCACCGCCTGATTTTCACGATGCACCGGCTGCCTCTGGCAAACAATGTACTTAGCGCCATTGGCCACCGCCTGGTCAATGAAATCGTGGCCGTCATAAACAACGCCTCCGACAGCCGCAAAAATATCGCCGTCTTCGACAAGACGCGAATCAATTCGGATACGATGAGAATTCCCTGAAGATACCAAAGCCAATAATTCATCGAAAGTCATAGACAGTTCTGTCCCTAAAACCTGACCCTGCGAAAGAATGATATTTACCGGCCATTGTAGCGAAAACCCAAAATAATGCAACCACTTGCCGTTCTCCGCCAACAATAAACCCCAAAAACAACAACAGCATAAATTTCCGCTCTGCTATATGCTTGACATAAACCAAATTTACAGAAACAATGTTATAATGAATTTATACTTATCAGTAACAAACACTCAATAATAAAATCTTGCTTCTAACAAGAGGAAGGAAATTGGATTATGAAAGTTCGCTGCATTCTCGGTATTTGTTTGGTTTTGACCGCTGCCGGCCCGGCACAGACCGCTTCGGATGAAACCCAATATTTTGCCCTGTTCATCGAAGGCAAAAAGGTCGGTTACGCAATACAAAACCGTGTAGTGGCCGAGGGAAAAGTAACTACCACCGAACAAGTCAACTTAACTGTAAGCAGACTTAATATGCCCGTTACAATGAACACCACCGAAACCAGTATCGAGACAATCGACGGCAAACCTTTAGCCTTCGAGGCCCTGCAGGACTTCAGTATGATGATGATAAAAATAACTGGAAAAGTTCACAAAAATGGAAAGGCCGATATAACAGTCACATCAATGGGCGCCGAAGAAAAGAGCACTATCGAATGGCCCAAAGGCGCAGTGATGGCCGAAGGACTGCGCCTGCTCCAGCTCAAGAGAGGCCTAAAACAGGGCCAAAGCTATACCGCCAAGATATTCAGCGCATCCATCATGCAGGCCGTAGATATTAAAACAACTATCGGCGGGAAAAAAAACGTTGACCTGCTCGGACGTGTCCTCCCTCTTACTGAAGTCCATACAACTATGAAAATGCCGGATGCAGGCCAAATCACCAGCACCGGCTATGTCAACGATAACTTCCAGCTTCAAAAGAATATTATGCCCGTAATGGGAATGAAGGTTGAAATGGTCGCCTGCGAGAAGGCCTTCGCGCTCGGCCAAAATGATGTGCTGGACGTGGTTGATAAGATGTTCCTGCCCAGTCCCGTACCGCTGAATAATGTCCGCTCAGCCAAATCAATCACCTATTATTTGAGACCGACTGCTGGAACAGACGCCCTGCCGATACCGTCCGGCGATAATCAAAAAGTACGCCAGCTAAAGGGCGGCCGGGCAATCGTTACCGTCAGACCGCTTACCGCACCGAAAGGCGCAAGGTTCCCATATAAGGGCACAGAGAAAACGCTTCTGGAGGCAATCAAACCCACAAGATTTCTGCAGAGCGACCGAAAAGAAATAATAAAGCTTGCCCACCGTGCGATAGGCGATACCAAAGACGCCGCCGAAGCAGTCAAAAGGATTGAGGCATTCGTTGCCGGCTACATTGAAAACAAAAATCTTTCAGTCGGCTACGCAACAGCAGCAGAGGTCGCTGCCAGCAGACAAGGCGACTGCACAGAATTTGCCGTACTAACAGCGGCAATGTGCCGGGCCGTCGGCATACCGGCACAAATCGTTATGGGACTCGCCTACGTCGACCAATACTCCGGCCTTAGAGACCGTTTCGGCGGCCACGCCTGGGTACAGGCATACATCGCCAACAGATGGGTCGGCCTGGATTCGGCATTCAAAAGTACCGGCAGGGGCGGCTACGATGCAGGACACATCGCTCTGGCTGTAGGAGACGGCGCGCCGGAAGATTTCTTCAACCTGGTCAGCACCTTGGGACAGTTCAAAATCGACAGGATCATCGTAAACAAAAATTAACCTCCGACACCCACACGAGGAATACTTTCTCTTTTCTACCTTCAAAACCTCACCGCACCATTTTAACTGCAAAATAAGACAAAGAAAAACATTTGTAAACTTTTAATCTTTTTCCTTACCCCACGCAGCTCAATTAGGGGGCTGCTTATAAGCATATTGGTTTTGCAATACAGAGCAACGCCAAGAAATGATGCCTGCGGTTGCAATGTAACCTGACAAGAGTACTACTGCACCGAATCATCGGTTTATACAATATCCCTCAGGCTAACTTGCTGACCGCTTCGGCGACCAGCTTGCCTATCGGCAGATGCTGCGGGCAGCGAGCTTCTGCAAGACTGTAATCGCTGCTGAGCAGTCTGCTTCTTACTGTGGCTGGAATTTGGGCAAAAAGCTCTCTTGCAGTATCGTGCTGGCCGTAGCTGTTATAGTACATTAAATATCGCATAATATCGCTGACATAAGGTGTATTCGGCAGAGCCGAGCTACAGATGTGTTCACAGCCGGCACAATAACCGCTGCAGGTTAACTCGGCGTATTCAGCAAGAACACCCATATCTGCCTGCGAGAGCTTGGTTTTATCAAGCGCTGCTGCAACATTCGCAGTTATCTCGCTTACACTCCGCATACCAACGCAGGCAGAGCTAATCCTTTCATCTGCCAAAACAGCTTTTATGGCTGCATAAGCTTGCGTAAAACCTCGCTCCAGGAAGTAACCTGCGACTTTTTTATCCGCTTCGGTTTCAATTTTAATTTTGTGGCCCGAACGAAGTCCAAGAGATTTCATAGCAACAAGGCCGATACCCGCTTTATAGCACGCATCAATAGCAGCCTGCATTTTAGCTTCCTGCATCAATCGGAAGTTATAGCTTGTCATTATCGCATCAATCCAGCCGAGCTTGGCTGCGGCTGAGAGGCACTGACTCATATTCTTGTGGGTGCTGAATCCAAAAAAGCGAATGAGCTTGCGTTTTTTTGCTTCTTCGACCCACCGTCTTAATGCATCCGTCAGCTGCTCAGGTTCTTTCAATCCGTGCACGCCAAAATACAAATCAATATATTCGGTATTCATTCGTTCCAAAGATGTTTGAAGACGCTTTTCAACATCCTCTATGTTTTTTGCACCTGATGCCTTGGTAACAATAAACAGCTTCTTCCTTTCCTCTGGGCTCTTCGAAATGAATTGACCTATATTAAGCTCGCTGTTGCCGCCTACATAGGAATGAGAGGTGTCCCAGTAGTTAACCCCCCATTGAAAAGCATTTCTTAAAATGATTTGGTTATCAAGATGGTTTGCACCTAAAGACAGGCACGGAACTTCAACTCCTGTTTTGCCTAACTTTCGGCTCGGCACCTGTGGTAATTGGGGCTTTTGCGCTTTTTCTTTAGCATTAGGGTCAATTACGCTTGGCTCGTTCGGGCCGCCTATCGCCTTGGCGGAAGCCAGTGCCGAGCCTAAACCAACAGCCCCCATCGTCTTCAAAAAATTCCTCCTATCGATTTTATTTTGTTTTTCCTTCATCGAATTAACCTCCAAACATAATTCAGCCTTTTCGATTTTAATAATCTTATCAAAATCACATTGAACGTTCAAGCCTCATCGTTTTCGAAGCGGTTTTTTTGAAAAATGGCAGAAAAACATGGTTTTTTAGGCCCCTTCTTCCTCCGCTGCCAGCTCCGTTCTCTTTTATCGTCAAAATCACTCAATTCACCCCACCATTTTAACGATTGGCTGGCTTGCTGTTTTTGTCCGTCCTTTGGCATTGTACCATTTTGGCTCTGATATTCCCGCCTTTAACACATAGCCACTTTACAATGACCAGAATAATCAAAAGAGTAATTGCGTAGCGGATACATAATAAGGCCAATGTCGAAAAAGAAATACTTTCTTGCATTTGTAATTGCGGGTAAACGGCAAAAAATGCGGTCGTTAGCCACTCTTCAACTATGTAGATTATAGCTGCTATGTGAATAACCTTAGGTTCTATTCGAAAGACAACACCGCTGGCAAAAGCAACGATACCTACCGAGATAACAGTTATCAGTATAAAACCGATAATTGAAGCATAAGGTAATGGCAATAACCGAAACGATGTGAAAAGACCTTTTTTATATAGAAGTGTGAATATCATTGTATCTGCTGCGAACATAATTCCCGCAAATAGAACTGAAATCCCATACTTTTTCGCTTTCATAATATCTCCTATCAAAGTTCACCGCACCATTTTAACGATTGTCTCTCTTTGATTTTCTTTCCCTGTCCACTAAATACTATTCACGAACCACAAATCACTAACCACGACCAAAACGCTTCACCATTTTAACGATTGGCTGTCTCAATTCAACAGATAGATTAAGCCTTACCCTACCCACAATTATTCCCTTTATCGCGATTATTTCCTTTTTTGCGGAACCAATTCTGAAACATTTTACTAAGCAGTGATGATGCCAATATAATTAGACCTACGATTAAAAAAGATGGCCACCTTTTCCCACCTTCACATAGGGTGCCCGCAACGAAAAAAAACTTGCTTCCAACATACAGAAGCAATGAATACATTAGAAGGAACCACGCCGTGCCATACAATGTCTTATATTTACTTCTCCATGAACGAACCAAAAGTAAGTTATTTTGTGCTT
>CAZECQ010000021.1:0-20322 GCA_964510545.1 uncultured Pirellulales bacterium | reverse complement strand
AGACTTTATACCCCGGCGAAACCTCACCGATTGCAGGGAGGATTCAGATTAGGCTTGCTGATGATGCGCAGGTTGATTCGGCGCTGGCGCAGATTCGGGGCTTGTGGCAGGGCTTTGCCGAAGAGCACCTTGGCTGGGGCCCATACCTTATAAGAGAGACTGAAATTAAGACGGCTATAGAGATGCAGTACCGCTATATTGCCGAAATCCGAAAGCAGATGGGTGTTCTGATGTTGATATTTGGCATTGTAAGTGCCAGTGTGGCTGTTTTGGTCTTCTGCATATTTTATATGATTGTCGAGACGTGCCGCAAGGACATCGCAATAATAAAAAGCTGTGGTGCGACGAGCGGTTCGGTGGCGTCGATTTTTGTCGGCTTCGGCGGATGTGTCGGGATAGCCGGCGCTGCTGTGGGAATGATACTTGGGATTATCGTAACAAAGAACATAAATACTATTGAGGAATGGATTCGGGTAGTTTTTGGGTTGAAACTCTGGAGGAGCAGTGTGTATATATTCAGCAGGATACCGAGCGAGGTTGATTTGGACTCGGCTCTGCCTATTGCTTTGTCAGCTGTTTTGGCTGCGGCTTTGGGTGCATTGGTACCGGCGATTGTCGCCGCAAAAACAAGGCCTGTCGAGATACTCAGATATGAATAAGCGGTCCTGAAAATGTATAAGATTCTTTTGTCATTTCGTTATTTGCTGAAGAGGCGCATCAGTTACCTGGCGTTTCTGGCCGTTGCGCTTTGTGTATTTATAGTTCTTATCGTAATGACGGTAATGACGGGTCTGGTGACAGATTTCAGGCAGAAGAACCACAGCTTTGCAGGTGACTGTGTGGTCGGCACCGAATCGCTGGTTGGCTTTGCGTACTATGAAGACTTTGTGAAGGCGCTGGAGGGGGCCGGGTTTATTGAAGCGGTATCGCCCGTTATAAAAAGCTATGCTCTTATAGCTCGTCAGGGCGCCCGGCGAGGCAGGGGCATTGAGATTATGGGTATAGAGCCTCTTCGCCACAGTAAGGTTACGGGTTTTGGCGAGATGCTGTATTACCATAAGCCGGATGCATCAAGGGCATTTGAACCGGCCTTTGATGTAAATAGTGCGGGTTGCGTGTTGGGAATCGACCTGTGGCTGGTTCGTGACAGCAGCGGCGAATATTCTTATGAAGCGGTCCCCCCTGAAACACCTCTTTCAGTGAGTTGTTTTCCTTTGACTGCAAAGGGGGCTTCTGCCAAAGGCGGGGCAGGTGAGGTCAGTTCAAAAACATTTTACTACAGTGACAATTCGCACAGCGGCCTGGCGCGGGTGGACAGTTCATTGGTTTATCTTCCCTTCGAATGGGCCCAGCGGCTTTGTGGTATGGCCGGGGTCGACAAAAGGGCCAATGCGATTCATATCAAGTTCAGGCCGGACGTCAAACTCGAGGATGGATGTGAGCGGGTCGCTTCAATGTGGCAGGGTTTTAAGCAGGACAGAGACGGTGAAAAACTATCGAGCCTGCTGGAGACAGTGACGGTGCAAAGCTGGAAAGATTACAGACGTTCATTTATTGCAGCGATGGAAAAGGAACAGGCAATGATAATCGTAATGTTTGCTCTTGTGGGTATCACAACTGTATTTATAATTTTTGTTGTTTTTTATATGATTGTCAGTCATAAGAGCAAGGACATAGGAATTTTGAAGAGTATAGGCGTTTCGAATGTGAATATTATCGAATTATTTTCGGGCTTTGCTTTTCTATTGGGTCTGTTGGGTGCTGTCATTGGTACTTTTTTCGGTTGGCTGTTTTTGCTCAAAATTAACCGCGTTGAGAATTGGCTTTTTGAACATTTTAAGTTTCAACTATGGGACAGGACAATTTATGCTATTGATGATATTCCCAATCAGATGGAATTTAAGGTTTTAGTGGTGATTATTATCTCAGCGATAGTAGCCTGCTTGGCTGGTGCGTTTTTGCCGAGCTGGCAGGCCTCAAGAATGAAACCGGTTGAGACTTTACAGGTGAACCAGTTATGAGCAGGGATAATTCGATATTGAAGGCCGAGGGGCTTTATAAATCTTATCAGATGGGCGCAACGAAGGTCAGCGTCCTCAAGGGGCTCGACTTTACTGTAAGGCAGGGTGAGTTTGTCGCGGTAGTCGGTGTCTCGGGCAGCGGCAAAAGCACGCTGCTGCATATATTAGGGGCACTGGATAGTCCGGATAAAGGCGTTGTAAAATTCGAGGGCCGGGATTTGAACAGGATAGCATCCGGTGAATTGAACAGATTCCGCAATAAAATGGTGGGATTTGTTTTTCAATTTTATCATTTACTGGACGAGTTAAGTGTAATGGAGAACGTTTTTCTTCCTGCGATGGCCGGCTGCGGGGTCATCGGCTGGCTTATGTGCCGAAGTAAGGTGAAAAAACGTGCCGAAGAGCTGCTTGGGAAGCTCGGTCTGAGTGACAGGGCCGAACATAAGCCGTTCCAGCTTTCCGGCGGGGAGAGACAACGGGTTGCTATTGCAAGAGCGTTGATGAATGAGCCGAAACTGCTTTTGGCAGATGAGCCGACAGGAAATCTTGACACTGAAACGGGAAATGGTATCTTAGAGGTCTTTGAAGGCTTAAATACGGCCGGCCAGACAATTGTGATGGTAACACACGATAAGGCAATTGCGCACAGGGCCGGGCGGATTGTAACATTGACAGGCGGCAAAATAACGGATAGTGTTTAGCATATAGGAAAAACCAAACTCTAAAAATTACGCAATATCAAAAATGAGGTTGCTTTATGGCACTGAAAATTTGGCTTGATGACAAACTTGTTGACGAAGCAGATGCGCGGATTTCTGTTTTTGACCATGGCCTGCTTTATGGTGATGGAGTTTTTGAAGGTATTCGTATCTATAAGGGCAGGATATTTGAATTTGATGCCCATATCAAGCGTCTTTATCAATCAGCCAAGGTGATACGCCTTGAGGTTCCGATGAGCAGGGACGAGCTTATCAGCGCGACCAAAAAGACGGTTGAGGCCAACGGTATTGTTGACGGCTATATTCGATTGGTGGTTACCCGTGGAATTGGAAACCTGGGATTGGGTCCTCTTGATTGCAAAAAAGCCGGATTATTTATCATAGCCGACAATATTCAGCTTTATCCGGAAGAGCTTTATGAAAAAGGGATGAAAGTGGTCAGTGCGACAACTGTCCGCAATCATCCGCTGGCGATTCCGCCACAGGTCAAGAGCCTGAATTACCTCAATAACATATTGGCTAAGATAGAGGCGCTGGACAACAATATGCCCGAAGCGATTATGTATAACCATGAAGGATATGTTGCTGAGGCCACAGGTGATAATGTCTTTATCGTAAGAGAGGGAGTTATTTATGTCCCTCCGGTTGAGGCTGGGGCACTAGAAGGGATAACGCGAAATATCGTTATCAGACTGGCCAAAGAGGAAAACATCGAGGTGGTTGAGAAGAATCTGACGAGGTTTGACCTGTATGTTTGCGATGAATTTTACCTTACCGGCACGGCGGCTGAGGTTATCGGTATTGTTGAGATTGACGGAAGAGTCATAGGTGACGGCAAACCCGGCGCTGTTACAAAACTGCTTAGGAAGAAATTCTTCGAGTACGCCCACAGCAAGAGCGGAAAATAATATGTACTCGATGTGCCCGCTGTTATTTCGAGGACAGCACGGTTTGCCCGGTGGTATCTGCAAATGAAAAAGGCCGGTTTAATTAAACCGGCCTTTTTTTTGACATAGAAATTACTTTCCTGTCTTAGAATTTATACTTCATACTCAGGCTCACCCAGGTTTCATCATCGTCATTTACCGAGTCATCCCACGAAGACTGATAGTAGAAAGCAGGGGTGAATGTAAGATTGTTGCCGAGTTCAAAATCTGTCGAGACTCCAAGGACAGCGTTTGACCAGTCGTGGTCTACTATTTCACCTGCGGGGCCGACGCCATCATTATAGATAGCCTCTGCGTGCAGATGCAAGACCTGTTCTGTGGTTTCGGGTATAATAGGTGGTATTGAGAGTGCATAATCAAGTCCGAAGATATGTGCCCAGCCGCCGTTGCCACTGGCGTTGGAGTTGCTTTGGGCAGGCCACATGCAGACGATTATGTAGCTTGGAACAATTCTCATCGGTAACAAATCCGGCCAAGCAAGAGCTGCAAAGAATTCCTGCATGTCGCCGCCAGTAGGTACGGTGCCTCCCCTTCTGGGCTGGTCCGGGAAGTTATAGTAGGTCCAACCGACCCTATAATTAGTGGCATAAGTTTCACCTTCGAGGATACGGTTGCCGTAGTATAAGGTTGTATTCAGCCATTCGGTGTTCTCGAATCCGCTTCCAACGGCTCTTGACCAGAATAAGGTAGTGCCAAAGCCCGTATCGAACCAGTCAATATCTATGCTTGATTGAATTGCGCTGTGACCTTCAGCGTACATATCGAAGCCTCGCCAAATATAACTGCTCAGGTATGTCATATCGATAACTCCGTGCAACTCAGCTTCCTGGGCCTGGGCGAGACCGACTGTGCTCAACAAAATTACGGCAATCAACAAAATTACTTTCTTCATACTCGTCTCCTTAAAAAACATAGATTTCTTAATACTCTACTTTTTATCTCAACACAAGAATAATGTTACTAACAAATACTTTCTAAGAGTTTATCGGCATCCTGGTGCAAATCAAATAAAAAAACTTTTTTTTGTTTTAGCAAGTTTTATGCAAAATAGTCTTAAAAAGTCACCAAAATCGAATTTTTACCATTTACCGCTTTTTCTCATTTCTGCTTTGGGCAGATTTTTGATTTCAGCCGTGAATTTTTCCAGTTCCTCGTCCGGAAGCGAATAATCAACGAGCTTGCCGGAGAGGAAAGCGTCGTAGCCTGTAAGGTCCATCAGGCCGTGACCGCTGTAATTAAACAGAATCACCTTTTCTTTTCCTTCTTCTTTTGCCTTTATGGCTTCGTCGATGACGGCGGCAATGGCGTGACTGGTCTCAGGAGCACATATTGCCCCCTCGGTATGTGCCCACAGCAAAGCGGATTCATAGCACTTTACCTGATGGAAAGATTTTGGCGTCATAAGCCCTTCGACGATGCATTGGCAAACCAGTGGTGCCATACCGTGATATCGCAACCCGCCTGCGTGAATTGGCGGCGGAATAAAGGCATGACCAAGTGTGTACATTGCCAGAAGTGGTGTTGTGCATGCCTTATCGCCGAAGTCATAGGCAAAGGGAGCTCTGGTCATTGTCGGACAGGCAGTCGGCTCGGTTGGGATAATTTCGATATCGGCACCGTTAATCTTATCTGCTACGAACGGGAAAGACAGACCGGCAAAATTGCTTCCTCCACCGGCACAGCCTATTAAGACGTCCGGCAGTTTTTCGCCGGCATTTTCGAGTTGTTTCTTGGCTTCAAGGCCGACTATCGTCTGATGAAGAAGCACGTGGTTTAAGACACTGCCCAGTGAATAGCGTGTCTTGCCCGAACTATCGGTTACCGCTTCTTCGATGGCTTCACTGATAGCTATTCCTAAACTACCCGGTGTATCAGGCATTTCCTCCAGTACTTTTCTGCCTGCGTTTGTTTCGCTGCTCGGGCTTGCAACGCAGTTTGCCCCCCATACCTGCATCATAATTTTGCGGAAAGGTTTTTGGTCGAAGCTTATCCGCACCATAAAGACTTTGCATTCAAGGCCCAGCAGTTTGCATCCGAAAGCCAGGGCGCTGCCCCACTGACCGGCCCCTGTTTCCGTTGTTAATTTTTTAATTCCGAACTCTTTGTTATACCAGGCCTGTGCAACAGCGGTATTGGGCTTGTGGCTGCCCGGTGGGCTGTAACTTTCGTCCTTGTAATAAATTCGAGCGGGAGTCTGCAAATGCTTCTCAAGATACACTGCTCTTTTCAGTGGAGCAGGCCGCCACCGGTACAGAATATCGAGGATTTCCTCCGGAATATCTATCCAGCGTTCAGTGCTGACCTCCTGCTCTATCAGGTTCATCGGAAAGACCGGAGCGAGCATTTCAGGTGTTACAGGTTTGCCGTCAGGCCCCAAAGGCGGAAGCATTGGGGTGGGTAAATCTGCTGCAAGGTTATACCATTGCCGGGGAATATCACTTTCTTTCAATTGAATCTTTCGTTCCATTATTTCTTCTCCAACTTAATGTTATTGCTTTATCGATTGATAAATATAGAACATTCTTATAAGGTGCTAACTCCGGCGTGTCAAGTAAATTTGGCTGATATTTTTTCAGTTTCGGCGGCTGGCTCTTGCGGCAACCGGCATAAATATATTTTCGACAGTTCTGTGCTTGCTGGGTATAATATATTCAATGCGAGCAAAAAAGGGTGAAACGCTTTTTGGCAGCTCTGAAAGGGCTAATATAGCCTCTGCGGTGCCTCTGGCTGTGCGGATGAGGCCGGGGAGTCTCGATGAAGTCCTCGGGCAGGGGCACTTCCTTGGTCCGAATAAACTCTTAAGGAGGATGCTCGAAGCCGACAGACTGTGTAGTTTGCTCTTTTACGGCCCGCCGGGTGTTGGTAAAACGTCGCTGGCAGCAGTAATTGCCAATTACACAAAGGCCGAGTTTCACTATCTTAGCGCGCCGGCAGCCAGCGTTAAGGACATTCGTGACATAATCGGTCTTGCCACAGACAGTCTTGCCGCCAGCGGGAAACGAACCGTGCTTTTTATTGATGAAATTCATCGCTTCAATCGTGCCCAGCAGGATGTGCTGTTGGATGATGTTGAAGCAGGGGTCTTAATCCTTATAGGCGCTACTACGGAAAATCCGTTTTTTTCAATCAATTCGCCGCTGATTTCCCGCAGCACGGTATTTCGTTTTGAGCCGCTTTCGACCGAGGATATTTTGGAGTTACTCAAGAGGGCGATTGTCGATACCGAAAGAGGGCTCGGTAAATTTGACATTGACGCAGATGAGAAGGCGCTGCAATTTCTGGCTGTTACCGGCGACGGCGATGCCAGAAAGGCACTGACAGCTTTGGAAATAGGCGTTTTATCGCAGGCCGCACGGCAGCGCAAGGGTAAAATAAAATTCGACCTTGAACTTGCAAAGGACTCGATTCAGCAAAAGACGATTGATTATGATGGTACAGGCGATACGCATTATGACCTGGCGAGCGCTTTTCAGAAGAGTATGCGCGGCAGTGACCCTGATGCTACGGTTTACTGGCTTGCCCGGATGATAGCAGGCGGAGAGGACCCTCGTTTTATTGCCCGGCGGATTGCGGTCTGTGCGGCAGAGGATGTTGGGAATGCCGACCCGATGGCAACGGTTTTAGCCGCCGCTGCCGTGCAAATATCCGAATTTATCGGACTTCCCGAAGCTCAGCTTCCGTTGGCGCAGGCGGCTTTGTATGTCGCCTGTGCGTCAAAGTCAAATGCCGCCGCTTCTGCTGTTTGGGATGCAGTTGCCGACGTAAAATCGCAGCCGACCATCCCTGTGCCCATACACCTCAAAGACAGCCATTACGCCGCTGCAAAAAAGCTTGGTTTCGGGGCCGATTACAAATATCCGCACAATTTTGAGGAAGGTTTTGTGCCGCAGGAGTATCTTTCGGCCGAAAATAAGAAAAAATATTACAGGCCGAAGGCAATTGGGTACGAAAAAAATATTAAGCGTTATTTACAAAAGCTGCAAACCTTGATACAAAATAGCAAATCTGTCAGCAGTATCGGCAAAAAGGGCGATTAAATGGACAAAGAGCAGTTACGGACAAGTCTGCGAGAGAGTTTGCTCGAAATCACTCCCAAACAAAGGAGCAAAAAGAGCAAAGATGTCTGCCGGAATTTACTCTCGACTCAACAGTTTCGGGATGCATCGGTGGTTATGATGTATTTGTCTCTTGTGCATGAGGTCGATACCTCCGAGGCCATACTTTCGGCCTGGCAGCTCGGTAAGACAGTGGCCGTTCCTAAGGTTTCCTGGCAGCAGAGGCATATGATACCTGTGCAGATAAATTCGCTTGAGACCGGTTTTTCAACCGAAGCCTCGGGCCTGCGCAATCCTGTAACGGGCGTGCCCCTGCCATTTGAGGAGATTGATTTGGTTGTTACGCCCGGGCTGGGCTTTGACAAAAATGGCAACCGGCTCGGCAGGGGGGCATCCTATTATGACAGATTTTTTGTAAGCGGCGAACTCGAGGCCCAAAAGTGTGGTTTTGCCTTCGAAGAACAGGTTGTTGATTTGGTGCCGGTCGATGAACATGATATAGCGATGGATTTTTTGGTTACCGATAAGCAAGTAATATATTTTAAAAGTCAGCAAGGAGAATAAGTATGGCTCGTTATCGAAGCCCTTATGGCAGCCAAAGAAGCCTGGGCGGAATGTGGATATATATTGTTGTGGGTTTGCTGATTATTGCAGCGGTGCTTGTCCTGGTTGGGTATAATCCTTTTGCCAGGACAAAAGCCAGGACAAAAGATAGGCCTGCAGAAGCTTTAACTGCTACCGGCCCGATTGAAGAGCCGGTTGAAGAAGCGGTTGTAAAGGAGGAACCTGTCCTTCCTGAGCCGGAGCCGAAATTGCCTGAAGTAGCGCCTGAGCCAATTTTTGAACCCAATTCCAAAGTTGCTGAGCTTATCGAAGAAGCAACGGCGCTGGTCAATGCAAAGCCCAGAAAAATTATACGGGCGCGTGACATACTAAATGAGGCTTTGTTGCTGCCTATGAACGAAAAGCAGCGGGCTGTTGTTAAAAAGCAACTTTCTGAATTTGCGGATGAATGGCTGTTTAAAAGGACCATTTTCCCACAGGATGAGCTTTGCGGTAGTTATAATGTCAAACCGGGCGAGATGCTTTCGACTATCGCCGGCCAATTCAAGATTCCCTGGGAAATCCTTGCGGAAATTAACAACATCCGTCCTGAAGGTTTGCGGGCGGGAGAGCCGATAAAAGTTATTAATGGCCCATTTCACGTGAGGATATATCGTTCGGCCTTTACGATGGATTTGTATCTTCAGGATACTTTTGTTCGGAGTTTTCCGGTAGGGCTGGGCAAGCCGGGCAGGGAAACGCCTACGGGCCTTTGGGCTGTCAAGACCGGCGGCAAGCTCGTAAAACCGACGTGGACCGACCCGGACACCGGCAAAACTTATGAAGCCGAGGACCCCGATTATCCTCTTGGCTCAAGATGGGTTGCATTAAGAGGGCTCAAAGGTCAGGCAGTGGACAGAACCGGTATCGCAATTCATGGCACAAAAGACCCTAAAGAAATCGGCACTTCCGGCTCACGAGGATGTATTCGCCTGCATAATGGCGATGCGATATTGGTATATAACTTGCTGGTACCGGAATTCTCACGAGTGGAAGTGGTGGACTAAAGGATAACGGAGTATTTTTTGGCTGGATTGAAAAACCAGAGGATGGTTGGATTGTTTAACGGATTAAAGACAGCAGGCTCGATGGGTTCACAGGCTCGTTTTTTTTGCTGCAAAAGCGGCAGCATTACATTTTGGGCGTGGGCGGTTTCGATTGGGTTGCATTTAATTGTGCTTGCTGTCTTTGGGGTTGTCAGGTTTTCACAGTCAAAAATCCAGGATAGTCAATCCGCTGTTCCTATGGCAAAGGTGAGCCGGATAAAAGAAGTTATGAAGACCGCCCCCGTAATTCCAAAACCGAAGGTAAAAAGGCCGGTCAAAAGCCACTTAACCACCTGGAGAAAGAATGTTTTTGCGTCAAATCAGATTATCAGCAGACCCAACCAGTCACGCGCCTGTCCACCGAATTTGGCAAAGAGAGCTTCGTCACAGAACGTTTCTTTGTTGAGCGGTGTCAATCTTTCGAGAGGGATTGAGTTTTTCGGAAGCTGGACTGGCCGACGCAAAGTCTGCTATGTAGTGGATTGCTCAGGGAGTATGCGGGGTGTGTTCGCAAGGGTCAAAGAAAGGCTTGCCGATTCGATAAAGAACCTCCAGCCTGACCAGTATTTTTATATAATTTTTTTCGGCGATAACAGGCTGCTTGAGTTTGGCGACGGCCGCCTGGTTCGGGCGACTAAGCAGGCCAAATCGGATGCGTACGATTTTATCAAGAAGGTTCGGCCGGCCGGCCGGACCAATGCGACGGCAGCGCTGGAAAGAGGGCTGCATATTCGAGATGAGGGCGGCAGTGTTCCTTCACTTATTTATTTTCTGACCGATGGTTTTGAATTGACAGCCGGTGATGCTCAAAGGTTCTCGCAGAAAATAGCGAACCTCTTAAGACGATTTGCACCGGATACAAAAGTTAACACGATAGGATTTTGGCCGGCCGAGGACGACAGAAAAATGTTGAAGATAATTGCAGAACAGAGCAACGGTGAATTTGTTACCGTTACCGATGAAAATTATTGATTGGATGTTATTGAAATACGATTCTACAAATACCGGATGCAGTTATGCGTAACAGCTTTTTATTCAGAATTGTTTTTATGGTTTTTGCTCTTGCAGTTGTTTTGGCGGTAATAGTTGCTGCAATGAGTAATAGTTTTTCAGCCTCGGGCGGTTCGGCGCAGAGACAGACATTGTTTGAGCAGTTTATCATAGCCGGCGGTCCGATTGTCTGGTTTGTTCTTTTGCCGATGTCGCTAATTACGGTTTATTTGGCGGTTGAGTTCGGCCTTACTATCTGTCGTAAAAGGCTTTTACCCGGCGATACCGCCCAAAGAATTATCTCGGTATTGCAGCAGTTTGGCACCAGCCATCTGGAAGCGAAGATTGGCGGTCGGGATGATTTCGTCAGTGTTGCAGTCGTAAAGGCAGTTACGCAGGGCAGGGGAGACTGGTTTCGGATGCGCAGCATTGTTGACGAATCACTGCAGGACAGGGCCGGTGGACTTTTGCGCAGGATTGAATGGCTCAGCTTAATCGGCAATGTTTCACCGATGGTAGGTTTGTTCGGTACGGTTTTCGGAATGATAAAGCTGTTCAACGCCATTGTAACCGCAGGCGGTCAACCCCAGCCGGCGCAATTGGCCGAGGGAATCTCCATAGCGCTGGTAACTACTTTTTGGGGATTGTTTATTGCGATACCTGCCCTGGCAATACATGGTATCTTTAGAAACCGGATTGAGGCGCTGGCCAGTGAAGCCGTTGAAGAGGCTGAGAAGGTTATGCCGCAAATAAGAGATGCTTTGAAAAATCAGCAGGCCGAACAGTTAAAACAAAAACAGCCCGTCAATAACTTCAGAATTCGAGAGATTCCAGCAAAGAATTCTCATGAGATTCGCCGTCCGCCTCTACGGACAAAATAATTAAATGAAGGACGAACATTTATGTCTTTGAGAAGAACAATCCGTCGGTGGGATTGCGAAGAGTCGGCGTCGTTTAATATGACGCCGATTATCGACATCGTATTTTTGCTTATCATATTTTTTTTGGTGGTTTGCCAGTTTATCGAAGCGGAGAATTTCCCTGTTGACGTGCCGGACGGCTGTGAGTTTGCCCAAAGCGCCCCCGAACATCGCCCACAGGTAACCACCGTAACAGTTATGAAGAGAAGCGATGGGAAAACTGACTTTGCGGTCGGCTCAGAAAAAATCATTGCATCAGGTTATAACGAAATAGTGGATGAACTTGCTCGATTGATAGATGAGCAGTTGGAGGAGTTGCCTGCCAAGAGGAGAGTCATTACTTTGCGTATTGACAGGGATATTTATTTTGCCCAGGCCCAGTACTCTCTGGCCGCCGTCGCCCAGAGCTGTGCAGAAGACGTGCAGTTAGCGGTTTTAAGTGACGGGCATCAGGGTCTGTAATAGTTTTACGAGACGTTTTGTACTGTGTGGAGTTTTAAGCAGATTCTTTTTTTGACTTCTTTTTTGACTTGAACAGTTCGGCCTTGCCCTCTACAATGTCACGGGTGATTACATATTTTGCCGGTTTTGGCTCTTCGGGCAGTCGATACATCAAATCGACCATCAATTCCTCGGTAATGGAACGCAATGCCCTGGCGCCGGTGTCACGCTCAAGCGCTTTTTTGGCCAGTGCGTGCAGTGCGTCGTCGGTAAATTCGAGCTTGGCATTTTCCATCTCGAAGAATTTTTGATACTGTCTGGTCAGAGCATTTTTCGGCTTGGTCAGTATGTCTATAAGTGCATTTTCATCGAGAGTTGACAGAGTTGTGATTACGGGCAGCCGGCCCACCATTTCGGGAATCATTCCGTACTCGATGGCATCTTCCGGTATGACCTGCCTAATCATATCACTGTACTCGGTTTTTTTGTCGCTTTTGCCGGCCATTTCGGAATCAAAACCAATCATTTTTCTACCGAGCCGCTGTTTGACGATATTTTCCAGCCCGACAAATGTTCCGCCGCATATAAAAAGTATTTGCGAGGTGTCGATTTGTATGTAGGATTGTTCCGGATGTTTTCTTCCACCCTGCGGCGGTATGTTGGCAATGGTTCCTTCGAGCATTTTTAATAATGCCTGCTGGACGCCCTCGCCGGAGACATCGCGGGTAATAGAGACATTCTGGTAGGTTTTGCCAATCTTATCGATTTCGTCTACATAGACAATTCCCCGCTGAGCCGCCTCAATATCGTAGTCGGCCGATTGCAGCAATCTCAGCAGGAAGTTTTCAACGTCTTCGCCAACGTAGCCAGCCTCGGTTACTGTGGTTGCGTCGCATATGGCGAACGGCACTTTCAGCATCCGTGCCAGGGTGCGGGCAAGAAGCGTTTTGCCCGAGCCGGTCGGGCCGATTAAAAGAACATTGGATTTGTCGATTTCAATGTCATCGTCATTGCTGTCTGTGTGCAGGAGCCGCTTGTAGTGGTTGTGTACCGCAACGCAGAGCACTTTTTTTGCGTGTTCCTGTCCGATTACATACTGGTCAAGATACTCTTTTATCTCTCTTGGCTTTGGCGTTTTTTTAAGTCCGATAGAGGCGCTGCTGATTTTTTTGTGGTTTTGCTGGACGATGTTATGGCACAGTTCGATACATTCCGGACAGATAAAGACATTGTCCGGGCCTTCGATGAACATATCGTCGCGGCCTGCCGAGCGCCCGCAGAAGTTACAGAGTGCCATCTTTTTTTTGCCGCCTGATTTTTTCGCCATTATTACTTTCCTGTTATCTTTTTAAGCTTTACTAATCTATTGTAACTGCCCGAAGCCGATTAGGCAAGTTATTTACTTTTTTTAATTGCTCGGCTGCGGCAATATTGCCTGAGTATTCTTAGTTTTTTCGCCCATAACGGTGGGATTTCAGGGAAACTACTTTCAAGAACATCGATGGTATGTAGAACATCCTGTTTTTTTGTCTGCGGAGATTTGGCCCAGCAGTCGAGTTCGTAATATTTTGCTCGCCACCAATTCCAGCTTCGCCGGTTGGCCGTGGGTATCTTATTTTTTCGCAATTTGCAGATTTTGACCCATAATTTTGCTGCCTGTTCGAATTTGCCCTGTTCCCTGAGCAGTCTGGCCCGGCAGCGAACTGAATCAATATCTTCACCGTCATCCCGGGCTATTTTGTTGAGTATCTCCAGGGCCTGTAATAATTTGCCGTTTTTTTTCTCTGCTGAGAGGATTAAAGTTTCCGCTAAAAGTCTTGCTGTTTGATTGTTATTTTGAATCACATAGCTGAAATTGGCCAGCTTTTTACAGTCATCTATCATTTTGTTAAAGTTTTGCGCCTGTGATTGCAGGTGCTCAATTTTGTCAACAACTTCACCCACCAGTTTTGTTACCTCCGGCGCCAGTGAGCCACTATCCATTCTTATTGCCAGAACCATGTGATGAACCGATGACTCCAGCTGTCCCAGTTGCTGCAGTGCTTTTGATTTGAATAAATCAAACTGTAAGCCGCCGGCAGCATCGTTATTGTCCAAAATAGCTAAGACTTTCTGCGCCGACTTTTCATCACCCCTCTCCAGAAGCGATTGACAATATATCATTATTGCTTCTCTGCGCAGCGAGTTTGTGTTTTTGTCCCGACCATTACGGTTGAGGATAAAATCTCTTAACTCTTCGAGCAGTTTATTGTATTGGGCTTTGTTTTCTTCGCCTGCCTGGGCCATCCTGTGTATTATCAGGTCTAATTTCGCTCTGTTGCGCCAAATGCCAGCTGGGCGTGCAGCTATTTTTTCAAGCAGTTTTTCGCTTTCGGCATTTCTGCCACAGCCGTTAAGCACGATGCTGTAAAGATATTCCAGCTTTTGGTCGTTTTTTTCCGCAGCTATTTGCCGATAATTTTGGAAGGCCTCAATGGCCGGTGAGCAATTATTTGTGTCCTCGACAAAAAGGTTATAAGCCAGTTGCGCAGCTTGTGCGGCGATTTTGACCGGCTCAATATCTAACCGACTGTTGTTTTGCAGTCGTTGAGAATTACTTGCTTTTACGAGCAGTTCGATTGCTTTTTCCGGCGAGGTCTCTGCAAGTGCAGCCGCTGTAACATACAGTATTAAAGGTGTCTGAAACTTTTCTGCCCCTGCCAGGTGTCCTAACAGGGTTTTATAGTCTTTGGCGTTGTTTTTCCATATGGCCTGTGCGGCAAGTTCCGCCTCGAAAACGTCTATTTGCTGCAATTTTTGTTCTGTTAATTGACGGGCCGATAGCTGCGACAAAAGCAATCGGCCAAGAAATTCCTCTATCTGTGGAAGGAGAGTTGCCGTTCTCTTAAATTCTTCGATTCTGTTTAGCCGCCGCTGTAGAAATGCCAGGGACAAGAGAAGTTCAGGCTCACTTTTACAGTCGCTTTTTGCGATTGTATCGGCCAGTTTTGTTAATTGGCCCGGCTCACTTTCGCCAAAAAGTTTAATTCTTTCTATCGTTGTTCTGAAAGCAGTTAAAGGTTTCAAATTGCTGCGAACCATAAGCCGGGCAAATTCTTTTTTGGCTGGCAGCTTGAAGGCGAGGTTTGTTCGGGCAAGTAATGCGAGTGTTCTGGCTTTTAAAAAATGTGAATAGGTAGTGTTGCTGGTTTTATGTAATGATTCTATTCGGGCCAATATGTCCTGCAATATTTTATTTTGTTGTGACTGTTCAGACGAAAGAGCAAGATAAAAATCAATTTCACATTTACTTAAAGTTATCTGGTATAAATCTTTCGATAGCTTTCTCCACAAACCTGTTGAGCCGTATTTTTTATCCCAGTCGCTGCCTTGATAATTTTCTATTTTACGTTTTAGCTCATTTTGTTTTTTACCGATTTCTTCAAGTTTTTCACCGGCTTTTTTTGCAAGATGATAAAGATTGATTTTGCCCTCTTCGGTTGGTAATTCGTCGTAGAATTCAAACTCCATTCGAAGCTCGAAGCTTTGTTGCATAAACGCATCGACGGTAAATTTCACGGCATCGGACAGCCAGTTAATATCTTCAGCGGCAGGGTTTGAATCAGCCAAACCGGCCGAAGACGATAAAAAGCACAGCGCAAGGTAAAAGATGGTTATGGAATTGACGGTGCGTTTAGTTGTTTCGGGCATTTTCAGGCCGCTCCGTCATTGTGAATGTGATATCGTCCAGCCCCGCACCGGAAAAAACATTAGATATTTTGGCCAGATGGTCCCATTTAACGTCCGGCTCGCAGGTGATTTCAATCGGGTCGGTACGGACTCTTTGCTGTTTAATCAGACAGTCTCTCATTGTTTCCATTAATATCGCAAGGGACATCTCGATTTTTTCGTCTTCAATTTGTACGGTGTGAAGTCGGCCTATCCTAACCTGACAGCCTCTCTGCGTTGCATAAATGTGAATTAGAAGCGGCTCAGGTCTTCCGATTATGTTACTGTCGGCCTGTGCGCTTGGTAGTTGAAATGGCAGGAACTTCTCCTCAGGCCTCCACTTTGCCGCTACAAGAAAAAATATCAGCAGCAGAAATATCATATCTATCATTGGTGCCATGCGCAGTGTGAAGCTGCTTTTTCGCTCGGCAAAAATCCTTTTCAAGCCTGTTTTGAGCATAATTGCTGTACGCTATGTGCTATTTTGTTGCAAATTCGGCGCCTTGATGCAGGGCTTTGGTATTGACCGGCAGGGTCTTATGATATCGCGCAGCGAGCACGTCGGCCAGGCAAGCCGCTGCTTCATCAGGACTGAACCGGCCTTTCCTTTGCAAATACGCGCCCAGGACGACCATATTTGCGACTTTCGGATTGCCCAGTTCAACGGCCATCTCGTCGGCGGGCACAGCTAATATATCAATTGTCTCATCAAGTTCCGGCTCATCCTCAATTAAAGAGCTGTTCATCACCAGCAGACCCCCGGCTTTGATATGAGGGGAGAATTTGTTCAAAGAGGCCTTGTTCATAACGATAAGCGATTTGGGGCTGGTAATCAGAGGCGAGGCGATAGGTCTGTCGGCGATAGTAATCATACTGTTGGATGTGCCTCCTCTCATTTCGGCCCCGTAAGCGGGCATATAAGTTACCTCTTTTCCGGCCTTCATCGCTGTATCAGCCAGCAGTTTGCCGGCTAATACTATTCCCTGCCCGCCGAAACCTGCGATTATTACCTCTTCATAAAAGCCGTTTTCCGCCATTATCAACCCTTTAAACGACCTAAGGGAAAAACCTTTGTCATTTCATTTTCGACCCATTCAACTGCTTTCATCGGCGTCATCCGCCAGCCGGCTGGACACGGTGAAAGCACTTCCACAAGCGAAAGGCCCTTGGCGCCGGCGACCTGCAGTTCAAAGGCGTGCCTTATGACCTTTTTTGTTTTGCGGACCTGGGCCGCATTGTGCAAAGAGCACCGTTCGATATAAATTGCACCCGGCAATACTGCCAGTAACTCGGATACCTGGAGCGGATGGCCATGGCTGTCAGCCTCTCGTCCGAGTGGTGTCGTTGTTGTAATTTGGCCCAAAAGCGTTGTCGGGGCCATTTGGCCGCTTGTCATTCCATAAACAGCATTGTTAATAAAAATGACCGTTATTTGTTCACCTCTGTGAGCGGCGTGAAGAATTTCCGCTGCTCCAATTGATGCCAAATCACCGTCGCCCTGATAGGAGAAGATTATCATATCGGGATTGGTCCTTTTTATTCCTGTTGCCACCGCCGGTGCTCTGCCGTGCGCCACCTCTATCATATCGACATCGAGATAATCATACGCCAACACCGCGCAGCCTACCGGTGCTATGCCGATGGTTCGGCCGCGTATCCCTAATTCGTCGATTATCTCTGCTATCAATCGATGTGCAATCCCGTGCCCGCACCCGGGACAGTAGTGTGTCGGGCAGTCTTTAAGTGTCGGTGTTCGTTTAAATACAGTTTTCACAGTTTGGTTTTTTCCTGTCCACTGAAAGTTTTTTTTGTAGTCAATTGTTTAATTTTTTCCAGCACCAGCTCGACGGTTGGTACACCGCCGCCGGCCCGCCCGTAAAATAATACCGGTGCTTTGCCGGCCACAGCTAATTTTACATCTTCAAGCATTTGTCCGCAGTTCATTTCCACGGTCAGGAAAATCCGCAATTCATCGGCTGCCCTGCTGATTTGCTCTGTCGGAAAAGGCCAAAGCGTAATAGGCCGTATCAAGCCGGCTTTTATCCCTTCTTCTCTTGCCTTATCAACCGCGCTGCGAACGATTCTCGCTGCCACGCCGTACGCGATTACTACGATGTCGGCTGTTTCAACTTCGTACTGTTCGCAGAGCACTTCGTCCTTTTCTATCCGCCTGTACCTGGCCTGCAGTTTATTATTGAGCTCTTCCAGCACACCCTCCTTGAGCCAGAGCGACCTGACGATATTTTGCTCTCTGCCTTCGGCGCCGGTCAGTGCCCAGTCTTTGGGCGGCAATTTTCGCCGTGGTTTTGTCTCCAGTACTACCGGCTCCATCATTTGTCCGAGAATACCGTCGGCCAGCACCATAACCTGCATTCGGTACTCATCGGCCAGGTCGAATGCCAGTGACATACTGTCGGCCAATTCCTGTACGCTCGACGGTGCCAGGGTGATGGTTCGATAATCGCCGTGTCCACCCCCCCGTGTGGCCTGAAAGTAATCAGCCTGCGATGGTGCGATATTTCCTAATCCGGGCCCGCCCCGCATTACATTAACTATCACCGCCGGCAACTCCGCCCCGGCCAGATAACTTATACCCTCCTGCATCAGACTGATGCCGGGACTGGATGAAGTTGTCATTGTTCTTTTGCCGGTGGCCGAGGCGCCGAAGACCATATTAATTGCCGCAAGTTCGCTTTCGCTCTGGACAAATACCCGTCCTTCCTCGGGCATTCGCCGGGCCATATAGGCGGGGATTTCATTTTGCGGCGTAATCGGATAGCCGAAATATGCGTCAACGCCTGCAAGAATAGACGCTTCCGCCAATGCCTCATTGCCGCACATTAATACTCGTTCACTCACACTTTTTCCCTGATTGAATCAGATTTTTTCTTCCTCTCCGGCTCGATAGCTACTATATTGTCGTCACGCTTAACCTCGATAATTGCCTCAGGACAGATTACAGCACACATAGCGCAGCCCGTACAGGAACTATTGTTAGTTTCAGCGGGGAAGTAACCGTTTTTATTCGATTTTTCGGAAATGGTGATACAGTCCTTCGGGCAGGCTGTTACACACAGGCCGCATCCTTTGCACCGCTCAGTATCGATTATTATTTTACCGGCCATTTTCACGTTTCGTATTTATCCTGAAAACAATGCTGGTGGATTTTATCACCGACAAATACTTTTGTAAAGCAAAAAGGCGCCACGGCAAATAAAAAAGGCCGCAAGCGTTATGCTCACGGCCTTTTCGTCTGCATTACTTTCGTAAAAAGCTACTTGCCTGCCAGCCAATAGTCGGTAAATATCTTAAGGTCCTTTTCATCAATTATATCATCAGCGGGCATACTAATGTCACAATTCGGGTCGTATCCTGCCTGCCCCTGTTCTTTCTGCCAGCTTAGCGCCAAAACAGAAAAATCTACAGAGTCCACACCGTAATCCTCGGCAAAGTCGACCAGCATATGCCACTCGGCTGTAATTGTATAAGCAACCCCGTTAAGCAGGCCAGGATTGCCCGTATACCTGTAATAATAGGGTTCTTTGGTTTTCGCAACTGTGTTAACGCCTTTAACGCCTATGTACCAAGTGCCGGCACAAGGGTCGTTTATAGTGAGCGTCTCATCGGAATTTGAAGTATTGCTCGCCTCGTAAAGGCCTGTCTTGCCCCTGAGGGCAAAACCATCTTTGCGGACAAAAAGGTCAAGGTTGTTAACATCGTCCAGCCCATCGAGAGTAATGGTCAACTTCATCCCCGAAGGTATCTGAATTGTAAAATGATGATATTGTTTATCACCGACCTTTTCATGACCGGCGGCACTGTTATCATTCATCAGACGGGTAACACCATTTTCCAAAGCTGCCTTTACGTTTGGCGAGCCCTTGCCAGCCATCGCATATTGCAGCAGTGCTGCCTGGAGGTCTCGCTGTTCACCGGATTCTATATCTTCCGGATGGCTGCCGCAGACAGCGAGCCTGCCTGAGTTGGCATCCTTTTTATATGCCCAGGTGCTTACATGACCCATGAAATCCTGGTATGACTCATCATTTCCTTCAATGGGCTCGGCGTATGTCATCAGAACTTCTGTGTTGGTGCACCAGTAGAACGAGTCATCCTCGATAGTGAAATTTCCACCGTTGTGACTCACGGAAGCAATGTAGTAGTCACCGCCAAAATCATAATAGTCAAGCAATGGTGAACCCACTGGGACATCATGACCTGTGTAAGAATCAGCTAACTGGGTATAGTGGCCCCTGGCAGGCCAGATATGGAAGTACTCAGTGCGATAACTCATGTCGGCTGGATTTGTTGTTGCTCGTATTGTGCTTATCGCCGCGCCTGCACAGGAGCCGGTGTAGCAGCCCCCATTATGATAATAATCTCTTATCCTCTGCCTACCTTCTTCACCCAGAGATTCGCCATGGACATCGGAAGTTCCACCACCTACATATATACAGCGAAATCTTGGCTCTCCATCGGGATAGAGAAGCACTCCATTGTCATCCTGCCAGTCACCATTGTCCATTTGAACCATTATCGAATTCTGGTCCCACCAGTTGTCGCCTGTTATAAACTCCTGTGACAGCCCTAAATAATCTGCTGCCACCAGATGGTCTCTGTCTGTTAAGCTTGCTCCGGCATCTACAAAAAGGTCGCAATAATACCCCTCGGTCTCGGTGGCAAAGCTCCATATATCACCCGGCCATGTGTTCGGGCCATTGACTTCAATAACACGCCAGTGATAAGCAGTTCCCAATTCAAGCGAACCCATAGGTGCGTCACTAAAACTGTTGGAATCAATCACTCCCTTGTAAACGCTCACGTCATTGGCCTCAACAAGGGCTCTATTCGTTCCTAAGTACAGCTTGTGCC
>CAZECQ010000020.1:18734-21810 GCA_964510545.1 uncultured Pirellulales bacterium | reverse complement strand
AGGCCGGAGTAGCCATTGCTTTTTTCAACCTCCAACTATGGATGGGACATCCTCCCAAATACTTCCCTTTTCATTTTTTTTCTCCCGCCTTTGAAGATAACAGCTCGTCAAAAGCCCTACAGAGGCGAATAAAGCCGCTTTTGCCTCCACTATTAAATTATTAAAACAATTATAACAGAAATAGCTATATATTTGCAAGGTTTTTTCATTTTTTTTGGGGGATGGTTTTTTGGGGTTATCGGGGTTAAACGGGGCAGTCTGCCGGGTACGGGAGAAGAGAGGAAAGATGTTAATGTGGGGTTTTGGGCGGGCAAAGAAAAGGTGAGAAGCTTATGAGTTGTCGGGAGATTTGCCGGTGTTAAATGACAATCTTTTAGTGTAGGCGGGGGTAGAGAAAAAAGCTCAAGATTACAAACGAGAACTGCCGATGCAGAATTTATAAGAATGAAATACATAAAGGCCGGCTCTTGATGACCTGTTCGGTCATATTAGCTTTAGCTTACGTTGCTTATTTCCTAAAAATGAACACAAGTCAGAGCGAAATTCGGGCATAGTAAGATAAGAAGCTATGAACTGAAAAGCAATGAGCCGCAAGGAATAAGGGAGAGCGTAGTACAGCTCTCCCTTCTTTTTTTAGCTTTGGTAAATTGCTTTGTTTTTCTTATTGAAATGGCGGGCGGGGGATTTCAGCCGTAAGTTTTGCCGTTCTGGTCAACGTAAATAGTTCCCTTTGCCCTTTCTATTATCTTGACGGCCTTCGGCATATCTTCGAGGTTCGGGACCTTGAATAGTCTTCGGCAGGCGGGGCAGGTTATTCTTCTATCGGCGGCGTCCGGGTCGAGCAGCCAATTGTTGCCGCAGTTAGGGCATTGGGCGATAATCTGCATTAAGTCAGTCCTTCAACAAAGCACAAGAACACAGATTATTTTAGCTATAAATTTGATGTGAAGCTATCATAATTTTTCTTTCTGTCCTATAATATTGCTTTGTAAAAAGCGATATCAGCCTAAATACAAAAGTTATCATTTCTTCAGGTTATCCGGCGGGATTTTCCTTGATTTAAATATTCAAATGTGGTATGATGATTTTAATTGGGGTGGGTGAAATGACAAAGAGAATTTCATGTAAAGTTATCAGTTCTGTTGCTCTCAGCGAAAGCATTGATTCGATTCGCTGTTTCCACAGGCCGGGAAGCGATTACTTCGATGAGAGATGTGCGGCTGATGGTGGGCAGGCTGGTGATAATGGGGATTCTTTTATCTATAGCGGCAGGCGCGGCGGAATAAAAGTATCTGTGGATGACGGGGTTACAGGGCGGGATGTTGATTTATACGTTTGACGGGCCGGCAGACATGTCAAAATCATACCAAATCTCTTAGGAAGCCTCTTAAGTAATAACGGCATTGAGATAAGATTACGGCACTGAGCATAATTGTTACGAAAGCGTTTAATGAAACTTCACTAATTACTACAGCCAAAGCTGTTCCTGCGGCGGGCGGGTGCTCGACATCCAGAGCCACCATAATGAAGACAGCCAATCCGACAGCGAATGGATACTCGATAAAATGCGGCAGATTGGTGAAGTAGAAGACAGCACCGCAGAACAGGCCGACCAGATGTCCGCCAATAACGTTTCTTGTTTGTGCGGAGTCGGCCCTGGGCATTGCGAATACGATAAAAGCAGTTGCTCCCATAGTGCTGATTATGACCATTTTTTCTTTGCCGAGAATGAGGACAATGATGAGCAGTGTGATGGCGGCGAGAGCGCTTTGGATGATGTAGTACTTCCAAAGGTGTTTGAATTTTTCCCAGATTGTTATTTTTGTAGCTGCCATATTTTGAATCCGGGACAGTTTTTTGAAGCCCGTTACGAATCAGAGGCAAAGAAAAGAACGGCGAGGGATGAGCAACTGGGGGTGCCAGGTTTACACATTGCCTCGCCGAGTTTACAAAATCCGTTCAGACTTTTGTATCGACCATCCGTGGTCAGTCTTATAATTCGAATTTTTTTTTCAGCTTCTATATACCGAACTTTATAATATTTTCCGCGGCTTCCTGAAAGTTTTGAGGGCTTTCGAGTTGGCCGGAGGACAAAAGCTCTTTTGCCTGCTGGACGGCATTGGTGTCGGTCTGCTGGATTTGGGATGCTTTGTCGATCAAAGAGGCATAATCGACCTGCAGCGAAGCATCCAGCTCATTATCCGGAACGGTCTTGGCAGAGTTTGGCTGGCTGGGAGATGAATTTTCCAAAAGGTTCTGTGTCTGATTTGTGTTTACATTTTCTATCATTGTATTATAGCTCTTTTGGAGCCCTTAATGTACAGTCAATAAACTAATCCAATTTTCTTTTCGCAGATTTTTTAAAAAACTTTAATGTTTTTTGGCGAATATTTAATTTTTTTTCTAAAGCTAACATTTTTATCGGTCGAAAAGCACTTTTTTCCTTAATAATTCGGCTGTAGAGTCTCTGCGGTTTCGAAGGCCACAAACCTAATGAACTCAACAGGGCTTACAACGATGAGTTCTTCCTTTAGGGGGGCAAGGCCGGAGCGTATTTGTCTTCTGAAATATTTTTTTATGCGATATTCGGTTGTTCTGTCAGCACCGTTCCAAACCTGCTCGATAGCCCAGATGGTTTGTCCATCGTCAAGGTCGATAAGTTTTAGGCGAAGACCGAGTGCCATATGGGGATAAGGCTGGTATTCGGTAACGGTTCCGAGCATCACAGCATTGCACTTTAATGCCTTTTGTATCGCAAGCAACTGCTCAAGAGAGTAGGTTGCCGGCAGTTTAAAAGTTCTGTCTTGTGTTGGGGCTGCCGGGTTGAGTTGAACCTGGAGGCTGCGCCAAGCAGGGGCGCTCTGTGGTATTAAAGTTAAGGCGAAAATCTGTCTTTTCTGTAATGCCTGGAATAGTGCTTTTGTTACATCGACAGAAACTTCGGGATAGCTCGAGTCGTTATCCATCTCTACAACAGCAACCCCGCCGACAGCAAATAAATCTTTATTTGGATTTAGATAATAGTAGTTCGATGCGGGTAGCGAGGAAGGAGCCCTGTAAAAACTACATCCTGCGA
>CAZECQ010000020.1:0-18724 GCA_964510545.1 uncultured Pirellulales bacterium | reverse complement strand
GAGCCGGCAGTAAAAGTAATAATAGTGTTTTTGGCCTATTCATTGTTATCACCTGTATTTTTGGCAGCGAGCCGGGCCTGCGGTTGAGAATCATCCGTATTATTTGCTGATTCATCCGTTGTGGCTGCGTTATCATTTTGGGTTGATTCTATTTTGACCTCACCGCCGAGGACACTAAGTATTTTCAGAAGGGCGTCCATCTGTGTTTTATCGGCCTGTCGCATTTCGCTCTGAAATCCGATGACGCTGACTTTCCAGTTGTTCAGTTCAACGACCATTTCTCTGAGAAGTTCATTTGCCTGTGCCAATTCTTTTTGTGTTTGCTGCAACTGGGTTTCAGATTCGGTGAGGCGGTTTTTGAGAGTGTTGTTCTTTGCGAGAAGGTTCTGATTTTGTTGTCTCATTTCGGCCATTTCCTCGGTAAGTCCGGCGTGTTTTTTAGCCAGTTCTATTGCTCCTTCTACCGTGGTTGGGCCTTTTTGAGATGGCTGCTGAAATTTGCTGCGGGCCGAGGCGTTATATGGTTGCTCAGCAGGTCTGGGCTGGAAAACAATCTCAACCGGCTCCTCAAGAGCTGAGCATCCCACTGACAGGAATATTAATGCCGACAGAATTAGATGAAGGGTGATTTTTTTGTTAGGTTTCATTGTTATTTTCTCCATTTATATTTTGTTCAATTTGTTGAGCCTCTGGAGGGTTATCAGAGGCATATTCACATTTTAACTGCAATTTTGAGCCACAGGAGCAGGTTACTTCTATGACGGTGAACTCGGGTTGTTTTTCAACGATTACCACCTGCGGGGAAGCCAAAGGTATATTTTGCTTTGTTGCCGGTCCGGTCCGGTCCTGGAGCAGGTCGAGGTGGAGCCGGCCTTCGAGATTAACTTCACTGTCCTTTAGAATGTGTCCTGCTGTTTTTATCATCTACTATCCTAACCTTTCATAACTTAATGTATAGCGTGTTTGCCATCTTTTTAGTTAAGCGCGATAATCAATGGAGGTCGTATCTGGATTTCCGTCGGTTTCGTTTTGGGCGGCTTCATTGTCGAGATTTTGCTCGTCGGTTGAGTCAATTGTCTGCTGGTCTTCTTCTTCATTTTTTTGCTCATTCATTTGGTTTCGACGTTTTCTCTCTTCACGACGTTTTACAGCGTCCAAGGCTGCGATATTTACCAGACCTTCAACCGGCTTTATAATGCTATAATCGTTATCTGGCATTTTTCCATTGCCTTAATTTTATGGACAAGTTAAACAAAGCACTTGCGTGCAGTTGACTTACCCGCGATTCGGTGATTTTGAGTACTTCAGCGGTCTGCTTCATCGTCAGGTGCTGCTGATAATAAAGCAGGATTATTTTTCTCTGCTTTTCCGACAGTTTCTGTATTTCCTCTGACAGTTTATCTATGAGTTCGGCCTGCTCGATTTGCTCATCAGGGGTGGTAGTATTCAGAGATGCGGTAATATCTATCAGAGCGGGTGCATTCGAGTTGTCGCTGTCGATAGAGAGAAAACGCTGTGCCCTGGCACTTTTGAATATTTCATAAAGTTCATCGATTGTTATTCCCAGCATTTCGGCCAATTTATCATCTTCGGGGACAGAGCCGGTTTTCTCGGTGATTTTCCGGCTAAGTTCAAAGGCATTGCGAATCTGCCTGTTTAGATTTGACGGGACAAAAGACCATTCTCTCAATTCATCAAGGACGGCGCCTCTGATTCTGATATAGGCGTAAGTTTTGAACTCGGCCTGGTGAGACGGGTCGTAGTCGCGAGCGGCTTTTATAAGTCCGACGGTACCTGCTGAGACCAAATCTTCAAATGATAAAGGGGGTTTTAGGTATGTTATTACCCGCCGGACTATTTTGGGTACCATTGGCAGAAGCTGCTCTATGCGCTGTTCTTCGAGTGAGCGTCTTTTTTGGGTTTTGTAAGCGCGCAGGGCAACGGTTTTGAGATGCTTTTTGCCATCTTTGACAGTCTTTTTTTCAACGATGTTATTAGTCGCTATCGCCACTGCTATTTTCCCTTTGTTTGTTTAGCTGCTTTGTGATTATTGCATTCATTAAAATGACATTAATTATCCTTACCGCCAAGGTTACCGCCAAATATGCCAACAGTGCGCCTCCTACGGCCCTTTTGCAGCAGGTAAAAGGGGGCAGGCCGTTAATCCATCCTACAAAGCTCAGAGCGAAAAATAATATCACGGCAATGTTTACCGCTATTTTTCGAGTGTTTAAGGGCATAATCAGCTGCTCCTTCTACAGGTGGTATTTTTTATTTGATATTTTGTTTTTGCAGTGTTCATTAGTTTGCGGCCCCGACAAGTTCCGGCTGCAGAGGTGCTGTCAATTCGTTTTGCAAGCCGGAGATAGTTTCTATCGGTTCTACTTCTGTTCCGAGCACAATTTCATCGTAAGCAACGACAGGCAGCGGAGGCACTGTTCTTGCCAGCATAGCAGCCAGAGGCGAGCGTAATTTCGAGTCGCAGATTAAAATCACCTTTTCTATGTCTTTGTCCATTGCGTTTTTCCATGCCTGTGCGATTTTTTTGCTTATATCCATTGCCAATTCTGTCGGTAAGCCCATGTTTATCGCTTCGGCTTCCTGGCGTAAAGTAGAGGTCATCTGATGCTCAAGGGCAGGTTCCAGAGTTATAGCTGAGATTTTGCCATTATTATTTTTATACAGTTCAGTAATTGTTCTGCTTATGGATTTGCGAACCATCTCAGTCAGCACAAGGGGATTTTTGGTTTTTGGAGCATTTTCTCCGAGGGATTCGATTATGGTGGTCAGCTCACGAACAGGTATTTGGTCGTTCAGTAGATTTTTAAGGACTCTCTGCAGCAGTCCTATTGGCACGAGTTCGCCAACAACCTCTCCGACGAGTGACGGCTGGGTCTTTCGAAGTCTGTCAACAAGAAGCTGGATGTCTTCACGGCTTAGTAATTCAGCAGCATGTTTTTTCAAAGTTTCAGAGAGATGCGTGATAAAGACCGATTCGGGGTCTATTACGGTGTATCCGCCAAGTTCGGCTTTTTCCTTATTTTGTGGTTTAACCCACAATGCGGGCAGGCCATAGACGGGTTCAGTGGTTTGTATTCCTTCGACCTTGTTCTGGACGGTTCCGGAATCCATAGCGAGGAACATATCAGGCTCCAGGTGTCCCTTTGCTATTGTTATCTCGGCGAGTTTGATTTCGTAGGCGGCCGGTTCGAGGTTGATATTATCCCGCAGGCGAACGAGAGGTATAATGATGCCGAGGTGCTGAGCGAATCTTCTTCGCAGTGCGCCAATGCGCTCGAAGATGGTATTTGAAGTAATGCTCTGGTTGTTTTGCGAATCGTCCTGTTTGCTTTTGCGTGGGTCAATCATAGGAATCAATCTGACGCCGACATTTACCGAGACTCTGTCAACATCGAGGAGTTCTTCAACCGGTTGTTTATCCTGTTTTGCCTGCTTTGAGGATGCTGTGGCTTTTTTGTCACTTAACTTTTCGGATTTTGCCACAAATCGTGCCACTAAAGCGACACCCAAAGCCAGGAATAAAAATGGTATTTTAGGCAGGCCTGGCACAAATATCATTGCTGCGATGATTAGAGATGCCATTATCAGGGGCTGGCTGTTTTTAAGGAACTGTTTTGAGAGGTCCTGTCCGACGCTGTGTTGTGAGGAGATTTTCGTTACCAGGAAACCGGAACTTACAGAAATTATTATCGATGGTATCTGACTGACCAGGCCATCACCGATGGACAGAATAGAATATGTCCTTACGGCGCCGGCAATCGGCATACCGCGCGAATAACCCATAGCTATGCCTCCGATGATGTTAATAGCGGTGATAATAAGCCCTGCCTTTGCATCGCCACGGATGAATTTGCTGGCACCATCCATCGCACCGTAGAATTCACTTTCCTTGATGATTTTTGCTCTTCGCTGGTTTGCCTGAGCATCGGTAATGGCGCCGGCGTTTAGGTCGGCATCGATGGCCATCTGCTTTCCGGGCATAGCGTCGAGAGTAAATCGAGCGGAGACTTCACTTATTCGCTCAGCACCTTTTGTGATTACTATAAACTGTATTACAACGAGTATGAGGAAGATTACGAGCCCGACGACGAAACTACCGCCAGCGACGAAATCACCAAAGCTCTGGATAATTTTTCCGGCATTTCCCTGCAGCAGGATTAATCTGGTTGAAGCGACGTTTAGTGAGAGTCTAAACAAAGTGACGAAAAGGAGCAGTGAAGGAAAGCTTGATAAGTCGAGGGCTTCTTTCGAAGATAATGTGATAATAAGGACGGCCACGGCCAGCGATATACTGCATGCCAGGAGCACGTCCAGCAGCGGAGTCGGCAGACGTATTAGAAGAGTGGCGAGGACAGTGACCATGCCCACAGCCAAAATGATGTTGCTGTGTGCTGCCAGAGGAGTATTTAGTGTTTCGTGTTTAGTATCCTGCATTTGGTATCCTGCAAGTAAACTGCTAAACTGCGCGAGAAGATAATAAGCCTAAGTATCTGTAGCTGTACTCGTTATTCTGCGTTTTGCTGCTGTTCTGTTTCTTCTTTCTCGGCTGGTTCACCAAGTCCGATAATCTGTTTGATTTTGACGGCGAAGCGGCCGTCCACTGCTACTACATTTCCGACTGCAAATTTGGTGTCCTTGATGTACAAGTCGATAGGTGCATCAATGGGTTTATCAATCTTCACCACTGAGCCGGGCCCGAGCTGCAGCAGGCGGCGGACCGAGGTCTGAGTTTTGCCGATGACGGCCGAGACAGGTATGTTCATATCAAGCAGGATGTTAATACTTCCACCTGGGCCTATAGACTCGGCGTCAACGGCTTCGGAAAACTCAACAGATTGTGCCTGGGTTTTTGAATCTTCCTGTGTGTCCTGAGTCGCTTCGGTTTTTTCTTCTGTGGCCTGGGCTGTATCTGCCATATTGTTAGTTCCTTTCGATTATTGTTTTCTAATTGACAACATTTCAACATACATAGTTTAGTTTTTTACTCTTCGAGCTTTTTGGTGATTTGCACTGCGTATTTTCCTGCGGATTTTGCGGGCCGGCCTCGAAAGAGAGTATGGCCTTCGACAATCAGTTCGACCGGCTCATTAGTTTTTTTATCAAGTAACAATATATCGCCGGGACGAAGCTCCATTATTTCCTCAAAGGTGAGCACAGCACAAGCCAGTTGAGCGGTGATTGGGACCGACATTTGTTCCAAACGCTCAGTGATTGCTTTTGAAATATCCTCGTTTGAAAATTTGCTGTCATCTTGAGAGGTTTTTCCGAGAGCAGGCTCAAGTTTTTCACAAAGTATTAGGATGTAAGCTTCGGAGGCGTTGTCCGAATCAGCCTGCTGGACTTTGAAAGCAATTTTGCAGAGTATTTCTGTACCGTGCAATTCGAGAGGCAGTTGTTTTTTTGCGATGCTTTTGGCCGGCAGGAAATTGAAGCCGACGTAAGAGCCGGAAAATGCGTCAACAGCGGAAGAGGCGATGTCCAATAAAAGAGATTCTTCCAATTGCGACAACTCTCTATTGGTGTTTTCTTCGGAGTCGGTGTCGCCAAGCAATTGAGTTGTCCAGGTCATTGCGGTTTGATTGGGTATGCTAATGAAACCGGCCGGCTGCTGCTGGTCGGCGCCGAAGGCAAGATAATAGTTTTCGGAGTTCTGTGATTTGTCATTTGAGAGTTGCTCAAGAAATTTATCGGCGAAGAACTGAGTAGTCGAATCAATTGTTACGTTGAAATCGGTCTGACATAATGCGGTGAACTTTTTGGCGATGGCAATAGCTACCCTTTCTGTGAAATTGTCGAGTTTTTTGAGTTGATAATCGCTGAAGTAATGAGGCTGGTGCCAATCATATTCGGTGGTTTCTACATTTGAGTCATCATCCGGTCGCTGTGAGCCGACGGCAGCAAGAAGCTGCAGGAGTTTTTCTCTGGTTAAGTTGTTTTTAAGTTCATTGCTCATTGTACGATAAATTCCTTAAGGTAAATTTTTGTGATTTGAGGTTTGCCATCCGGAAAAAGCGCTTTGTTAAAGGCATCGAGTATTTCGGAGCGAATACGCATTAGATTTCTGGGGCCGGTGCAGTCTTCAATACTTAGACTTGAAAGAAAGAGATAGAGTTGGTTTTTGAGGACAGCTTTTTTTGTATCCAGCAACTCTCGACCTTGCCCTTCTTCCATGTCGGAACTTATCTCCAACGTCAGGGTCGCACGCACATATCGCGTTGCATTAGGTACATTAAGATTTGCGGCTACTGGCTCAAGGTCTTCATAAAACCAGGTGGCCTTTGAGTTTTCTGGCGGGGCCTTTGCTGTGGGTTTCTGTGGTGTGGTGGTTACGGCAGGTTTTGCTTGCTGCGTGGTCATTTCGGTTAATTGGGGTTCACCGGGGCCGGCAGAGAGGCGGCCAAGCCCAAAGCCGGCACCGGCACAGACAATCACCACAACAGCCATTATTATCCACTGCAGGATACCAGCAGACGATGCTTCTTTGTCAGTCTTTTGGGCTTCGTTTCCGTTAGCGGCGTCATCCGGTTTTTCAGCTTCTTTGCTATCTGCCTTTTTGGCTTCTTTTTTGGCCAGTTTTTCAGCTTTTTTGGCCTCTTTCTTAGCTAACTTTTCTGCCTTTTTATCTTCTTTTGCCTTTTTTTTGTCTTCTTCGTCAGCCATTTTTTATCCTCTTTACCTGATATTTCATATTGCCAACAGCGCACAAGGAAATTGTTATTATGTTAACTGCAGGCAGCCTTGCTGGCGATATCGGCGAATTTTGTCCCGCAGAGTTCGGTCGCTTATACCCAGCGTCTTAGCGGCTTTTGTCTGGTTGCCAGCCGTTTGTCGCAGGGTATCCAAAATTGCCTGTTGCTCTATATCGCGCAAAGGTATTCCGCCCAGTCCCGGGTCAATGCCAAATCCGGTTACGGGTAAGGCGGCGTTTAGTTTTTCCTCTCTGGGACGTTTGCTACTGTCGGCGCCGGCAATTTCCGGCAGTGGCTGGAGTTCATCAAACAGCCAAGAGACATCGGCCAAGGAGAGAGTTTGTCCGATGCCGAGAATCAGTGATGTTAGCACAACGTTTCGCAACTGTCGGATATTGCCGGGCCAGGAGTAATTGGCAAAAATATCCATCATTGCGGGGTCGATTTTTGTGATGCGGCGCTGCGTTTCGCGTGCGTAAAGATTGACAAAATGCCATATAAGGTCCGGCAAATCCTCAGTGCGTTCCCTCAATGGCGCAATAACTAATCTTACGGCGCTGAGTCGATAGTAAAGGTCCTGGCGGAACCTGCCTTGTGAGACTTCGTGCAATAAATCCTTGTTTGTGGTGCTTATTATTCGAACATTGACTTTAATATTCTCGTTGCCGCCGACGCGTTCGAAATCCTGCTGTTCGAGGACCCGCAGCAGCTTGGCCTGGAATTTTAGCGGTGTTTCGGAGATTTCGTCCAGCAGCAGAGTTCCGCCGTGAGCCATTTCGAATCGTCCTTTGCGCTGAATGTGCGCACCGGTGAAGGCACCTTTTTCGTGGCCGAACAACTCGCTTTCAAGAAGCGAGTCACTCAGGGCCACACAGTTGACTCTGAGGTATGGCCCCTGTTTTCTCCTGCTTTTGTGATACACAAAATAAGAAATTAGCTCTTTTCCTGTTCCGCTTTCTCCAGTGATTAAAACCGGTGCGGAGGTTGGAGCTATTCTTTCAGCGAGGTTAATTATCTGAGCGAGTTTTGCGCTTCTGCCGACAATTCTGTAAAGACTTTGGGCGTCTTCGTCGGCGAATGCCTGCGTTGAGACGGCGTGGTTGGGCAAAAGGGTGTCCAGCAGAATCTCTATTTTTTTTCGGTCGAGCGGTTTGGTGAGAAAGTCATAATAGCCGGCACGAACGGCCTCGACTGCTGTATCTATGATTTCCTGCTGGTTTTGTGTTTTTGTTTTTTTGGCTTCGGCCATCATAACCACGGGCAGTTCAGGAGAATTTGCCCTGATTTTTGCAATCAAATCGAAAACTTCCGGCGTCCTTTTGGAAGGGCCGCAGGGCTTATATATTTCATTACTGATGAATGCGAGGTCGTGATTAATCCTGCTGAGATAATCGGCAGCAGTTTTTTTGTCTTTGGCAAGGTTTGCGTGTATTCCTTTTCGGGCTAAAATCTCAAGGAGTAACCGAGTTGACTCAAGCTCGTTATCAACTATCAGTACATTTGTAATCGGGTTTGTATTTTGCGGCCTGCTTGCCGGCGTAGTTTCGGTCTGGTTTTGCTGCCGGACTTGTTTATCGTTGCTTGTTTTGGTTTTATTCACTTTTAAGCGTACTCCATTTTCAATTGTAAATTCTACGGTCGGTACTCTTTAGTCAAAGTTTTGGGATTGTCTTTTAGATACCATTCAATTAATTGTTCCCTCGCTCTGGCCAAATCCGTCCAAGGCGATTCGGGGTAATCTGCAATTAGCTGTTTGTACATTTTGGCTGCTGCAGGCGGGTCGTCATCCCGCAGGCAGTTAGCAGTCTGAAACATAATCCAGGCCCTGTCATTCGCCAGAGCAATTTGATTGGGGTCTTTACGATTAAGGGCCTCATGGTAAAGAGGGACTGCTTCTTTTAAGTGTCCGCTGAGGAACAGAACCTCCGCCAACTCAAAAGGATTGTCGAGCTGGTCGGGATGCTTAGAGAGGTCTGTGAGCAATTTCAGAGTTTGGTTGGTAACCTGTTCATAGGGCAGTTTAGGCTTTATTTCTTTTTCCCGGGTCTCCTGCGGCAGTTTTGCATTAGGCAGTTTTTGCGGTTCAAGTGGAGGTGGCGGCTCAACAACAATGAAAGGTTGAGGTGTAGTCTCCTGTGGTTCAAATTTAACTGAGCGAATCCGGTCAATTATCTGTTGAAGTTCTTTTTTGTTTTTTTCGTCCTCTTCGACTCTTGGGAAGGTAATTCTGGAGAGCCACAACCGGCGGGTAAGGTTTTCGTCTTGATTTGACGCTGGCGCGGGCTTATCGGCGAAACTGCTCTGCGGCAGTTCTTTATCAATCTGAGCAGCAAAGTTCACAGGGGTTGCCGGGACGGGTACAGCAATGTTTTGTCTTTGACGGCGGGTTGGTTTAGGTCTGGCAGGTGGTGTTCTAACGTTACTAACATCGGGTGCATCTTCATCCTGTTCATCCTGTGAAGGTTTTTCTGCAAGGGTAATGAGAAGATTAATCGGATTGAGTTCTTTAGATGAGGTCGTTTCGCCGGCGGTAGAAGCATGTGAAGAAAGAGGCAAAAATAAGAAGGCGATTATGCCAAACCGGAACAGGCAAGGGATGCAGGGTGAATATGCCATCTTTGGCTTTGAGTTTTTAGCTTTAATTTCCATTTTAGTTATTTTTTCCTGCTTCTATTTTGCGTTTGCAAGCGGCCGGTCCGTAATGTCGGGGGAATCAATCGCTGTCTTTTCATTTTGTGTTTTGCTTTTTTCCCACTGACCTAAAAGGACCGAGGCGGCCTTGTCGTAATTTTTCAATCTTTTATGGGCTGTCGCCATAATGTTCAGGGTTTTTTGCTTTATTTGCTCTCGAGGGCCGGACTCCAAAAGTTGTGAACAAATGGAGATTGTCTGGGAGTTGTGCCCGAGTTTCAGACAAACATCGGCTAATTCGAGGGCTATTTGTTGTGCCAAAGGTCCGGGTTCTACCGTTATGAGAGTTTTGGTCAGGTGGCGGCGGGCAAGCTCAAGGTCGCCTTTTGTGATATAACATTTAGTCAACTCAAATATTATCCGGGCTTTCAACTGCGAATCGTAAATATAGTCGGCCCGGTTGCGCAGAACCGCGATGACTTTGTCTGTCAGGCCCATTGCCTGAAGGACTCTGCATTTTAACAGCAATAAATCGACAGATTCCTTTTGTGAGAACGCCATCGAATGTATATTCTCCAGCGTATCAAGTGCTTTGATAAAATTTTCCTCCATCATATACGCTTCAATCAGCGCTGAGAAAGTTTCGATATATTCTTCTTTCGACAGCGGCCCTGCCAGGGCATATTGAAAAGCTTGACAGGCCTTCTGTGGTTTTTCCAAAGCGAAACAGGTTTTGCCCAGCAGCAGATAGGACGAATATAACTCATTGTCGGTGTGGTCTTTAGCAAGGTCGATATATTTTAAGAACCACTTTTCAGCGTCCTGATAGTCTTTTTGTTTGTAGAAACATTTGGCGGCTCCGAGTGCAGAGGCGAACTGCAGTTGCGAAGATGGGCCAAGCTCATAAGCTTTTTTGTAGAGTTGTGCGGCTTCTGCCTCAAGGCCGGCTTTCATAGTGACATCGGCGAGATACAGACGAGCTTTGCTTGAAATATCGGTATCGGGATACTGCTCAACAAGCTGCTTCAAATCCCGGCGTGCACCGGAGTAGTCGAGTAGTTCGGCTTTTAATTTGCTTGAGTGCAACAAAGCAAATGGAGCCAAGGATGTTTTGAATAGAAAACGACGATTTGCAACTAACTTGAATTCCGCAATTGCTTCTTCTATCTGTCCATTTTGGGCATGGAGAATGCCAAGGGCAAAATGAGCATTCGGGATACGTTGGTCATTGTGGAACATAAGCAGAAAGCTCTGCCAGAGTGAAACAGCTTCTTTGCTGAGCAAAGATATTTGCTCTGTTAAGGAGGCATATTTGTCTGGATTAAAGATGTTTACGGTTGTTTCGTCCTCTACAGGCTGGGTTGCCAACAGTCCGACACAACCGGCCGCTGCTGCGACGAACTGCTGAGATGTTATCGCAGGCAGGTATAGACTTACGGGTCTTTCTCGAATGGTATTATTTACTGAAGAGTTCTCATCCAGAGGCCAATGGATATCAAGGCCTGTATTGGCGGCAAATCTTGACAGAAGTTCTTCAATCGAAGAACCGTGGCAGGTGACAGACCAATAAGGTGAAGCTGCCTTGTTCTTGAGCTTTTGAATTTGAGGGCTAAGCAGCCCTTTACTTAGCTGTTTTGAGCCGGAATCGAGAAGGTCTCGCAGTTGTTCTTCGCTTAAGTTGATGAAAGGGTCTGTCGGTATGTCGGGAAGGGACCATAAATCTTCGGGGACGTCCTTATCAGCGTCAGAAAGTGAAAGAGCATTTCTGGTAATTGATTCTGCGATAAGAAAATGGCAATCAGGCTGCAACGATAAAGCCCACCCCTTATCGAAATCCACAGCATTAATCAGAGCAAACGTTTGATAAGCTCTTATTCTTGCCTTGAGGTATTGTTTCTTCTGCATTTCGAACAGACAGCGGTAGTAGTTGGCGATGATTCTCACAACAGGTGAGTAACTTTCGGAAACCGTTCTGAATAAATGGTCGGCCTGGTCGAAATCGGCCTTTTTGTTCATACACAATGCCATTCTCAGTTGAAGAAAATCCCTCATTTTTCTTTGTTGAGGTGTTGCCGGCAGACTTTGGCGAAGCCGGTCATAAACGTCGCTGGCCTTATCGTACTCTTTTTGGAGATAGAATGTTTCGGCTACTTTCAATGATGTTGGCTGTTGGGGAGAAAGCGACTGCTGCGGTTGCTGGGTTACTTTTTGCTGGGTTACTATTTGTGGTAGAGACTCAGCAGATGGCTGGGGCTGGCTTAATTGCATGGCGGTAGGGGCCGGGATTGTGTATACAACGGGTACTGACGGCGGCACCAGCAGGGCATAAATCAAAATGCCCACGATAAGTATGATACAGAAGGCAAGGACTTTCTGGATGGTTGAAAATTTTCTGCGCAGAGCGGGTATCGGCCTGAATTGGCCTGCGGCGGAGCCGGCATGTTGGGATTCAGACTCTGCTGGGGAGCTATAACTCGCCAGATACTTATAAAAATCATCGTTCCCGGCAAATAGCTCTCGCTCGGAGGGTTCCTCCTGAACAGCATCTGCAAATAATTCATTATCCGATGGGATATCAGTCTGAACAGCACCTGCAAATAATTCATCATCCGATGGGATATCAATCTTTTGCTCTTCAATCGCTTGTTCATCAGGTTTTTGTTCCTGTGGTGCTTTTTTGTGAGGTTTTTTTTCTTCGAGCGAGTTTTGTTTATCTTCCTGTTCCATAGCTTCCGAATTCCGTCGATAAAAGGCGGTAAACTAATTCATAAAGCAAAAAGTCAAAGCGCATTTCGCAACCTTTTCGAAGTAAAGCAATAACTGTGCCAGAGTCGGTTAAAGCCGGCGGGAAAAGAGATTTTGGCTGCTTTTGTGTGAAAAATCGCTCTATTGGCTCTGCAGAAGCTGATTTGCTGTAAATGAAATGTCAGGATTCTATACGAGCCGGTAGATTTTCTGACAACGAGCCAATCTTACAAAATGGAAAGGCCGATTGTATTAATTATGGGCAATTCCGGCGGCCACAGTGTGAGATTTTCGCTAGTTGGCCGTTACCGTTTGTGGTGTGAGTGGTGATTGCGATTCGTTTAGTGTTTCTTTTGCGAGATATATCCCCTTTTCGATATTATACTGCTTTACCTTTGCGTAGAGGGTCGCTCTTGTAATTCCGAGCAGGGCTGCGGCGCGGGTTTTCTGCCAGCCGGTCTCCTGTAGGGCACGGGTAATCAACTTGCGCTCGGCTTTTTCCAGTGAAAAATCTCTGATTTTATCGGAGCTTTGGCTTGCTGAGAGTTGAAAAGAGTCGGCGGGGTTGATTACAATACTGCTGAGGCCGATTTTGTTTGTTGTTTCCAAGAGTATTGCTCTTTCGATTGTGTTGGACAGTTCGCGGACGTTGCCGGGCCAGTCGTATTTTTGTAGTGCCTCAATTGCCAATTTGGTAAACGAGTGTATTTTGCTGCTTTTTTCCGGGCACATAGTTGAGTTTTTGAGAAAGTATTCAGCCATGATGGGGATATCTTCTTTTCTCTGCGGGCTTCTTAAAGGTGCGATGGTGACAGGACAGATATTCAGTCTATAATAAAGGTCGCTGCGGAAGCGATTTTCTCTGGTTTCCTTATCGAGATTGCGATTGCTTGAGGCAATTATCGTTGCATTGGTGGTAATGGTTTCAGTGCCCCCGACCTTACGAAAGTTTCTTTCCTGAAGAACGCGCAGCAGCTTTGCCTGGAGGTCGATTGGCATTTCAGAAATTTCATCGAGAAATAGCGAGCCATTCTCCGCCAGTTCCAATAGTCCTGTTTTTTCACGGTCGGCGCCTGTAAAGGAGCCTTTGGCGTGGCCGAAAAGTTCGCTTTCCAGGAGATTCGCTGTTAGCGCCGCACAGTTTACGGCTATAAAAGGTCCTTCCGGATGTCTTATATTGTGTACTGCCTTAGCGGCTAGTTCTTTGCCGGTTCCGGTTTCCCCAATTATCAGTACAGGATTGCATTGGCTTGCGGCGACAAGCTTAATCATTTTGAGAGTATTGCGAATTGCCTTGCTTTGGCCGACCATAGAAAAAGCAGCTGATAAATCATCAGCAAAGAATTTGTTTTGAGTTTCTTCTTTGGTGTCGGCGGGTTCGGCTTTGTTTTCAATTTTGTTTACAATATTTTTGAGCTGGTTGTAATCGGGCTTTGGACATAGATAGACACAGGAAGCTATTTGTGTGAACTTATCGGACGCTTTGGTGTCGCTGTTATGGTCGGCAATTACTATGATGGGAATATCGGTTGAGTTATTATTGTTCTTAAGGCTCAGAGCAATAAACCGGTGGATATGAGCCGGTGTAAATTGAGAGTCAAATATAATTAAGTCGGGATTCACTGTCCCAACGATATCCAGAGCATCAGCCAGGTCATCGGCCACGAGTACTTCGGGGCTGATTTGACGGGCTAATTGCTGGATTTGCGCCTCCTTTGTTACAGCAACAATTTTACGTAAACTCATCCGTGTTCCAAAAAATCTTTACGGGTTGATTTTTCACTACGAGAATGTCCAATAAATCGACAAAGAAGTATCATTTTCTTTAATTATTTATGGGACGGGCCAATAATGTCACCTGATTATCAACGCAATAAATGAATTGATATTCGACTTTAATGTTATCGGACATTTCAGGAAAACAGGAAAGCAAAGTTGATGAAAATGTGGTGTTGTTTTTTATGGGACGTTTCGATATTAACGTTCTGGTCCAATAAAAATAAATTTTTTTATATTTTCCGGAGTATTACCGGCAAAATCTTCCTCGATACAGAAAATTTTATCATCAAATACTTTTTCAGCAAAACCCATTTCTTAATCTGCGTAATTTGTAATTCCGTTAACATCTGTATTAACAAAGGTTTATCTGTCACATGGCCGGGAGAGGTTTTAATCTGGCACGCTAATTGCTCTGGGTTTGTACAAGTATGTTTTTACGCAGTTAATAATAAGTTTTATTAAATGGTGGAAAAATTATGAGTGCATCATCAATAGTAACGGCAAGTGACATTCAGATGGATTATATGAAGCTTCTTATAACGCAGCTTCAGAATCAAAATCCACTGGAGCCGCTTGACAATAATGAAATGGCTTCTCAGTTGGCACAGTTTGCCGGGCTGAGTCAGCTTGAATCAATGAACAGCCAACTCGGAACAATGAATACAAGCTTTGTAGATGTTCTTGCAGCTACTAACCGCACTTATGCAAATTCGTTGTTAGGCAAGAATGTTACATTTTACAGTGAAGACGAAACGGCCGGAGAATTAGTGAAGATGACCGGCACAGTTGAATCGGTTTTCAATGAACCTAACAACGGTGGAAGTCTTCTGGGGGTAGCAGTAGGTGAAGGTGAAGAAAAAGAAGAGTACACCCTTGGTCTGGGTGCAGTAATATTAGTCGAGGAATAAACAAGGATTATAATTTTAAGAATATATAAGGAGAAACAAAATGAGTTTTGCATTATCAGCCGGTGTTACGGGGCTTGAGGCCCACCAAAAAATGCTTGATATAGCTGGTAATAATCTGGCAAATGTCAACACGACCGCTTTTAAGTCCGGCCGAATAACCTTCGCAGAACTTTTGAGTGAGACGATAAAGAAGGCGTCGCAGCCCACCGCTACGGTCGGCGGTACCAATCCTCAACAGATGGGCAGCGGCGTTGGAATAGCCGGTATATCTCCAGATATGGCCCAGGGTAATATCGTAAATACAGGCAATCCCCTGGATTTGGCGATTGAAGGACAAGGCTATTTTGTTGTAGGTGACGGTTCGCAAAACTTATACACGCGTGCAGGGTCGTTTGCGGTTGATGCAGACTCGAATTTGGTTGACCCGGCTACCGGCTACCTTATTCAGCGTATTGGCTCGGTAGGTGTAAGTGACGGTTTTCAGACTGCCAGCGACAGTAATATTCATGTCCCTTACGATGTAGCAATGCCGGCGAACGCTACAACCGAAATAACAATAGTCGGCAACCTAAGTGCCGATGCTCAACTTCCTGCAACACAAACCAACAAACTAAGCTCGAATGTGGCATATACCACCAATAACGGCACGACGGCTTTGGAGACCACGAGAATCGCAGACCTCGACCAATATACAGGAACGTTGAATTCAGGCACAATTACCTTCTCCGGTTATAAATCGGACGGTTCCGCTTTAGGCAGCAATCCGACCACCGATTTGACGATGGATGTTGATGCGACAACGACATTGGCCGATGTGCTGAGCTGGTTGAACACTGATGAGGGAACCGCTGCAGTTGAGGAAGTTCAGACGGTAACACTCGCTACGGCTCCGAACAATGACCCGGACGGTGGTACATTCACCCTTACCTACGACGGCGAAACAACAGCGGCTATTGCCTGGAATGCTACTGCTAATGATATTGAAGATGCTCTTGAATTATTGTCAACCGTTAACGCAGGCGACATAACCGTCTCAGCACCTATTGATGATGGGATAACTTTTACATTTGCCGACACATTGGGTGATGTTAACTTAATTTCAATGGATTCTACCCTCCTTCTTGATGGTGCTGCAGTAATAACTAATTCAATTGCAGAAACGACAACTGGCCGGGCTGTCCAGGGCCTTCTAGGCAGCGATGCGACGGCATCTTTGGTCCACGGCAAAATAACGATAACCGATACTGCCAGCGGTTTCAGCAAGTCGGATTTGGCTATGGCCTGGAGCGGGGACGGCACACTTACGGTGCCGTCGTATTTCGAAGTAGCGACTGTTGGCGGCGAGGAGGTCAAAAGTGTTAATATTACTGTTTTTGACACTCAGGGCGGCAAACATGTCCTCGCAGGGGCATTCGTTCGAACAGATACCCCCAACACCTGGGATATGATACTGACCTCAATTACCGGTGATATCTACGCATTGGATATGGAGGCTCGGCGAATTGAAGATATAAGTTTTAGTGCAAGCGATGGTTCTTACTCCGGCCTGAGCGGTTCAGATAACGCTGAAATTACGATGACGTTTGCGCATGATACCGCAAATGCACAAACCATCGTAGTAGACATGGGTACTGCAGGTCAGTTAGATGGCTTGACACAGTTTGCGGGGAACTCTACCGCCGTGGCGAGAGAGCAGGATGGTTATGAAGCAGGCAGTCTTTCCACCGTTTCGGTCGATAGTGCAGGTACCCTTATTGGTGTTTTCTCCAACGGTATCAAGAAAAACATTGCTACCTTACAGGTAGCGTTATTCCAGAACCCTGCAGCTTTGGAAAGCATGGGTGGTGGTTACTTCAACTTCTCGGCCAACTCAGGCGGTGCCGTAGCCACACAGGCATTAAGCGGCGGTGCCGGTACTATTCACGGTGGGGCATTGGAAAAGTCCAACGCCGATGTGGCAACCGAGTTCGTCAATATGATTCAGGCCCAGAACGGCTTCCAGGCCAATGCAAGGACCATCAAAGTCGCCAATGAGATACTAAAAGAACTGACCAGTCTTATCAGGTAGCGATAACGTGAATGTTATCCCGTGAATATTTAGCAACGGGACGTTGATATGATGACAGCACCTTTAATTACGGCAGGATTGAATGCGATAGTTTTAGCGTTGACTCCGGTAGAACGCTGGCAGTCAGCACGGCGGTTTAATCCCGGCTTTGTAACTGAGCGCTGGTTTATTTTAGCGGCGGTGATTGTGCTGATTGCATTAGCTGCGCTGCTGATAGTGGTCAGCCTTAATCGGACGGTGCGGGAACGAAAAGTTACAGGCAATATGTTTTTTGAATCTGCTGATAAAGCGGGACTGAGCAAGCGTGAGCGTCAGGTTATGCTTGATATAGCAGCTAAAGCCGGGTTGAGACAAAGCTCGGCGATTTTCACGATGAACGAAGCTTTTGAGCGTGGTGCCGCTAAAATGATAGAGGAGAGGCTCGGCAGCAAGCAAACAGGCATGGCAGGTAAAGACTTGAGGACCGAGTTGTCTTTTCTGCGGGAAAAGCTCGGCTTTCGCAAACAGGTCCCAACTTCAGCCGGTTCGACAAGAAAATCGAGAAAATTAAGCAGCAGACAAATTCCTGTAGGGAAAAAAATGTATATAACCCGGCGTAAAAGCCGTGAGTCAGACAATATCGAATGTACTGTTATAAAAAACGATGAAATGGAACTTGTGGCCAGACTGTCGGTGTCGCTGGAAAGCGAGCATGGCGAGGCCTGGCTTGCCCGCTATTTGTTTGGCGCTTCTGTCTGGGAGTTCGATACCACCGTAATTAATAGCTATGATGACATTCTTGTTTTGAGCCACAATAACAACATACGTTTCATTAACCGCCGACGTTTTTTACGTGTTCCCGTAAGCAAACCGGCATTCATAGCAAATTTTCCTTTTACGAGGACATCTGTCGAAGGTGGTTTACAGGGCGAAAACATTTCGTGGGGGCCGCCGCAATTTGTTAATGCGGTTATTACCGAGTTAGCAGGCCCCGGTTTGCGTATTGAAGCCGGGCTTGACGTTAAGATAGGCGACAGAGTTCTAGTGGTTTTTAACCTGGATGAGGAAAAGAATATGGAATTGAGGCCGGACGGGAAAATGACGGCATCGAAAGTGATAGAAGATATGGGCGAGGTCAGGCATATCAAAGCGATAAAGAATGGTTTGTCAATAGCGGTTGAATTGATGGGGCTGAGTGATTCGGATGTTAATGAACTAATCCGCGCCACCAATGCAGCTTCTTTACAGGCAAGCGCCAAAAGTGGAAATGCATCGGATGTGGCTAATACAAAGGAAGGCGTTGCACAACCTTCAGTAGCACAGGGAGTCTAAGATGTCAGAAATTACAGAACAGGTTAGTGTTAGCACTGATGCATTAATGCAGGAATTTGAAATCATTACGCATAATCTGGCCAATGCAAGCACGGTCGGATATAAGCGGTTTTGCAACTCATTTTCACAGGCGATTCAGTCACAGGAAGGTTCAATGGCAGGTTCTTTTGAGAGTACGCCGATTGATTTGGTTCTTGATTTTTCACAGGGCAGCATTATTGAGACAGGCCGGCCTCTGGATTTTGCCCTTTATGGCAAAGGATTTTTTGTGATAGAGACGCCCGATGGACCGCTTTACAGCCGCAACGGCACATTTATGACGAATGAGAACGGCCAGATAGTGGATACCGAAGGCCACACAGTAGCGGGCCAGGCCGGGCCAATCACGATACCGACCGGCGTGGGACTTTCGCAGGTAAGTGTTTCAAGTGATGGGAGTATCAGTGCCGGCGGGACAACCATCGGCAAGTTCAAACTTGTGAATTTCGAAGGTAACGAAGAGACACTAACTGCCGTTGGCGCAGGCTGCTTTGCGGCACCGGAGAATATACAACCGACGGATGCTGAAAATT
>CAZECQ010000019.1:0-22813 GCA_964510545.1 uncultured Pirellulales bacterium | reverse complement strand
ATACCTCATCGGGAACTTATGAGACCTTTCACGGTCTTGTTATGAACAAAGAAGAAATGGGGTCAAAAGTCGAATATGTAAATTCCAATCCACAGGCGCATGCCAGAGTAAAAACTACTGTTGGAGCTATCGGATATGTTGGAATCGGGTTTCTAGATGCCAATGTCAAAGCTCTGAAGGTTGACGGGATTTTTCCTTCAAGGCAGACCATTACAACGGGTCAATATCCAGTCGCAAGACCTTTGTTTATGTTCACAAACGGGTATCCAAAACTCGGCAGTATGACATATAAATTCTGCACCTTTTACCTGACTGAAACCGGCCAGGAAATCATCGAAGCTAAAGGTTTTATTCCAGTGACTAACTATTAACATAACTTTATGGATAATATCGCTCAAAACCTTGAATTAAAACCAGCGGCCGGCAAAAGTCAGTCGCTGGTTCTTACATCGTTAGAGGACATGAGTGGTTTTTTATTTCATCACCTGGGGCGTCTGCTGCTTTTTCTGATAACCTGTAGCTCCGTTCTTTTGGTACTGCTGATTTTCTTTTTTGTCATTCGTGAAGCGATTCCTTTCCTGACGAAGTTCAGCTTAACTGAATTTCTGACAACAAAGTCCTGGTATCCAGAAGCCGATACACCTAAATTCGGTGCCCTGTCTTTGATTGTCGGTTCTTTATATGTGACCATAGCCGCACTTGTATTTGCCGTTCCGACCGGAATCCTGGCGGCAATTTTTCTAAGTGATATAGTTTCTTTAAAAGTCAGAGATTTTATAAAACCGGTTATTGAAATCCTTGCGGCCATTCCATCGGTGGCTTACGGATTCTTTGCAGTCCTTGTTTTAGCTCCATGGATGCAAAACAAATGGGGCTTTACAACCGGCACTAACGCCTTAAATGCTTCGATTATTCTTTCAATAATGGCTTTGCCTACAATAATCAGTGTAGCTGAAGATTCAATATCGGCGGTTGGCAGGGAACTGCGAGAAGCCTCTTACGGTTTAGGAGCAACGCGATTTGAGACAATATTCAAGGTGGTAATACCTGCGGCTCACAGTGGAATCATTGCAGCGATTGTATTGGGAATGATGCGGGCTATTGGTGAGACGATGGTGGTCTGGATGGCATCAGGAAATGCTAATCAGATACCTTCTCCCTGGTGGGACTTGTCCCAATCTGTCCGTACCATGACGGCTACTATAGCCGGTGATATGGGAGAAACACCAAAGGACTCGCCCCATTACCGGTCTCTTTTTGCTATAGGTGTCGTGCTTTTGATAATGACGTTTTTACTTAATATCATAAGTGAATATTTCCTTGCCTCTGCCAAGAAGAAAGCGGGGAAATCTTAATCTATGCGCCATATTATTCGCCGAATAACTGATAAAGCGTTTACCATCCTGACAGGGACAAGTGTTGTACTGCTTACATCTGTGCTGTTGATTGTTCTTGGCCCTATGGTCTGGCGTGGCGCAAAAGCTGTTATATTCAAAGATACGGTCGAATTTAGAAAAATGCAGCTTGACCTTTATAACAGGGGTAATCCTGCAAGTCTCAAGGCCGAAAATGCTGAGACTGAGAGTTTTCGTAAAACTGTGTATGAGATTGTGGATGATTTCAAACATGGCATTGATACCGAAGAATTAATAGACAGAACAAAACAGATTTACCGTCAACTTGGCAAGGAATTGCGATATAAAGAAGTAACCGACGAAGATTACCAGAGAATCCGTTCGCTCGCAAGAGACATCAGAGACCGGCTCCAAGCGGCCTTCGAAAGTAATGATAAAAAAGTAATAAAAGAAAACATCAACTATATTCTGCAATATCGCTTGGATAAAGATTTGGCTGATACCGCTGCTGCTGAGTTTTTTACATTAGCTGAAGATTTTTCCCAATCCATCGAAAATATCGATTTGAATAAAAGCCGGCAATATGCTGGTTCACTGCAGCAAATTGAAGAGATTATTTTTCGTCTCTTAGGCCCTAAGCCCAGTGACCCACTACCTGCTTTAACTATGGAGCGATACGGTGCCACACGCTGGGACATGGCTCAAAAACTTCTGGATGAATTATTGTGGTCTGAACAATGGGTTCAGAAAGAACCCAGACAGCCATTAATTAAAATTCGCATCTCAAGAGCAGAAGAATTTGCGGGGACAAAATTAGAACCTCTTTTTGGGTATGTTGAGAATAATCTCGACAAAATGCTGAAACCTGAATCTAGATTTTACTGGCAGTATTTTATCGATGACAGCACACCAGGGCATTATTTTGGCGGTGTCGGACCTGAAATCTTAGGTACACTGCTGCTTACGCTTTTAGCGATGCTGTTCGTATTTCCTCTGGGAGTGATTTCTGCAGCCTATCTGGTAGAATGTGCTTCGGATAATCTTGCTGTCAGGATTATTCGTATGTGCATAAATACACTTGCCGGTGTCCCAAGTATAGTTTTTGGATTGTTTGGTCTGGCGTTTTTTGTCCTATTTTTTATCCCACTTTTCGGCGGCCCGTCCAAGCCATGTGTTTTAGCGGCTTCTCTAACTTTAGCAGTATTGACTCTGCCCGTTATGATCAGGGCAAGCGAAGAAGCAATTCGCTCAGTGCCGCAAACCTACAAGGAAGCCTCTTTAGGACTGGGTGCAAGCAGATTTAGTACATTCGTGAAAGTGACTTTACCTGCTGCACTTCCAGGGATTCTGACTGGTCTTATTTTGAGTCTTAGCAGAGTTGCTGGTGAAACAGCTCCTATTTTATTTACCGGAGCAGTTGCACTTGGGCCTTTACCAAAATCGCTGTTTGATCCCACAAGAACGTTATCCTATGGCAGTTATGATATCGCCGTCGGAGACAGACTTGCAATGCTCGTGCCTCACAATCAGTATGGTATGGTAGTAACGCTTGTTTTGCTGATACTGTGTCTTAATGCCATTGCAATTGTTCTGCGGGCAAGAGTTTCCAGAAAGCTGAGAGGATAGTAAACCAATAAAGAGATTTGATTATAATGCAAAAAGGAAAAGATAATATGCCGATACCCGCTTTGGAAAAGGAAGCAAACATCGACCACATCAACTCTGTTGTAAGTTTGAGCCGGAAAGCAGATTCTGCAAACAGAGAGAAAAAAACAGATTGTAAATGCGCTATAATAAAATCCGAGAACTTCAGCTTTTATTACGGTTCCAAAGTTGGTGTCAAAGATATAACTATGGAGATTTACCCGTGTAGTGTAACGGCGATAATCGGCCCAAGCGGCTGCGGAAAAAGCACTTTTCTGCGAAGTATCAATAGAATTAATGATCTTATCCCTCATACCCATGTAGAAGGCAAGCTGTTGGTGAATGGCCATAATGTATATGATAAAAATACCAATCTTGTTAATCTCCGCCAGCAGGTTGGCATGGTTTTTCAAAAGCCAAATCCTTTTCCAAAAAGCATGTTTGAAAACGTTGCCTATGGCCCAAAATTGCAGGGAGTAAAAAGTCGTTCAAAATTACAACAAATTGTAGAAAATAGCCTCAAGGCCGCGGCTCTCTGGGAAGAGGTCAAGGATGATTTGAAAAAATCGGCTTTGGCCTTGTCAGGTGGTCAGCAGCAGAGACTTTGCATCGCTCGTGCTTTGGCAACTAAGCCCAGCATCATATTGATGGATGAGCCATGTTCTGCGTTGGACCCGATAGCTACGGGAAAAATAGAAGATCTGATAGATAAGCTACAAAATGACTATACAATCGTTATTGTTACCCACAATATGCAGCAGGCTGCAAGAGTCAGTGAAAGAACTGCTTTTTTCTGTCTTGGTGAGATGATAGAATATGACTCAACTGTTAAAATATTCCGCAATCCTGGCAAAAAACAAACCGAAGATTATGTTACAGGAAGATTTGGATAAATGAGCGAGCAAAAAGAAAAGAAAATCTGGAAAGTCCATACAGTAAAAAATTACCCCCAAGCGCACAACCACTTATTTATTGGCCAGGCTCTTGAACTGACCCAGTCTTATGTTCGATTAGATTGCCGAACGTATCACTTTGGTAAAACTATTAACAATATAAAAGACATCAGGGCCGGCATGAAAGGCATAAGGATCCCGCCCCGGAACCGAATAGAATTGATCAATGAGCTTCCAACTTCTTTTGATTATTCAAAAGCCGAACTCGTCTCGAAAGAAAATGGGAAAATAGCGCTGAGTGATGGCGAAACAGATTGTATTTTATCATCCTCCTATGACAACAGATACTGAAAAGGGAAAGTTAAAATGCCAAAACATCTGCAAAGAGAAATCGAAAATCTGAAAAAGAAACTGCTATCTTTAGGAGCACGAATAGAAACTTCTGTAAGGGATGCCACATTATCTATTGAGAAGCGAGATAGTGAAATAGCTAAAAAAATAATAGACGATGATATAAATATTGACCACACAGAAGTTGAAATCGAGGAAGACTGCCTGAAGATTCTTGCCCTGCATCAGCCGGTAGCTATTGACCTGCGTTTTATAGTCGCTGTTCTGAAGATAAATAATGACCTTGAACGTATCGGAGATTTGGCTGTAAATATTGCCGAACGGGCGATCTTTCTTGCAACTAAACCTAAAATCGATATCTCAAGTGATCTACTCGATATGGCTCACAACGCTCAGTCAATGCTAAAAGAGAGTTTGGATTCTTTGGTTAATCATGATGCCAAGCTTGCTCATAAGGTTTGTGCAAGTGACGATATAGTTGATCAAATGAATCGTCAGATGTACTTAAAAGTCCAGGAAGCTATTGTAAAAAATCCAGAACAGATATCATCTTTGATCCATTTGCTATCAGCCTCACGTCATTTGGAACGGATAGCTGACCATACAACTAACATCGCAGAAGATGTTATTTATATGATTGAAGGCCAAATTATTCGACACAAAACCGAAGAATATAAATAGCGAAAAAGAGGCCCATCCACGCTTAACTTCATACCTTGTTTCACTGTATCCAAAATGTCTCCACGCAGGTGTTTTTTCGCTCCATAGGTCCGAAATAAGCTTTAATAACAGCCGAAAAACGCAGATGAAAAAAATTTTTTAGCAAAAATAGGATTTAATATACTATTTACTGGTAAAGTTCCTATAAAATTTTTGTTATTGAGCTAAAATTTGAGGTCGATTTTTTGTAATCTAAGAAAATGGCCACTTGTGGTGTCAAAATGGTGTCAGGAATTTAAGCATTATCTGGTTGTTTTAATTTTCCTCTGAGCTTGGTATCTTCCTTTTTTCCCGCCAGATAATGGTCAATCCGAAGGTGAATTAATGAATAAATAGGATACACGGACAACTAATCAAATGCTGCTTTAATATAAGCGGATATTGAAACTAATCATTGCAAGCTTTTGTTATTACTAAGTGTGTTCTTGATTTTTTAGATTAATACTATATCCTGCTTCATTGAATGTTCGATGGAAAAGCAACCATATAATGGATAACATATAATGCCTTATAACATACGAATTGTAAGTACGTACCCACCACGAAGATGTGGAATAGGCACATTTTCACGCGATCTGGCAAATGCTCTGGAGCATTTTACAGGGGAAGTTGGCCATATAAGGGTGACGGCGATTGATAACGAGGGATTGCCCTATGATATCCCTGTGGACCTCGTTATTGACCAATACAATCCCGAATCGTGGTGTTATGCTATAAAGGATATTATAGCCAGAGCAAACGAAGGTACAAATCCCACCACAGTCATACTGCAGCACGAATACGGACTTGACCCGGATGAGCATGGCAATGAGGGTGCGGGTACTAATTTTGTGGAAATGACAAAAGCATTCACCGAAAAGAGAATAACGACTTTGGTGTACTTACATACCGTGTTAGATGAGCCTGATCCCCATCAGAAAAAAGTGCTGCAAGACCTCGCTACGTATAGTGATGGGCTGATTGTCACCACTGAAAGTGCTATTCAACTACTTGAGTCGAAGCTATATGGAACCGACCACTCCAAGTTGAAGCATATAGACCACGGTATTAGGATGCAGCATCCTTCTCAATATGACAGATTAGCTATAAAGGAGGAATATGGGCTCAGAGGATGGTTTCTTATTACAACGCTCGGACTTCTATCACCCGACAAGGGAATACAGTATGGCATTCGAGCGTATGGCAGGTTTTTGCATGAATCCTGTACAGGCAGTCAGAGGAAAAATATTGTGTATCTGATCGCGGGCCAATGGCATCCCGAATTTGTAAAAACACAGGGGGGTAGGGAATGCCAAGAGTATCAAGCAGCTCTGACCAAAGCCCTGGATGAATCTAAGCTAGCCTGGTGTAAAGTAAAAGAACTTAAAGACGTGGATTTTGGCAAATACGATGTTGTTTTTCTTGATACTTTTCTGGATGAGAAGACTTTGTTGAAGCTTTATGGTGTTACAAATATTATGGTCTTGCCTTATCTTAATATGCAGCAAATATCAAGTGGTATATTAGCTGACACGCTGGGAGCAGGGAGGGTCGCAATAGCAAGCAAGTTTAGATATGCGGTTGAACTAATTCATTCAAATAGGCGATGTCCAACCGGTCTTATCTTTGGCCGACATAGCAGAGGCATCCTCGTTGACCCGGGTGAACCGTCAATTAATCAAATAGCAGAAGCCCTTGATTATCTGGTTTTCAATAAGAAAAGACGCCTCGGGATGGAAAAACAGGCCCACCAGAGAGGTTACCAGATGGGATGGAACAATACCGCATGGGCATTACTACAACATATCGATTTTGTCAGAGAACAGAAGGAGTTAAAAACAGGCAGAGGTATTACCTTCCAAAGGGAGAAGACATCGATTTTTCAGAAAAAGAAATGGTTATAATCCCGAGAAAACTTAAAAAACAAGATTTTGTAGTGTTTTGAAATTCAGTAAAGAATAAAACTATGATAGCCTTAACATTTGGCTTTGATTTGCACGCCTGGGCGGTTATCCCATTCTTGATTTTTGTAGCTCGTATAGCAGACGTTAGCATAGGTACTATCAGGCTCATCTTCATCTCAAGAGGCCTAAAATATCTCGCACCAATTGTTGGCTTTTTTGAAATACTTATATGGCTTCTGGCCATAGGCCAGATTATGAAGAATCTTTCGAACCCCGTTTGCTATATTGCCTATGCTGGTGGATTCGCGATGGGCAATTTTGTAGGTATTTGGATTGCTGAAAAATTATCCCTGGGGGTAGTGCTTATACAGGTAGTTACGAAAAAAGACGCATCAGAATTAGTGGAATACCTCAGGTCTGCTGAATATGGAGTTACCAGCATAGACGGGCACGGCACTGCCGGACAGGTAAAAGTAGTCTTTACAATTGTTCCCCGGCGAGAGGTCCAAAAGGTGGCTGAACTAATCAAAAGGTTCAATCCTAAAGCGTTCTATTCCATAGAGGATGTAGGCTTTGTAGAAAAGGGAATATTCCCAGCTAAAAAAACCTGGAGTTTTTTGGGCTTAACAAGTTTGTTCAGACCTTTCCGCAAAGGCAAATAAGGATGCTGAAGAACATAATTTTGTCATTCATCCCGATATTTGTAGCAGTGATGCTATCGGTGTACTTCCCATCTTCGTTTCTCTTACAGAAGCGATGGAAGAAAGGGAAAAATCGAAAGTTATCACCCAGTCGATGCTGACAGCATTAGGCTCGGCCATCGGTTTTGTCCTTGTCGGTAAACTTATTTTTAAATGGCTCGGTATTACTATGGGTGATTTTATGGTTGCAGGAGGCGCAATACTTTTCTGCCTGGCCATTACAGATTTGGTCAGCCCCGCAAAAAGGCGTCGAATTCCGGGTAAGGAACTTGGCGCTGTCCCTTTGGGGACGCCTTTGATCGCAGGACCGGCAGTTTTGACAACTTCTCTGATGATAGTCTCTCAGTTTGGGTTATACTCAACGATAATCTCATTAGTAGCGAACATTTTAGTTGTGGGTTTGATTTTCAGGTTCTCGTTTGTGTTAATGAAGCTTCTTGGCGAGGCCGGGACAAAAGCCTTATCGAAAATAACAAGTCTTCTACTTGCCGCAATAGCTGTGATGCTAATCAGGAAAGGCCCGCAGCAGTTTATGGAACTATAATTATGTTTCAATGTGATTATTATCTATTTCTTCATTCATGTTTTTGGCGGCATATGGACGAGAGTCTGGCCTCTTTTATTTTTAATCCCAAGAGTTTTCAAAAGTCTATCGCGTATCAATCGCTCCAGGCGGTTACGTTCAGATGTCAAATCTTTTTCTGCTTGTAATGGTATTTGCCCACCAGCCATTCTTGCATGTCCACCACCGGTACCAACTCCATGAACTATTTTGCGTATGACATCACCTGCTTGGAACTCCTTGTCTTGGGTGCGAAGAGAAATCAGTAATCGCTCGTTATAAAAGCCATAACAGAGCACCCAGTCAACCTGTTCATGCCTCAGTAAAAGGCCAGCCACTTCCCCGATCATGTCAGCGTTAGTAACATCTCCGATGTTACAAATTGAGCAATGCTCATATATCCTGGTATTGGCTAATGCTGCTGTAAGCATTTGGAAATAGGCAGAAGGTACTCTTCCATGTTGAATCTGGCTTAGCATCCGCTTATTCGCCAAAGGATATAATGCTTCCATTGCATCAATATCTGCATGGATGGCTTCTCTTCCAAGGTCTTGTGTATCAGACCTGATTCCATAGAGTAACGCTGTTGCAATTGGTATTTCGGGAGTAATTTTAGCTGCTGAAAGATATTCCCATAGGATTGTGGAAGTAGCTCCATAATTTTTGCGAATATCTGTGAAAGTGACACTCCGTGTGACTGGCCTGACAGGATGATGGTCGATGACTATATCCGGCAAGAATTCGGCTGGTAGTGGATTGTTTCCTGTACTTGGCTGTGTATCCACCAAGGCAATGAGGTCGAAATGCCCGGGATCAACTTCCCGAAAGGGGTGGAAGTTGAGTCCCAGGTAGTGAGTCAGTTCGCGATTTTCGGCTCGTCCGATTGTCCCGCCGTAAGCAATTTGACAGCTTATATCGGCTGTTCTATTAGAAAGTTCCTTTAGAGCGGATGATGCAGCGATAGCATCAGGGTCTGGATTATCCTGCATTACAATCAATAGTGAATTTTTATGACTCCATCGAGATTTGAGCTTTTCTAATTTCTCATTAGTGTGATTTAGCTTGGTCATTACATCTATACCCAAAGTGTGTGATCTCCTGTTATGAAAATCAATTGAACTTAACATTCATTTCGGCTCAACGAAAGTCTTCTTTTTTCAACCCATATTGTTTCATCTTGTCGAAGAGGCTGCGGGAGTCAATACCGGCTTTTTTTGCGGCTTCGCCCACACGTCCGTTGGTTGAAGTTAGAAGGCTCGCTAAATAGCTTTTCTCGAACTGCTCCAAAATATCTTTACGAGCATCCTTCAAAGGTTTTTGCAGCCACTCATCCGGAAAAATACGTGGGTCTTGAGATAGTTCCTGTATGGATAATTCTTCTCGCCCGGTTATGCTTTCGGGCAAATCGTCTATGGTGATAACGTCATTTTCACAAAGAAGCATTGCTCGTTCGATGACGTTGATAAGCTCACGGACATTCCCAGGCCAGGAGTATTGAGAAAGGGCCTCCAGAGCCTCTTCAGTCATCCCTGATACCGGACAACCAATCCTTGGACCAAGATAATCTATGTAACTCTCGACCAATTCAGGGATATCTTCGAGGCGTTCGCGCAGCGGCGGGATGGTTAACGACACTACATTCAATCTATAGTATAAATCCCGGCGAAACTGTTTAGCCTTAACCTCTTCTTCAAGGTCTCGGTTAGTAGCTGCCATTACGCGGACATCTACCGTAACAGCTTTTTCACTGCCCACCCGGCGTATTTCGTGATTTTCCAGGACACGCAGCAGATTGCTTTGCAGGTGAAGCGGCATTTCCCCTATTTCATCGAGGAAAATTGTGCCCTGATGGGCAAGCTCGAAGCAGCCTCGTCTTGCTCTCGTGGCTCCAGTGAAGGCACCCTGTTCATGCCCAAAAAGTTCACTCTCCAGCAAAGATTCAGGCAGTGCCCCACAATGTACAGCGATAAACGGCCCGTCCTTACGAGGACTCTCACGGTGAAGCACATGAGCCAGCCTTTCCTTGCCGACACCTGTCTCGCCAAGAATAAGGACCGAAGAATTGCTTCTTGCCACTCGCGGAATAACCCTAACAAACTTTTGCATCGATGAGCTTTCAGCAACAAAATCGCTGATTTCCGGTTCAGCTAATTTTGGGCGGACAGCTAAAGTTGGGCGCGCAGCTTTACGTCGTCTGCCTAAAACGGCATTTAAGGCACTATCAAGTTTCCTCCTCGACAAGCCCGGATTAAGTACGGCATCGCAGCCCCATGAAATGAGCCGAGCTCGCTCTTCTTCATTCTCCTCTTCGGATAGGACAACAACTAAAGGGGCATCCGGCAGTTGGCGTAAGTTATGGATTTCTTCTGGGGTTTCGTCCCGAACAAGATCCCTGCTTAAGACGACAAGGTCGCAGGTTCTGCGAGAGATTTTCTTCCAAAGCCGGCTGTGGTCCGTCACGGCCTCAACAATTGTGTCCGGCTTTTTCAGAAGCTGGCTTAACTTCTTTCGCAACTCGGCTTCGGTCACTGCTGTTATGATGCGTAAGAGCATATTACCTGCAAACCTCCACAAGGCTTTTAAACCGGAATTCTACTTCCGACTTCTTCGGGTGTCAAATCCCGATTATTATAGCATTTTGCATCCTCTTATGTTCGCAAATTAAAATTTTTCCCTTCCTAACCTCTTTTCTTAGAGCCGCTTGCAACAATCCTTAAAGGCTTATCGGCGTTTTTGGCACACCTTTTGTTGCTCAATTGGCAGAGACTGAGAAACCTAAGAACAATCGTGAGGATTCGAAGGCTATGTTGAAGACAAAGGAATTCACTGTTGCCATAAAGAAGGTATACGCCGGCGAGAATCCGATGCGACTGACAGGAAAGAACAAAGGCATTGACGAGCTGGCTGAATCAATCAGCAGGATTGGCTTGATTAACCCTCTTGTGGTGGCCCCCGAGAATGGCCGCTATAACCTTATTGCAGGTCACCGCAGATTTGCTGCATGCACAAGAGCGGGTCTCAAAGAAGTACAAGTCCGTATTATTGAGGGTGATAGACGGGAGGTCTGTGAGATTGCACTTGCCGAAAACCTCTTTCGCAAAGACCTCAGCCCTGTTGAAATGGCTGTAGCTGTGGTAGTTTTGATTAAGGAAGGTGGTATGGATCGTGAGCAAGTGGCTAATATCTGTCATCGGTCAACTGCATGGGTGCAAGAGCAAGAGGAAATCGTAAACTGGCCACACGACCTTCAGCAGGCCATTCACGAGGGCCGGTTATCAGTATCCGCTGCATCAAATCTCGCTCTGGTTGAAGATGATAATCACAGGAGTTTTCTATTAAGTGAGGCGAAAGAAACTGGTGCTACTGCCAAAATCACTGCTTCATGGCTTCATGCATGGCGTTCATCTGCTTCACTGCCGGCATCCACCCGATCTGAATCTTTGCCTGCACCGGTTGGGATACGAACACTGGCCATAAGAGTGGATGCCCCAAAATATAAGAATCCTGTCTCTGACCCAGAAGATTATCAGGGATTAATCAATAGGATTCGTGTGAATAGTTTTTGCTAAGTAAATTAAATATTCTGGCAATTGTACGAAGCATATTTTACAAACTTTTTCGACAAAAGGATCCATTATGACACGTAAGAAAAACATTAAAGCACAGTCAAAGTCATCAAAAGCAACCAGGCCCTCCAGGAAAAAGAAGGAAGCAGAAAACATCGAGAAGCTTCCCAAGCGATGAGGATGAGTCGGTAACTACCCCGTTGTCTGGGATTTTCGTCCTTTCCAAATTTGGAAAGACCTTCCCTCGAAAGAAGGAGAATTGCATAGTACGGAAAAAATCAATCGTACAATCATTTTAAGGAGACAAAGAAATGGCTAAGAAACCGAAGAACAAGCCAAAGCAGACAAAAGAAGAAAAGCCCAAGAGAAAAGGCTATAGGTGCAGCTAAGGCTTCCAACTGTAACAAAATTCTCTGTGGCGAGGGTCTTTTACAAGGACCCTTGCCAGGAATAATCAGATAGGTTTATAGAAATTTAAGGACTGATAATTAACGGTTTAACCGAATTGCAAAAGGAGACTCATTATGGCACGTAAGAAAGATCAAAAGCCGAGAATCAAGATAAAAGGTCTTAGGAGAAAAACTGCGGCGCGGAACCCTGAAAAACACCCCAAAAGATAGTATTAAGGATTTGTACGGAAAGTAAAAAAAAACCATTCTGAAACCCAGATTGAATTAACGAAAGGAGCAGTAAGATGGCACTATTACCAGTTAGAAGAAGAGAGAGAGAAAGAGGCCCCTTAACCAGGCTCCACGATGAAATGGACGATTTGTTCCGAGGTTTCTTTGGTGATTGGGGCTTACCGTCGCTTGACTACCGACGGTGGCTTGCAATTGATGTTGCCGAGAATGAAAACGAATTTGTGGTAAAAGCCGAAGTTCCCGGCTGTAAAGCTGACGACATCGACATTTCAGTTCACGGCAATACCTTAACCATCAGCGGCGAAAAGAAAGCCGAAGAAGAGAAAAAAGAAAAAGGCTACTACCACGTTGAGCGCTCTTACGGCAGCTTTAGACGCGATATTTCCTTAGGCGGTGATATTAACCCTGACGAAATCAAGGCCTCCTGCAAGGATGGTGTGCTTACCGTAACCCTACCAAAAAGCGAGAAGGCTAAACCTGTAAAGGTTAAGGTCAAAGAAGCGTAAGGACAAACAAGACAACTGTTTTAGAGTCAGCAGGTTAGCATCGAGCTCACTGCAAAATGATTAAAGACAGCTAAAAAGCTGAATAACAAATAAAAGGGCAGTATAAGCTCGAAAGAAAAACTTCGAGAATTGGGAGTCTGCTGCTGGATTGTGTCGGCCAAGTAACAGACTCCCTGAAATAAAAGGAAAAACCTGGGAATGATTGACTATAGTAGCTTATCGGGAGGCCATTAGAGCTTTAAATGCAAAAAGTGGATTTTGGGGAGTTACCCCGGGAGGTGAAACATGAAACGTATAAAGTCCATTGTATTATTGCTGACAATTTCGCTTGGCGTTCTTTCACTGTGCATCATGGTAGGATGCAAGGAGAAAAAAATCAAAACGGCCAGGGCAAAGCCCGTCGAAACGCCAGTAAAAAAGTTATATGTTCCTTTTGCCGATGAACAGGCAGAAGAATCAACAGGGATAACTAGTGAGCCCGACGACTACCTGCTTGAAGAGCCTCTTGAGCACTCAGATGAAAATACAGAGGATGACCCGAATACCTATCCTGAAGAAGAACCCAACGATGAGCCAGATGAGATACCTGAAAAGCCTAATGATTATCCATGGCTTGGGCCCAATGATTACCCGTGGAATGAGCCAGACTATAACTGGCTATAAAACGATGGGCAGTGATAACTTCTATTTAAGGTAAGTAATTTAAAATAATTTAAGCAATTAATTGAACAAGGAGAAAACCATGAAAAGTATAGCCAAAAAGTTAATCGTTATGCTGTTAGCATTTGTGATGGCCATAGCTCCTATGGTATCTGTGACCGGCTGCAGCAGGAAAGAAAAGGGCACAACAAAACGTGCGGAAGAAGCCGTTGAGAAATTCGAATATACAGAACCAGAAAAGGATATAAACCGACCTTATGATTTTGATTTATAAACTAACAAGGCTCTCTTAGCCAGTTAACATAGCAAAAGCCGGGCGGTGGCCTTTAGTCGTTGTTACCTGGCCAGCGGATTGGCAGATGCGCGATTTGTAACCGTGTGTTTATTACCTGGTTAAGATTCAAATAAAAACTCGGCAGCAAACGAGCTCAGTAAGAAGGGAACGAACCAGAAAAGAACCAGACGGAGTAAAATGGTGCAAATACCAGTCAGGATGAAAATGAGATTTTGGCCCAAAAAAACAGCTCTTGCAGTGGGATTCTTTGGGCCAGAGAGAAACTTAGTGCCCGCCACGAATGAGGTGAAAAGTGAGACCTTTGAAGGGAAACAGGAGGTTAAGAATGCTTGCTAAGCGCAGAAAACAGCAAAGACGGGTACTTAGCTGGAAGGGGAAAAAGAGCTAATAGGTTCTCTTCGCGTGGTATGGCTGTAGCTGGAACAACCGCACAGGTCAATGGCTTAAGAAAATAACCCTTTCCTCTTTGAGCATAGAAAAGGTAGTTTGAAAATAATAGCGATGGATTTTGAAGGCACAAAAGAAGTACAGATAAACAAGTTAATGTAAAAGGAGCACAGACAGATGAAGATCAGACCATTGTCAGACAAGGTACTTGTTCAGCGTCTTGAGGCGGAAAACAAGACCGCTGGTGGAATAGTCTTGCCTGATACCGCAAAGGAGAAACCTCAAAGAGGCAAAGTAGTCGCAGTTGGTAAAGGCAAAGTCCTTGACGACGGTACAGTCAAGAAGGTACAGGTCAAAAAAGGCGACTTAGTACTCTTTGCAAGCTATGCCGGTACAGATGTAAAGATAGACGGCAAAGAGTATCTCATTATGGGTGAGTCAGATATTATGGCAATAATTGAGAAGTAAAAGGAGAAAAATATGGCAGCAAAAAAGATAGCGTTTTCTCATGATGCAAGAGAATCCATTCGCAAGGGCGTAAAGAAACTTTCTAAAGCAGTGAAAATCACATTGGGGCCTTGTGGACGAAATGTAATCTTGGAGAAGTCATGGGGTTCGCCGACTGTGACCAAAGACGGTGTAACCGTTGCAAAAGAGATCGAGTTGGAAGATTCCTTCGAAAACATAGGAGCACAAATGGTAAAGGAAGTAGCCTCAAAAACATCAACTGTGGCAGGCGATGGTACAACAACAGCGACTATTTTAGCCGAGAGCATCTTCGATGAAGGGCTTAAAAATATCACTGCCGGAGCTAATGCTATGCAAGTAAAGCGTGGTATTGATATGGCGGTAGAGGCAATTGTCAAAGAACTGAAGAAGATGAGCATATCTGTTAATTCGAACAAGCAGATCGAACAGGTAGCAACCTGCTCGGCGAACCAGGATGTTGAAATCGGAAAAAAGTTGGCCGAGGCCATGGGCAAGGTCGGTAAAGACGGCGTTGTAACGGTCGAAGAGGGCCAGTCGCTGGAAACAACCGTGGAGTTACTTGAAGGCATGCAGTTTGACAAAGGGTATCTAAGTCCACATTTCATTAACAACCTTGAAGATATGACGGCAGTGCTCGAAAAGCCGTACGTCCTGATCCACGAAAAGAAAATCAACGCCGTAAAGTCGCTTGTTCCGCTTCTGGAGAAGGTTGCCAAACAGGGGAAGCCCTTACTTGTAATTGCTGAGGACATAGAAGGCGAGGCCTTGGCTACGCTGGTTGTCAACAAACTTCGCGGCGTGCTGCAATGTGCGGCAGTTAAGACTCCCGGATTTGGCGACAGGCGAAAGGCGATGCTTGAGGATATTGCGATTATGACGAACGGCCAGGCGATAATGGAAGACTTGGGGCTTGAACTGGAAAACCTTGAGTTAAGTCAGCTCGGCAAAGCCAAGAAGATTACCATCGATAAAGAAGCTACCACTATTATCGAAGGTGCAGGCAGTACCGATGCCATAAAGGGAAGAATTGAGCAGATCAAAAATGAGATTGATAAAACCACCAGCGACTATGACAAGGAAAAACTCGAGGAAAGGCTGGCGAAATTAGCCGGCGGAATTGCTCAAATTAATGTCGGTGCTGCAACAGAAGCTGAAATGAAAGAAAAGAAAGCCCGCGTGGAAGATGCCCTGCATGCGTGCCGGGCCGCCGTTGAGGAAGGGATTCTGCCAGGAGGTGGGGTATCAATGCTCAGTGCCTTGCCGGCTCTGGAAAAAGTAAAAGCCAACGGTGATGAAAAAATAGGCGTTGATATCATTCGAAGAGCGGTCATATGGCCAATCAAACAAATTGCTATAAATGCGGGTTTAGATGGCTCGATTGTTGCACAAAAAGTTGTGGAAAACAACAATGCAAACTTTGGCTATGACGCCCTGCGGAAACAATACGGTGATATGATCAAGTTCGGTGTACTTGTGCCGACCAAAGTCGAAAGGATTGCACTTCAAAACGGCGCCTCAATTGCATCGCTGCTGCTTATGACAGATGCTATAGTTAGCGAAATTCCCGAAAAGAAAAAGAAAACACCTGCAATGCCGGAAGAGGGTGAATACTAAGCCAAGAGTGTATAAAAATGAAAAAGAAGACCAACCGCGAACTATTCCGTCGATATCCTGACAATCCGATACTTTCGGTTAAGGATTGGCCATATGATGTCAACTCGGTTTTCAATGCCGCTGCTGCTGAGATAGATGGCAGGATATTGCTGCTTGTTCGCGTTGAAGATTTCAGGGGTATTTCACACTTCACCGTCGCCCGCAGCAACGATGGCGTGCGCAACTGGGATATTGACACTGAGCCAACATTGCGGCCAGACCCCGCCAATCATCCAGAAGAACTCTGGGGTATAGAAGACCCGCGGGTCACCTGGCTGCAAGAATTACAGCAATGGGCGGTTGCTTACACCGCTTATTCCAAGGGCGGCCCCTTAGTATCATTGGCCACTACTAAGGACTTTAAAAGTTTCGAGCGGCTGGGCCCTGTAATGCCTCCAGAGGATAAGGATGCTGCTTTATTTCCAAAAAGAATCGGCGACAGGTGGGCAATGCTTCATCGGCCAGTTGCAAGGTCACCGAACATCGCGTGCAATATTTGGCTTTCTTTCTCGCCGGATCTAAAGCATTGGGGCGACCATCAGGAAATAATCTATGCCCGTGAAGGCAGCTGGTGGGATGCGAACAATATCGGGCTCTCTGCTCCTCCTATCGAGACTGAACATGGATGGTTGGTGCTTTATCATGGTGTTCGTACTACCCCTTCAGGTTCCATTTACAGGTTGGGCTTAGTGCTGCTTGACCTTGAGGACCCAAAACAGGTCACTCGACGCACCGATGAGTGGATTTTTGGACCAAAAGCGACCTATGAGCGTGAAGGCGATGTAGATGATGTGGTCTTTCCCTGCGGCTGGATACTAAAAAATGACATTATCAACATGTACTATGGGGCCGCAGACTCATGCATTGCTCTTGCAACAGCGGAGCTAAAGGATATAGTTAATTTCCTGCTCGCCTGCCCTAACCACAGCTCATCCGATTGGTGGAAAAGCCCGTAATCCTCAACGCTCTTTCGCTATTTTAGACCTGAATAAGATGGCAGTATCGGAAAAATATCGGAATCGATGGCAAGCTTCTGATTGTGCTGTGATTGTAGCACACCCTGATGATGAGACCCTATGGTCTGGGGGGACCATATTGATGCACCCAGAGGCCAATTGGACAATAATTACCCTTTGCAGAAAAACCGACCGGGACCGGTCACCTAAGTTCTTCCGCGCACTCGAAAAACTGGGTGCTACAGGGTCAATGGGTGATCTTGACGATGGGCCTGAGCAATCTCCATTAGACGCACGTGAAGTGCAAAACAAGATACTTGAGCTGCTTCCCTCGGACAGATTCGACCTCATTATTACTCACGGTCCCTGGGGTGAATACGCCCGCCATCTCAGACACAAAGAAACAGGAAAAGCAGTTATGGCTTTATGGGAAAGCGAAAAACTATTTGCTGAGGAAATCTGGAGATTTGCCTACGAAGATGGCGGCGGAAAATACACACCACAGCCTGTTCAGGATGCAGATATACTTATGAAACTGCCACAAGAAATTTGGCAAAAAAAATATAAAATTATTACGGAGATATATGGCTTTAGGCCGGATAGTTTTGAGGCTAGGACCACACCCCGCCAGGAAGCTTTTTGGACATTTCGTTCAGTACGTGGAACTTAAAGAACGGCTTAATCAAAGGAGTATAATAAAATGAAAGTATTAGTTTTATTTGATTACCCTTCATGTACCGGTGGTCTTGCTACACAAGGGGCACTTCTGTACCGTGGGTTACAGGAATTGGGAGTGGAGGTCCATCCGGTGAATTTTGAATCAGCACAGGAAAAAGAATGGTATTACCGATGGTTTCAGCCGGACATCGTGATAGGCGTCGGATATTGGGGACATACTCCCCATCTGGTAATGCATCCACAGCGGTACGGCGTACAGCCGATACCCTGGCTGGTGGCGGACGGTTATGTCGCCAACTATCAGGAAATCCTTGAGTCACTGCCGTTGATCTTAGTTACTTCGCACTGGGTCAAGAAAATGTATATGCGCGATGGCCTAAGCGGCAAGAATATCGAGGTGCTTCCGGTGGGCTGCGATACGGATGCCTTTATACCTCGCGATAAAAACGATCCAAAAGTTTCTGCAGTGCGGGAAGCACTTGGTGTCGCACCGGACCAGATAATGATTCTAACTATAGGAGGTGATGCTACATCAAAGGGTGCCCAGGAGGTTATGCAGGCTCTGGCAATCAATGATACAAAGGCACCAGACTGGAAATATGTGTGCAAAGTCTGGCCTCAACCGCGAACAGAGGCCCAGAATTTCACCGATATGCAATTAGCAACTCAGCTCGGTATCGAGAAAAATGTCGTATATACATCGAGTGTAATCTCCCGTAATTTCATGCCATATTTACTGGCAGCTTGCGATATATACGCAGCCCCGTCCCGGCTGGAAGGATTTGGCATGATTCAGGTAGAGGCAAATGCCTGCGGGAAGCCTGTTATCGGCATTAAAGCTATGGGGATGCTGGATACGATGGTACATGGGCAGAACGCACTCCTTGCGGGTATAGCTCAGGAAGTCCGGATGCGAGAAACTATGCTGGGAGACGAGTCTGGATATGAACGAGGCCACCGAGTAGTTTTCAAAAAGCCCAGAACGGTTGACTATCGTGCCAGCGTACATGACATTGCAAATTATCTAATGGATTTGATGCAAAACGCCGAACTGAGAAAAAAGATGGGCGAAGCCGGAAGGAAACGTGCTACAGAATGCTACGATTACCGTGTCATAGCCAAAAGATTCCTTGAGCTCGCCCCCGGAAAATTAGGAATCTCATAAAATGGACAGACATCACAAGAATTTGGTTCGTCAAACAAAGGATGCCGCAATCAAAGTATTGCTCCATAATGCTCATGGCCCATATCGAGGGCTGCCGAGAACAGCGGGATGGGGCTATCCGGAACCATACACACGTGACCTTATGATTTCTTCACTGGGAATTTTGACTACCGGAAATAAAAAACTAATTAAGTCACTAAGAAAAGCGATGGAAACTTTGGCACAAAATCAAAGCCGGCTTGGTCATATCCCTTCGTTAGTTCATGACCCCAGCGACCGCGGCTCAAGCGATTGCACTCCCCTGTTTCTTATGGCGGTGGCACTCTTTCGCCAGGTAACAGGCGAAAATGATTTTCTCGAAGACGCCGCCAAAAAAGCAATGCAGTGGATGGAATACCAGAGTCCCTCTGACCGGGTAATTGTGGACCAGCTGCCGACAAGTGACTGGCGTGACGAGCAGTGGGTTTTGGGATATGGGCTTTTTGTGAACACGGTAGTTTATATTTATCTGCGACTTTTTGGCCAACACGACCGGGCATCAAAGCTTCGGGAAATGATGGGGCGATTCACCATTAAAGGTGACAGGCAAAATCGCCATGTCCACGAAGGTTTAGTGTTAAGGTATAAACCATATTATGCCTTATGGTCTTACAAAGTACATAGAAGCGAACGTTTTGATCTTTTAGGCAACAGCCTGGCAATCCTCTCGGGTATTGCCTCTCCCTCCAGATCCGCAGAGCTTATCTCATGGATACAAGCAGAATGCAAAGCGTTAAGGGCAAGTAAAGAATTAGCCGTTGACTTGCCTCCAAATTTATTCCCTTATATCAAGCCCGATGACCCTGACTGGATGCCTCGTTACAAAAACTATAACCAACCTGGCGAATACCACAATGGCGGTATCTGGCCTTTTGTCTGTGGATTTTATGTCGCGGCCTTGGTTGCCGCTGGAAAACACCGCCTCGCTGAGAAGAAACTCATTGCTCTTACCGAGCTTGTTAAACCGGCTCGCGATGCCAATGTTGATTTTGGTTTCAATGAGTGGCTACGAGCTCAGGACGGAACGCCCCAGGGCGAAGACTGGCAAAGCTGGTCGGCGGCAATGTATTTATATGCTGCTGCCTGCGTCGAGCAAAGAAAAACACCGTTTTTCGAGCAAATTCGAAATCGAACTTCGTGTGCAGCCTATACACAATGAGGTAAGAATGAGACAGTTCAAGAATTACCAAAGCGCGTCGCAAAGACGCTCGGCAAACACAGTTTGGCAATAAAGTCAAATAAGCACGAATTACATATTAGGAGCTGCTGATTGTGATGTGGAAATACCCACCGACCCTACATGTAAATATAGGTAAGGAATGCTTCTGGAACCTGGTAAGAACGGGAGGAGAGCTCGTTAATTACTGGGAAACTATGGGTTACCTTATAGGAAGAAGGCACAGGAACGTCATAGATGTGGTAAATTTGTCCCCGATACACACAGCTGAAAAAGGCACAAGATCCGTCAGTTACGGGAACAGAGAGGCAAGAAAGCGGTACAAAATCATAAATGATGCCATAACACAGATTGCAGAAAGAAGAGGCAAACAGGGCTATAAGTTAATAGGTCAATTCCACTGCCATGCAGGCCCGAGCGAGGAATATGAGATTGGTTTAAATGAGAAGGATGACCTCGGGTTCATCATGGACGAGTTAAAGAATTTTGGCATGGATGAATGGCTTGAGATAATCACCTTTACCAATATGACCAAATATACAAGACGCCGAGGCGTAGAGGAGGAACTGACAGTATACCCGCGAAGACTCAAGGTTATTGTTAGAAACGAATATTTCGGTTTCCACACAAGGATCGCAGGATTCTGGATTTATAAGGATGGTGAGTACAGAAAGCGAGGGAAAACAAAACCAAGATTCAGATGTAAGGAGATACCCGTCAGGTTCCCATTATGGAGCTCGTAGTAGATTTGCTGTAAAGAATTGCTCGATTTCTCATCGTAAGACCTAAACGAAAACTTTTTACATCTCAGTTGTAAAGAGATTAGGAATGAAAAATAAGCTGGTCACACGTTATAAAAAGAATCCCATATTGACAAAGAACAATATCCCGTATCCAGTGGAGACAGTCCACAATGCAGGTGTTACAAAATTCAACGGACGGTACATAATGCTATTTCGCTCACATCTTGATACCGGCCGTTCCATAATCGGCTTGGCCGAAAGCGAGGATGGCTTCAATTTCAGGCCCAGCCCCGTACCTTTTATGGTGCCAAGCAAAGAGCCTCCCTTTAGCGAATATGAAGAATATAGCATCGAAGACCCTCGCATCACGGCTTTAGAAGGTGCTTACTATATAACCTATAGTGCATATTCAAAATACGGTGTTCGCACCGGCCTGGCTAAAACGTCCGATTTCCAATCTGTCGAAAGAATCGCATTTATTACCGAGGCTGATTACAGGAATACGGTGCTCTTTCCCGAAAAAATTAACGGCAGATACGCGAGATTAGACCGACCTCATTCAGAAATCAGCGCATGGTCGATTTGGATCAGTTTCTCTCCTGATCTGCGTCACTGGGGTGATTCCAGGCCGGTAATGAAACCAGCAACCTATCACTGGGACGAGATGAAAATTGGACCAGGTGCTCCTCCGATTCCCACTAACAAAGGTTGGCTGAGTATCTATCATGGTGTGTTCCAAACAATGGATGGGTGTATTTACCGACTTGGAGTTGCCCTGCATAAACTCGATGACCCAGCCAAAATCCTTGGTGTTAGTGACCGCTGGATTTTGCAGCCTGAGGATGAATGGGAAATAGTTGGCTATGTGCATAATGTAGTCTTTACCTGCGGCGCTGTTCCGGAGGACGATGGAACTTTGAAACTCTACTGGGGGGGGGCGGACAAAGTCATGTGTGTTGGCACCGCGGTAATTGATGAGCTCGTCGAGCTTTGCCTGACCAATTCACGCCCACCTTTATATGGGCCCGTTTAGGCTTTTCTGTCCCGCTACCTTTAAGAAATGTGCCGTTGTCTGGTTGCTGAAATAGCAAAAATTACCTTTTTGATATGAAATATTTTATAACCAATCGCTAACGGGTAGATGATCTATCGCTTGACGTACGACCGGCTCAACTTTTGTATAAACCTTATTACTAAACTTTTGCATTTTTAGGGCAAAGCCAATTGAACCTTAATACGTTGAAAATTCCATCCATCATCCTCAATAAATAAATAGGGACAGTCACCCATTTTTCTTTGACAAGTCAATATGAAAATCAGCGGACAGCGTTCAGCAGATGACAGATGACAGAGAACGGAAGACGGAGAACGGATAACAGAAGGCCGACGGCGAAGCACAAAATCCGCGTAAATCCTATGAACCGGAGCCGAGTCAAGAGTCTTTTTCAAAAAATTTTTCACTCCGTGGTTTCCAATTTAGTTTTTCCTGCCCGCTGCCCGCTGTACGCTATACACTACCCGCTTCACTGACTTCATTTTTCCCTTTTTACTTTTTACTTTCTTCTCGCGCCTTTTTGCCTTCGCGGCTAATCTTTGTCTTAAAATCTGCGAAATCCGTGGTTCATATTATCAAAGTTTTTTTTCTGTTATCCTGATTTTCTGGTTTCCTATTCCCTGCTCCTCTTTCCCTATCCCCTTCGTGTCTTGGCGCCTTAGTGGCTGAAATGTTTTGGCCTTTTTACTTTTTAC
>CAZECQ010000018.1:0-22855 GCA_964510545.1 uncultured Pirellulales bacterium | reverse complement strand
GCATATATAAATCAAACTGGCCGTTTTTTGCTGTTCTAAAACTACGCTTATAATTGTCTACCTTTACAGGGTCTGACTTATAAAGCTCCTGTACCCGGACAAAAGGCGGCCCGCCAATAATCACGTGGAAAGCTTCGTTTTTCAATGATTGTTCTTCAAGGAAATTCTTGCAAATAATTTTCTCTTCAAGGGTTGGTATCCTTAGATTTCGAATATCATTCTTACTTACACCGTTGTTAATATAAAAATCCCAAACTGTCAGCAAAAGTAACCTACGTGTCCAGCAAATTGCCCGTTTATCTATATCTGTGCCATAAATCATAGATTCAAGAAGTTCAAGGCTTTTCTGTGGGGAGAGATATGGCGGTCCTTCGTTATTATTGGACTTATCTTTGAGCCATTTAAGTATGAAACGAACGGCTGCTATTAAAAATGCTCCACAACCGCAGGAAGGATCAAGAATTCGTAGGTGTTGAATCTGCACGGGCGCTAACTTATGAAAAGCTTTTTTAAGGGTATGGAACACAAGATAATCTACTAAGGCAGCAGGAGTGTAATATACACCTTTGTCACGACGGTCAGAGCCTTTTTTGCGATTTCTTTTATTCGCAACAGGACGATCTAAGCACAATTGGTAAAAATCACCCAAGAGCGTAATTGGCATTCGAGAGCCATACAGGGCCTCAACAGATTCTGAGATATCAGTTAGAGATGATAACTCAACCTCTTTTTGTGGCTCTGTCATTGGGCCACTTAAACGATCTGGATTAAAGACTGTTTTGAGTAGTTTACAAGATACCTGATTATAAACAGCCTTACAAAAGCTGAAAGCTGTGGGTTTATTAACAATTTTTAGAATTTCCTTAAGGGTAGGAATCGCCATAGGATATAACTGCCCAACAAAATCTATAAGCAGAATTGTGGAGATAAGCTCATCAACTGACTGTTGGATACAGATTCTATCTACGTCCTCATCTAAATCGTCAATCCACACCCACAACAAATACTCTCGCCATTTTTGAAGGTAATCGAGATGACGTGCAACGATTCTGTATGGCGGGGAAATTTGCTGTTCAAGTAGAGGCGGAAGAATGTTTCCAATTTCTAATAAAGAGTTAGCCACAGTTTTTCCTTTCAAAATTGGCTCGAAACATTGAAGGGACAAATTAACCCGGTGTTTTGAACTGATTTGAAATTTGGATGTATTTATTGTAAGTGATTATTGTTCATTAGAGTATGCAGTTGCAACAGCCGATGGCGTTTTCCATATCCAAGGCTTTGAAGGTTTCTCTTTCTTCCATACATAAACCGATCTGCAATTGAGGTTGTAGTTTCCTTATTTTATCAATGAGGTGTCTATAGACTTCAATTCTTAACTTTATTGGGAAGCGGATTCGGCCATCTTTGGATTTATCTTTTTCGAGCATTTTGGAGATAGGGTTATCATTGCCTAATTTTTGTTCGGTAAGTCGCAGGGCGCTAGAATAGCTGCAAATTTGGCCCAATGTAATACGCTCAAGCGGTACCGATTCCAAGAGTTTTTTTAAAAAGTCGGTGTAAATATCTTGCCAACCTTCCACAGGAATAATCGGCATGATAACGGCACGTAATGGATAGCCGGCATCTGCACATTTTTGCATCGCGGTTATTCTTTCCTGCGGTGTCGAGACATTTGATTCAAACGCATCGGAAATTTCAGGGGGATTTAAACTCCATGAAAGAATGGTGTGGCCTTGATGGTCAAGGTCGAGAAGGTTGTCCACATTGGCACTTTTGGTCAATAGAGTTAATCTGGCGAATTTTTGTTGAGCGAAAAAAGGGACCAAAGTGCGGGAATAGCCGGTAATCCGGTCAAGTGCCAACGCATCCTGGAGTTTGCCCAAATAGAAGGCAGTGGGTTCGGATAGCTTAGAAGCAGCAGCGGCAATCTGGTCGAGAATTTCACCGATATTTACAAATATTTTTACTGTGGGTGAGAATTTTACGCCGGGCGTACCTGCCAGATAACAATATTGACAATCGTAGGGACAAAAGCCGTAGGGAGAAAAATGCCAGTAGTTTGGGCAGGCGTTGCCATCTTCATCGCTGAATCTAAGGGCACTTTTATGAACTCCAAATAACAATGTATTTTTACCTTTGTAATGCAGCTTCAAAGGATCCAGACCACCAAGCTCAAAGCGGTTGTGAGAGATATCAAATTTTTCGATAACTTGAGCCTGGGGGTATAGATTACAAATCGCCTGTATGAAATCACGCTGCTGCGTGGTCTGGAAGCTGCCTTTGGTTAGTACAATTGTGCCAGGGTTGAAATGAGATGCCGGTTTCGGCTGATAGTTCAAATGTGAGTTCTCTGTTGGAAAAAGGCTGGTCATAGTTGGATTTTCACGCTCTAAACTTGTATTGTCAAGGCAGGAATGGTTTTATTATTGTTCATTTTTATGTTGTCAATTATACAACCCCTATTTTTGCTGGTATTATACTCGAAAATACCTCAAATTTCAAGATATTTTTGGCGAAATTTATGGCTGGAACCGGATTTGAGGATGTAAATGTACCACATAGTTTCATTTAAGTAATTGATGGATTTTTAAGTTGCCCTTCGGCAAGCTCCCGTCTTCGCAGTTAGCACTGCTACGCCGCGGCAGGCAGTGTAAATTCACAAGCTCAGGACAGTCTTCTTTCGCTTACAGCGAAGGAAGACTGGAGGCGGGGGGATTCATAAGTGTTTTTTGGCGAAAGCCCTGCCGGAGGCACTTTTTAAGTATTGCTCAAACTCACGAGCTTTCTTATGGTTGGTAAAAGCAATAGTTGTTTTAATTGCCCACGGTGTAAACTTGGAGGTATGTTTACATTTCTTATTATTATGCTCTCTTAAACGGATTTCAATACCATCAGTAAAACCGATATAGTGCCTTTCAGTATCACTTTCAGATTGTAATATATACACATAATAAAATTTCATATTGGCCTGCCGAGTCGTGATTGGGTGCGTTTATCAATCAGTAAGAAGCCCGTCTTCGTCCCTTAGGGACTACGCCGCGGCAGTCTTGTTTTGCTGACAAGCAGCAAACCAAGACTGGAGGCGGGGGGATTCGAACCCCCGTCCCGAGATGCTTCGAACCAGGCGTCTACATGCATAGTCGCTTATATTTTTTTTCGCCTTGCGCAACGCCAAACGACAGGTATTGAGCTCGGCTATTTCGGTAAAATCTCGCCTTAACGGCCCGAACGACCGCTTAGGCCAGCCTGCTGTGTGACGCCCTTGGCGGACCCACAGGCAAGAGTCCGACAGGACGGGCCGCTATATTAAGCAGCCATTCGCAACTGATAGTTGCCAATTAAAATTTGTTGCCGGAATGATTAACCAGGCCAACCGGCATCCTGGGCATGCGACCTGACTGTCGGCCATCCGGTCGAAGCCATTCGCCCCCGTATTTACTTTTCAAAAATGTTTTTCTGCGAGTCGGTGCGCAGCCGGGCTGTATTATACTATTTATTAAGAGAAAAAGCAATAAAAGTTCGGTTTGTGCTGAACTTTCCGGCTATGCTGCATATTTTCCTCGAAAATTCCAAAAAAAATGAAAAAAAGCAAGGAAATTGCTTGACATATGCTCAATAAAGGTGTACGCATTCCTTTTTGTTTTCGGCAATTAAGGATGTTTGTCGTAATAAGGGAGTGTGGAATTTAGTATAGTTGTTGTATAAAGCAAAATGGCTTCCTGTTCCATATATGAGGCGAAGAAAGCATCCTCTATGCCGGCTAAGGCACATCGAGATAGTTCTATGGTGACTTTTCCATCGAAAAAGGACTTCAGAGGAGTTTTGGAATGCGCGGAAATGGTCTCATTTTTGGCTTATGAAAATCGAACAAATCGTTGATAAAAATATTATTATTGCGCTGTTGAAGCTGAGCAGGTGACAGCAGCGGAGCAAAGGAAACCGTAAGAAAGGAAAGAAAGCATGGCTCAAATAATAGAATTGCCCTTTCTTGAGCACCTGGCCCCACGATTCGGGATACCGGTGCCTGAGCACCTCACCGCCGACGCCAGCGGAGCGAAAATCAGAGATGCTCTGAAACGATGGTCGGGCAAGGCGATAGTCAAGGCCGATGTAATGACCGGCAAGCGTGGTAAAGCGGGTGCGGTGAAAGTGGTCAGTGATTACCTTGAGGCGGAAAAGGCCCTCAAGAAGATTCAGGGTATGGAGGTCCGGGGTTTTATACCCCGCACGGCCTATATGGTACAGTTCATTCCGTCTGAAATAGAGGTTTATACAGCCATTACCTACAATTCGCAGTACCTTGGCCCGTCGATAACGATTTCGCTCGAAGGCGGGATGGATATCGAAGAAGTTCCGGAAAGCAAAAAAAGCACTTTCCCAGTCGATGTCTATAAGGGTCCTGACGCCTACCTTTTCGATAAGGCCCTGACCAAGCTGAAGTGCCCGAAGAAGACAGCCAGTGTTTTTTCGCGAGCTTTAGTGAGCTTCTGGGATATGTTTATATCAACGGGGATGCGAATGTGTGAGGTGAATCCCTGGCGAATTACTCCTGAGGGCAAGCCTTATGCCTGTGACTTCAAGGCGGTTTTTGATGAGGCCAACTTCAAGTTCAAGAACCTCGGCTTTGAACTGCCCGAATACCCTGCGCGTGCGACGCTTTTTGAAGAGGAGATGGCTGCCTGGAACGCCTTAAGCCACCAGGGGCAGGCACACGTGTCTGATTTGGGCGGTAAAGCGATTCTACCTGTGCTTTTTGGCGGGGGGGCGTCGGTAATCATAACCGAAACACTCGAGCAAAACGGAGGCGACCCGATGTTCCTCTCGGACTTCGGAGGTAATCCACCTTATGAACGTATGTTTGGAACAGCAAAAATATGCTTTGACCACAATCTTGCTAATGCAAAACTGCTTCTGATTCTTGGTGGGAAAGCCAACAATACTCTCATTGATGTAACCTTCAAGGCCATTGCGGACGCGCTGCAGGCCTATGTTGAAGAACACGGCCCAATCAAGATACCAGTTGTAATCGGCCGGGGCGGCCCACAATTGGTAAGAGGCCTTTTAAGTATGAAAGAAACTCTGGATTCTCTGGGTATGCCTTATGTCATATTCGGGCCGGATACTCCGGTAACCCAGGTGGCTGAATATGCCGCCAAGATAGCTAAGAGCTACAAAAGGAATGGAGGTTCGAAATGAGAGCGAAAAAGTTAAGTGATATTCTCAAGGCTTCAGACCGAGTGGCTGTTTCAAACATCACAGGCAGAGAAGCAAGCAAAGTTACTACTGTTTCACAGGAGTATTGCGGCAATGTTGTTGGCGGCTGGGCCTTGGGCAAAGGCGGGCAAAGCATCCAGGTATCGGACGGCCAGAGCGTTCCTGTTTTTTCAACCGTGGAGGATTTGGCAAAGCACTTACCCAGGAAAAAACAGCCCAACAAAGTCATTGTTTACTCTCCTCCGCCAGCTGTTTACGGCGATGTTAAGGAAGTCTTAGAATATCTCGGCAAAACCGTCGAGACAATTTTTGTTATTACCGAACACGTGTCCGTAGAGGTTACGGCCAAGATAGCCCAGATTTGTTCTCAGGCAAATATCGATGTATTAGGCTGTAACACATTGGGTGTAATAAATACTCTTGATGGTGTTCGGGTAGGCGCGGTGGGCGGCACGGACCCTGGTGACAGTTTTAAGAAGGGTACTGCCGCGATAATATCGAACAGCGGCAATATGGTCAACACTATGGCCTCGTATCTTTTGAGCGCCGGCATCGGGACATCCTACGGCATCTCAACCGGAAAGGATTTGCTGATTCTTACTCCTGTCAAGGGGCTGCTGGAGCTGGCACGGGACGACAAAGACACGAAACTTATTATTGCCTACATCGAACCCGGCGGACTGTACGAAAAAGAAGCAATTGAGATGATGAAGAAGACAAAATATCCCAAGCCCATCATCGCTTACATTACAGGCGGACTTCTTCAGAAAGGCGGTCTTTCACTCGGGCACGCCGGTGCAGTCGTCGAAGGAAAAGGAACAAGTGCCGCAGATAAGATGGAGCTTTTCGATGAGTATTTCGGTATTGAGCCTTTCGAGCCCGGCAAAAAATATGATAAATCACCTGCCCTTACGAAGTCGCTCAAAAAAGGCATACGTATTACCTCCCTGCACCATTTGCCTGGTGCGGCGGCTCTTGTTTATGATATACTCGGTATTGAGCGTGATTTTCATCCCTCAAAGCCGCTGCGTTTAAACCCCTGGTTTATGAATTATAAAGGTGCTGAAAAGAAACTTCCGAGAAAATTGATTCTGGAGAAAGGCACCATCCCAGAACCCTATGGTTCACAGGTAAATCTTATGTTAAAAGAGACCTTTGGTGCAATTCCTCCGAGAAGGAATATGAAAAACGCAAGTTATATGTCTTCTAATGACGGCAAGGTTGCCAGAATTTATGGTTACCGTCTCGACAAACAGATGGAAGAGGGCTCTTTTATAAGGTCGTTGTTTTTGGCCTGGACGGGAGAGAAGCCGAGGGATTTCGAAGCCAAATTGCTCGAACAATGTTTTATTGCCGCCCTTAGTAACGGGCCTGGCACTATTTCCGCCCAGGGAGCGAAGCTTTCGACTTCTGCAGGCAATTCACCGAACACTGCTATGATAGCTACGCTGGCCTGCGTAGGAACTGTTCACGGCGGCAACGGTCAAAGGGCGGTCGAGTATCTCATCAGGGTCTTCAAGGATGTTGACCTTGCCGACCCCTGGGACAAGAATCACGGTCTTGACCTTGAGAAAATTGTTGACAGGGCCGCCAATGATTTTGCCCAACAGAGAGCGATCGCAAAAGAGGCCGGCGTGAGCTATGAACGTATTCCGTGTCTCGGCCATCCGGTCTTCAGGAATAACCCGGTCAACTATGACCCGCGGGAACAAGCTATGGCTAAGTATATGAAAGAGAAGAAGCTGTATAATATCTTCCTTGAATTCTACCATATGCTTACTCACCAAATTAAAGATATGGGTATTGCTCGAAACGTCTGGGCCGTCAATGTTGATGGAGCCATAGCTTCAACCGTTCTTGGGACGTGCTGGCAGGCATTAAAGGAAAAAAGGATTTCGATGTCTCGGGTTTGCGATATTGCCTTTATGGTATTTGCAGTCGGCCGGGCAGCCGGAGCCGGCGGTGAGTATCTCGACCATCAGGACCACGGCAGCGCGATGGATATGCGAACTGCCGCCAGTGAAGGCATTGCACTGACAAAGGCAAAAGATTGAGCTACTAAAGTTTGATTCTTTTTTAAGGTTTTTTAAGCTGCTCTGTTGTTTTTCGATAGAGCAGCTTTTTTTATTCGGCGGCTTTGATAGCATCGGCGAGGTTGATGGTGCCTTCGTATAAGGCCCTTCCGATTATTGCCGCTTCGATTCCCAAAGCAGCCAGTTTTTTTATGTCTTCTGTTTCTGTAACTCCGCCGGCAGCTATTACCGGTATATCTATCGATTCGGCGAGTGTTTTTGTTCTTTCGAAGTTTGGCCCTGCCATCATTCCGTCTTTACTGATGTCGGTATATATTATTGCGGCGACGGGCAGCTTAGCAGCTTTGGCAGCAAACTCCAGCAGTTGTTGAGGGTTGTCCTTTGTCCAGCCGTGGGTTGCCACTTTTGAACCTCGCGCATCGAGGCCGAGGACCAGTTTTCCGGCGAACTTGTGGGCCATTTCGCTAAACCACTCGAAGTCGCTTACGGCTTTTGTCCCGATTATTACCCGTTCTATCGGCAGAGCGAGTAATTGCTGTATCGCGTTTTGGTCTCTGATTCCACCGCCAACCTCAATTTTCAGTTTTCCAAGTTTTGTTATTGCTGATATTGCATTGGTATTGACAGGGCGGCCTATTTTGGCCCCGTCCAGGTCGACGATATGCAGCCACCTGGCCCCTGCGGCGATAAAGTGGCGTGCCTGTTTGACGGGGTCGTGCTCGTAGGTTATCCGGCGGTGATATTGGCCCTGGACGAGTCTGACGCATTTGCCGTCTATCAGGTCAATTGCCGGTATGATATACATCTGTGAACCTCGAAAATATTCAAATATTAAAATTCTTAAAAGTAGTCCGCCGGATTTTAGACAATTCGTATTATCGTTTCAATAATATTCCGGGATATTCACCTGCCAGACTGTCGGGTGTGTCTTATCAAAGAGCCGGCGTCCTTCTTCGGCTTCGGCGCGGAATTGGGGTTTTAGAACACCGAAATTGTCCATAGGGAAGTTCTTGAATCCGAGTTTCAGGGCCGGTGATTCCGGCCGAACGCGGTAGTCACCTTCGGCGGGGTTGACAAACAAGGGGTCAGCAAAGACCGAGTTTAGGTCAAGACCCTTGGCCTGCCACTGGGGCATTGACATAACAGTTTTGAACGACGGCGGTATTTCTCGCTTGAGTTGTACGGTTGGCGCTGCCTTGTAGTTGTAATATAGATTGTAATCAATCTGGCTCATTTCCAATGGTTTGGCACGGATGCCCATAAAAATAGCGGTGTCTGTCGTATTGACGTAGATGTTCCGCCGTATCACGTCACCGTTTTGTTTGTAGCAGACGTGCTTTCCCGGCGGATAGGGGCCGATGCAGATGTTGTTCTCGACCAGACGGAAGAAGCCCTCTCGCAGCTTGAAACTGCAGCCGAGCGTCAGATTGTTGTAAAGGTGGTAATTGGACGAGCCGTCATCAAGGTCGATGCCCCAGGAATGGCTGCCCCGGTGTTCGAAGCGGTTGTTGCGAATGATGGTTGTCTTGTAGTTGTCGAGCTGACAGAGAGACCGGGCGGGTGTTACTGCGGTTTCTTTGGCACGGTAGTTTGCGGGTCTCCAGTGCCGGTCTCGTCCCCAGGAATTGAACGGCCCGTGGTCGCCGGTTTCGCGAACCGTATCAAATGCATCGTTAAACTCAATTACGTGTCCGCCCCAAGTGCCATCGTTGATGCAGATAGCCGCGCGGGGGGTGCGGTAAATCGTGTTGTGGCTGACGGTGATTTGCGAGGCCATTGAGATAAAAACGCCTGCAACCTGTTTGCCGATAAGTCCGATGCCGTGAATCAGGTTGTTATGAATGACGCACAGGGCCGGATAGTTCTCAGTGGCAGGTCCGACCGTCTTGTCGGGGGGCTCGGGTATGTGATTGAGCCAGGTCGAAGCGCAGCGGACGGCATTGAAATCTCCTACCAGACATACTGCATTATCACCACAGTCAGTGAACTTGCAGCCAGCCACGTTCAGCCGGCGGTTATAATTGCTGATAAAGACGCCGTTGCCGCCAACGGCATCAAAGAAACAGTCTTCCACTGAGCAGTCCACGGCACCTGTTAGAAACACTGCTCCGGCCCGCACGATTGACCAATCGCCCCGTAAAAGTGGTTCGTACTTCTGCAGGAAGGTATAGGCCGTTTGCGTGAACGTCAGCCCTTTAAGGTGGATATTATGTACGGGCCGGCTAATCGAGCCGCGAAATTCAAAAAGCTGCTTTAGCACAACGGCTTCGACCCGTGCCTCGGCCAGGTCCAGCCCGTCAGGCGGAATAAAGTATAGAATGCCTTTTTTTGAGTCGAGGTACCATTCGCCCATCTCGTCGAGCTCTTCGAAGATGTTTTCGACATAACGGGCCGAGGTATGAAGTTTGTTCACAGGAGTGTTTCCCCTGTTGACCTGGTCACCGCCCCGAAGCTTCAACTGACCGTTATCTTCCACATCCGTAATCAGATAGTGAAGGCTGCCCCATCGCTGTTTCTGTAAGCCATGTACTATTGCCCCGACAGGATTGGCCCATGTTTTTACCTTTTCCGGGCTGATGGCGTTGGCATCTGTCCCGCCGAAGTACTTGGCTTTTTGGTTGTAGTTTGGGTAGCGCGCCCTGTTGCGGCGCTTACCATTAATGAAAAGCTGGTTAAAGACAGGCCTGTCCACTTTTGCCTGCATAATCCCATTTTTGTATGGTCGCCACTTAAGGTTGAGCGTAATGGCCCCGCTGATGACCGGTTTTTCGTTATCATAGGCCCTGTAATAAACCGGGGCCTCAATCGTACCTGAATCTTGAGCAGTAAATACAACCGTATCCTTCAGATAATAGGTTCCGCCACGAAGATAAACCGTAACAGGTTCTTTGGCCGCTGCTTTTATTTGGCGAATCGCATCGCGGGCACGGGCAATAGCAGCGAAAGGTCTATCCTTTGTGCCCGGATTGGAATTACTGCCTCCAGGGGCCACATAAAATTCCAGGGCAAAAGACGGCATAGACAAGCTCAACAGCACAACAGCACTCAATAGTAATTGATTCATCTTTTACTCCTGATATACCAACCTGCCGAATATATTTGGCATTATTCTGTTCGTCAAGTGCCGAATATTTTTTTTCGGTCGAGCTTAATATTGTTGTAAATTTAGTTTATTGGTTGTATAAAGCGCAGAAGCTGTTCTGTAGAAGTCTGCGTGGGCCTGGTGGTTCGGGCGCAGCCTGCAGGAGAAATTGTTGTCTCGTTAAAAAAGTGCGGGTTTTTGTCGAAATGCGAAATATTGGAAGAATGGAGGTAGAGAGAAAATGTTAATTGAAAGATTTAATTCAAATGTGAAAATTTATATTTTGGGCTTGTTGGTGTTGAGTTTGTTTATTGGTTCCTGCAAGAAGTCTTCACCTGAGGAGCCGGCTGTGGATACAGCTAAAAGCGAGGACGTGACTGAGCCGGAGGTTATAAAAGAACCGGCTGAAGATGCTGACGGGAATGTTCCGCTTCCGACCGAACTACCCGATGCGGCGTACACAGGTATACCTGCAAAAATCCTGAGGATACCAAACCTGGAAGAGCCTACGCAACAGGTACGTCCGCCGTTTTATGCTCCTGAAGGGACAAAAAACGTTGCTCTGAACAAGCCGGTAATCAGCAGCGACAAAGAACCTATTGCTGGCTGGCTCGAAATGATTACCGACGGTGACAAGGCGGCAGAAACCGAATCCGGGGGTGCCAATTGTGTCATGTTGCATTCTTCTCTGCAGAGTGTTACTATTGACCTGAAGGCGGAGTATGAAATATACGCTATTCTCCTCTGGCATTTCCACAGTCAGGCCCGTGTTTATTATGATGTGATTGTGCAGGTTTCCGACGATGCTGCTTTTGTCACAAATCTTAGGACCCTCTTCAACAATGATGATGACAACTCTGCCGGTTTCGGCTTTGGTTCCGACAAGCATTATATTGAAGCGGCTGAGGGTAAGCTTATTGATGCCGGAGGCGTACCCGCCCGTTATGTCCGTCTTTACAGCAGCGGCAGCAATGAGAGTAGTGATAATCATTATGTCGAAGTGGAAGTTTTCGGCAAACCCGTGAATTGAAACCTTCGACAAGGTCTTACGTTCTCATTTTGGGTGGGGCTGCGGGCAGAGTGTATTCTGTGATGTCTGGTTTTTTTGGTGCCGGGTGTTTATCTTTTGAACTGCTAATATCCTTGCAATCGGTCTTTGTCAAATGTATATGTATAGATTATCAAAGCTGTTATGGAGAGGTGTCCGAGCGGCTTAAGGAGCCGGTTTCGAAAACCGGTGTGCCCTTTACGGGTACCGCGGGTTCGAATCCCGCCCTCTCCGGTTTTATCTGGGAAGTTGTTTTGGTTTTAGGAACCTTTTCAAGAATGAAAAGGATTATTTATGAGCGTATCGGCAAGTACCGGGCTGAAAGGTCTGGATGAAATATTAAGCCATCTGCGGGAGGGGGACAATATCGTCTGGCAGGTCGATTCGGTGAAAGATTACCTGCCATTCGTGGAGCCATATTACAAGTACGCGCTCGAGAATGGACTAAAGCCAATATATTTTCGGTTTGCAAAACACAAGCCTCTTATCTCAAAAGGTTCAGGAGTTGAAATACATCGACTATACCCTGAGCAGGGATTTGAAAAGTTCATTAAGGAATTTCACAAGGTCATCGATGAGAACGGCAAAGAAGGATGTTACATTTTTGATTGCATTTCAGAGCTTGTTGTGGACTGGAACAGTGACCGTATGCTCGGAAACTTTTTTATGCTCGTCTGTCCATACATTCGTAAAGTCGGAGCTATTGCATATTTTGCTTTACTAAGAAACGCTCATTCGTTTCACGCAACGACACCTATTACAGAAACACTTCAGATTTTGCTGGAGGTTTATCGCTATAAGAAAAATTTGTATGTCTATCCCATTAAGGTTGTTGACAGGCATTCTCCGTCAATGAATATGATTCACATTCGGCAGGGCGACATTTTTTCGCCGGTAACGGACAGTGTTACCGTAACAAAGATTCTTGGGAAAGTCCCGTGGGAGCGTCTTGATGCTCCGAGTCTTCGACTTGGGTTTTGGAGCAGCACTTTCATCGAGGCCGAAGAGCTTCTCGATGACCTGCACAGCGGCAAAGATGTGGGACACCAGATAGATAAAATGTATCAAATGCTTTTGCGAATGGAGATTTCCCGTAATAAGCGGGTTCTGCGGCTGGCAGAAAAGTATTTTACAATGGCGGATTTGCTTAACATTCGCCGCCGAATGATAGGAACCGGACTTGTCGGCGGCAAATCGGTTGGTATGCTGCTTGCGCGGGCAATATTGGGAAAAACCGATAAGCAACTCGCCAAGCTCCTCGAACCTCATGATTCGTTCTATATTGGCTCTGATGTTTTTTACACTTTTCTTGTGCAGAACGATGTATGGTGGATACGGCAGAAACAGGAAAGCGCTGAGGATTTTTTGGAGGGTGCTGAAGAAGCCCGCCAGCAAATCCTGGATGGTAAGTTTCCTGATTACATAGTCAAGCAATTCGTGGATATGCTGGATTATTTCGGGCAATCCCCCATTATTGTACGTTCCAGTAGTTTGCTCGAAGATAATTTCGGCAATGCCTTTGCCGGCAAATATGAAAGTATCTTTTGCACAAATCAGGGGCCGAGAAATCAAAGGCTGGAAGAGTTTATGTCTGCTGTTCGGCAGGTATATGCCAGTGCCATGAGTGAAGATGCCCTTGTTTATCGCCTTCAAAGAGGGCTCGACCAGCAGGATGAACAAATGGCACTGCTCATCCAGCGTGTATCAGGTTCATACAAGAATCATTATTTCTTTCCGGATGTTGCTGGCGTCGGCATTTCTTATAATACTTTTGTCTGGAAAAGAGAACTCGACCCAAAAGCCGGGATGCTAAGATTAGTATTTGGGCTTGGGACACGAGCCGTAAACCGCGTTGAGGATGACTATCCCCGTATTGTTGCTCTTGATGCCCCGCTTTTAAGGCCAATTGCCGGGATGGAAGATGTCAGAAAGTTCTCACAGCACCAGGTTGACCTGCTTGATACGCAAAAAAATGCTTTGATAACGATGCCATTTAAGAAACTGCTCGGCGAAGAACTTGACCTCAAGCTGGAGATGGTGGCCATAAAGGACTATGAAACAGCAAAAAAAATAAGGGAGCTTGGCATGGATGAAGGGCAGGCCTGGCTGCTCACATTCGAAAATCTCCTCACCGACACCTCATTTACCCAAACTATGCAAAAAGCGCTCAAGATTCTCGAAAAGAAATATGAATATCCGATAGAAATTGAATTTACCGTGAACTTTGCACAAGGAACACCTATGATTAACCTGCTCCAGTGCAGGCCTCTGCAGGCCAAAGGTCTGCGGGCAAGAGCCCAAATTCCCTCCGATATTAAGCCGGAGAAAATTTTTTTTCAATGTGAGGGATATTTTATGGGCGGTAATATCTCTGAGAATATTAAAAGAATCATATATGTTCAGCCCGCAGCTTATATCGACCTGCCGCTATCGGAAAAATATGGTATTGCGCGTATCGTTGGAAGTTTGAACAAGCAAATCACAAACAGACAGGAATTGCCGACCCTTTTGCTTGGGCCCGGCCGATGGGGCACCACCACGCCGTCACTTGGTGTTCCTGTGAGTTTTTCGGAAATCAACAATGTTACTGTATTAGGCGAAATTGCATATGAGGGCGCCAACCTGATGCCGGAACTTTCTTTCGGGACTCATTTTTTTCAGGACTTAATCGAGGCCGACATCTTTTATGTTGCTATCTTCGGGCAGATGAAAAATGTGATTATGAATGAGAGGTTAATTTCACAGATGCCTAATAGGCTGGCTGAAGTTCTGCCCACAGCCGATAAATATTCAGATATTATTAAAGTATTTCTGCTCGATAGGGAAAAACTTCAGATAATGTGCGATGTTGTATCTCAAAAAGTTACTTGTTTTTTAAGTTAGAGCGGTCAATGAATCGGCGATTGCAGCAAAGCAGAGAAACTCCTTGGCAATCGAAAATAGTTGGTCCGATAGAAAAGCGGAATAACCCAGGAATGCCTACAAAGGGCATATAAAAGCCACAAAAGCTTTCGATAAGTCACCTCCTGTCAAAAAGCTTGAAACCACTCACTTTTTCTAACAAAGTACAACCGCGAGTTTGCCGATATTTCTTACACTTTTTGTGGCAGCTTTTTTTGTAGGGCTCTATTCACGCAAAGATGCTAATTAGGAATGCGTTCCGACGATACGCCGCAGATTATTGTGAGTAAACGGTTTTCCACGGCGGCAAAAGCTTCGCTTTTTGAGTATGCGAGAAGCGAATTTGAAAACCAGGCCGCATGGAAAATTGTAGTTTGTTGATAAGAAGAACAGGCAGTTTATTATTGAAAAACCGGAGTCAAGGAACAATCCAATGAGAAACAAAGACCATTTCACCGATTTAATCAAAACCGAGATAAAAGATGTTACTTCTGACTGCGTGGCGACTTCCTTCCGTGTCTGGGTGGAAGTCAATGATGTGATGAACAGAGATGTTTTTACCATCTATGCGGATGATACTGTAGCTGCAGCAGCGAAGATAATATCTGAGAATAAAATTTCCTGTGTAGTTGTTGTTAAAGACAGCGGCAGTGTCGTAGGCATCCTTACCGAGCCGGACTTCCTCAAAAGGGCCATGTCTCTGAAGAGGGATTTCAATAAGATAAAAGTGGCCGAGATAATGTCTGCTCCGGTGGAAACTGTGCCGTCTGATTTGTCCATTTTCGAAGCCAGCAAAACTATGGAGAAAAAACACATCAGGCAGTTGCCGGTCATAGAGAAGGGACGATTGGCTGGGATTGTGACCCAAACCGACCTGATTCGAATTCTCACATCCTATGGCATGTGGAGGGACGTTGTGGAGATAATGAAGAGGGACGTTGCTATAGTACAGAAGGATGTGAGTGTATCCGAGGCTTCGCAAGTTATGACCTCTCGTGACATCTCAAGCATTGTGGTACTGGATGGAGACAGAGTGGTGGGTATTCTTACGGAAAGGGACATCATCAATAGAGTTATTACGCTGCAAAAATCTACTGAGACCAGGGTGGAAGAGGTAATGTCTTCACCAATAATAAGCATCCCGTTTGATTATTCGGTCTTCAGTGCCAGCAAGCTTATGGAAAAAATGGACATCCGCAGACTTATTGTTATGGAAGATGGATGGCTTCGCGGTATTCTTGGCCAGACAGACATCTTCAAGGCCGTAGAAAAGAAGCTGCAGGGCGAGGAGGAAAAAAATGTTGGTCTGCTCGAGAAGTCCAAAAGAAGCATATATACTCTCGACCTCGATGGGAATATAACTTATGTTAACCCTGCCTTTATGAAACTGTTGGAGGTTGCCGAACCGGCGGAACTGATTAACCAGGCCTTTTTGCCGAAAAAGTTTTGGAACAAACCAAAAGAAGGGAAAAGGTTTTTAAGTGAACTGCTGAAGGGAGGCATTGATGCCAAGGATTTGACCCTGAAGACCGCCAAAGGGAAAAAGATATACGTTACTATCTTTTCCACCTTTACAAGAGATATCCACGGCAAAGTCAGTGGGCTGCAGGGAATACTTGACGATATCACATCCAAAAAAGAGTTGGTGGCGCTTAGAGAAGCCGAAAAGGCCCTGCGCGAGAGCGAAGAAAAATACCGTAATGTTGTCGAACACACCAACGACGGCATCTGTGTTATACAGGATGAGTTGGTGAAATTCGCAAATAGGTCGCTTACTGAGTTAATAGGATGTTCCAAGGATGAGATTGTTTACAGGAATTTCGAGGATTTTGTGCATCCGGATGAATTGCAGAAAGTCAAGGATAAATATCAGCGTTTTGTAAATGAAGAGCGAGATGAGCAAAGATATGAAACAGCCCTGAAGCACGAGGACGGCCGGAGAATAGAAGTTGAATTTAATACCAGTGTTACCGACTATGACGACCGAAGGGCCTGGCTGGTTTTCGTCCATGATATTACCAAGCGAAAAAAGGCCGAGGAAAATTTGAGACAGGCCATGAAACGCGGAGAACAAACACAGGCAGAGCTTGAAAAATTAAACCTGCAGCTTGAGACATCAGCCGAGCAGGCAGGTCTTATGGCTCAGGAAGCGGTTATAGCTGATTTGGCAAAGAGCCAGTTTCTTGCGAATGTCAGCCATGAAATTCGGACGCCAATGAATGCCATTATTGGTTTTAGTGATGTTCTCTCCGAAGAGCAGCTCAACGAAGAACAGAGCCATTACGTCGGTATCATCAAGGATAGCGCCAAGAATCTTCTCCAGTTGATAAACGATATCCTTGACTTCTCAAAAATTGAGGCCGGCAAGCTCGACATTGAGATTGTAAGCTGTTCACTGGAACATTTACTTGCAGTCACTGAATCGTTAATGCGGCCGCTGGCAATTGAAAAAGGATTGGCATTTGAAATTCTGCAATGTGAAAACCTCCCAGTTCAGGTTTGCACCGCCCCTGTTCGCCTGCGGCAGTGTTTGGTTAATCTTATCGGTAATGCCATTAAATTTACTGAAGAAGGCCACGTGTATGTAAATGTTTCGCTCGAGAAGGGCGATTGTAAAGAAATGCCTCTGCGAGTTCAGAATGGTGAGCCCCAACTATATCTCCGTTTTGATGTTGAAGACACCGGAATTGGTATACCGGCCGATAAGCAAGAATTGATTTTCGAGGAGTTTATTCAGGCGGACAAAACCAGCACTACCAGATATGGAGGTACGGGTCTCGGGTTGGCTATCACAAAACGCCTGACACATCTTTTAGGTGGAGAAATTAGCTTAACCAGCAAAGCAGGTAAAGGCTCAGTATTCTCGCTTGTAATTCCAATAGGCGTTGAGACAGAAACCCAGCAGTCCTTTAACAAATATGATGCTGCAGACGAGCTAAACCAGCAGCATATTAGTGAGCAGGACAAGCTCTCCGGAAATATTTTGGTAGTAGAAGACAGCAAAACCAATCAGGAGCTTATTAAGCTGCTGCTGGAACAGCAGGGCCTTCAGATAACAATAGCAAAGGATGGAAAAGAGGCGGTTGATAAAGCTCTCAGCCAGCCGTTCGACCTGATACTGATGGACATACAGATGCCCAATATGAGCGGCTATGAGGCCACAAAAGTCCTCAGGAAAAAACAGTTGCAGACGCCAATAATCGCTCTGACCGCATATGTGATGAAGGCAGACGAGCAAAAATGCATCGATGCCGGCTGCGATGATTATGTCGCCAAGCCGGTTAATAAAAAAGTATTGCTGAAAAAAGTTCGTAAATACCTTTCTGTAGAAAGTGCGGTTTTGAGTGACAAAAGCACTTCGCAGTCCTAAAGGGCCCTTCTGTGGAATTGTTGGGAGGGATTCCGGCGCCGTTGTTCTTGGCATCGGCTAATTTATAGTTCCAATCAGCAGAGCAAGGTTGATAAACTGACCATCGGCGTCCTGATGATAGTGAACAGCAATTTCCACCTATGTGTTCACTCAACTATGAAGATTTTTGCTTTGAGTTATTCACTTTAGTTCTCCCTCAACGTAATTTTGTCAGCACTATTTAGTTTGAATTAATATACTTTGATTCGAAGAAGAAACCATCCGGTTTGCTGACGCCATAAAAAGCATACCAGCCGAAATACTTGCGTATAGCATCGAACTCGGGCAGGAGACTACAATCGGCAAATTCATCAATTTCCGATGCGCTGAACCGCAATGAAACCGGGCCTTTTTGTATGGACGAGAGTTCTGATTTTCCACTTTGCCTGAGCGTCCACCAAAGCAACTCTCCCGAAGCCACACTGTCCTCGAAGCTGGCCACTCCCACAACCGAAGGAACAGCGGACTTCGAACGTGTGAACCATTTTTCAGAACCGACTGTGGGAGCGTCACTGCCACTGAGTGAGCGGATGGCCCGTTCGACGGTTGACTCGGTGCCAAAAATCAGATGAGTGTCAGTGACGGTAAAAGCCATTTTGGGCACCTGCTGCATAGGGGTGTCGGTGGCATCTTGCATTGGTGTTGCGCCGCCGGGCGAAAAAGCAGGCAAAAAACCCAACAGGTCAATCAGATAAAGCGTATGGCCCAGGAGCTGCCGGCGGGCATCAGGGTCATTTGGAGCTATCAGCTTACTGTGCAGCAGCGACAGGGATTTCTCAAGAGCGCTGCGGTTACTTGTCGAGAAGGCAACAAATGATTCTGTCGGTCCGGCGGGTCCGGTATTAGAGAATGGCTTGTTGATATTCTGGGCGACTAAAATTTCCGAACCTAAGTGGCTGATAATGTCCCTTTTAATTTGCACTCCCGGCTGGCCGTCGGGGCTGTCGGGCAAAAGAGGCATATACATTATTGCAGCGCTCTGTGGCGAGAAAAGGTTTAGGACGCTGCCAAGCTCGTCGTAGGCCTTTTCAATATTCAAATTTACAAAGGTTACCGACCGGGCTGACGTAGGAACAAATGACGGGACTTTAATCGCTGCTGACTGGACTTCGAGCATTTTGCAAATACCTTTTTTCGGGCCGTTGATTTTTAGAAATGCCTTGCCAGTCCAGGCGTTTTCGCTGTTCGGCGCCACGCCAATCGAAGCACTTAAAGCAGTAACATTATCAAGACCCAGGTTTGTTATGGTTCTCTGTGCTTGGGCGGTGGCATCGGCGGCAATAGCTGCTTTGATGGCCTGTTTAATGTTAACGTATAAATCAATGTCATGATGGGGTCCGGTTGCTGCGGCGGCAGCAGTGTAATCGCTGTCGTCGGCAAGAGTAGTGCCGGCAACTGCCTTGATGTGTGCGATGACGAATTTGAGAAGTTCAATGTCCTCAGAACCAAGCAGACAGTCATCAATAAAGCAGAAACTCAGCGTCGAAGAAAAACCCAAGCCAAGTCTTGTTGAATCTTCCCCAATCAATGTCGTAATATTAACGCCGCGGTAATCCTCTGTTTTTTTGTGTAAATCTTCTTCAATAGCTTTTTTGACCGCCTTTTCGACGGCTTCTTTTATTTTGGTTGTGTTTTGGCCCCACTGAGTGATAAACAATGCCATCGGCTCGTTGGCATCCTTTGCTTTTTCGTTGAGGACCAAAGCAAAGGCCGTTTTTTTCTGTGGCAAAATGTCAGCATCGATAATCGTCTTAAATATATTTTTCTCGTCCGGTTCGAGGATTTTTTCCTGCCATTTTGCCTTGGCGTCTTTGATGAAGGCGGCCATTGCCGGGTCTTTATAGAGTTTGTAAAAGCTGGTTTTTTCAAACTGCTGCTTCAATTTGCTGAAATCTTCAATATCCAGAAGTAAAAGGGTTTCTGGCGGGAGCAGTTTTACGGTTTTGGGCAGTTGGCCGGCCCGGACGGAGCTTATGACACAGATTACAGAGACGGCAAAGATAAATATTGTTTTTATCGTGTGTTTCATTTTTTGCTCTTTCGATGAAAAAACTATTTTTGTTTGGTTTTCTTTTTGAGGAACTTCGGTACGGACTTATTGCGTCTTCGTGCCGGCTGAAGGTATTTGTAGCCGGTGTTTGGCTGGTCCTTGTCATAGGCGAATGATTCGCGATTATCTATGAAGTGCTTTACATAATCGATTGGAATGGCAAAGCCGAGGCCGCCGAAGAAAATGTATCCCATATTCGTAACACCGATGACTTCGCCTGCGAGGTTGAAGAGCGGCCCGCCGGAATTGCCGGGATTAATGTCGGCATTGGTCTGTATATATACGAGGCCCTCAAACGAGCGGTTCTTTGTGCTGATGACGCCGTCGGTAACGGTCCGTTCGAGGCCGAGCGGATTGCCGATGGCAAAAACCGTCTCACCTACTTTGATTTTGTCAATTTTACCAAGATAAGCGAATTTAGGTTTGGTGTCGCCGAGGTCTTCGACCTTCAGCAATGCCAGGTCAACGAAAGGATTAATAGCTTCGATTTTTACCTTTTTGAATTTCTTTTTCTCGAAGCCGGTTTTTACCTCTTCAAATACGATAACTTCAATCTTTGTTTCTTTTTCTATCACGTGATAATTGGTTATGAGGTACCCCTGCTCATTGATGAAAAAGCCGGAGCCCATACCGGCGGGGGTCGAGACCTTTACAACGGATTCTGAGACTGCTTCGACACACTTTTCGATGGTGGCTTTTCTGAGCTTTGAGCTGTAATACAGTCGGCCGGGGAGTTTCTTTGGCTTGTCGGCAACTGCGGCCAGTGAGTCGGCGTCGGTTTGCTGCTCATCGAGCGTTTTGGTGTATTCGTATTCGAGTATTTTCTGCTTTGGGATGGTCAGGACTGTTACGCCGATATCGATGATTAACTGCGTTGGTTTTTCGGCGAGGATGTCGCCTTTTATGACCTGGCCGCCGTCAAGGACGATGGTATCAGCGGGCAAATCGCCGACGGCGAAGAAACTAAAAATTAACAATTGACAAATGACGATTAAAAATTGACCGGATTTCATTACTCGCTCCTGAATTAATAATGGCACCTGGCGTTTAGCATATATACTATCGTCTGTAATAAACTATCATTTTAAGGGTTATTTGCCTTTAACGCAAATGGAAAATAAATCAACAGTTGCCGGGGATTTTGAGTTGTGGATTCTGTTTGGGCTGCTAAGATTTTTGTTGCAAATGGGTTGTTTATTATTGAAAATGGCCACTCGAACGGCAAAAGAGCCGTAAAGCAAAACAAGAAGCAGCAAAATATGAAATACGAAAAATGATTTTCATTCTGCACAGATATATATTTCGCGAGGTTTTCAAAGTCTTTATCCTGACGACTGTGGCCCTGACGCTAATCCTGAGTCTGGGCAGTATCCTGGGGCCTGTTCAGAAATACGGCGTGGGGCCTCAGCAGGTTCTGCATCTTATGGGATATTTTCTGCCGATTACTCTGACGTTCGTACTGCCGATAGCGGCCTTGTTCGCAGCCGCTTTGGTCTATGGCCGATTCGCAGGCGATAATGAGCTTGACGCCTGCAGGGCAAGCGGAGTTTCTCTGCTGTCGCTGATTTATCCGGGCCTTGCTCTTGCGATTATGGTCGCTATCGCCAATTTGATATTGAGTTTTTATGTGATGCCGGCCTTTGTGCATCGGGCGGAAAAATCAATTAAGGCCGATGCTAAACAGATTCTTTTCCGCAATATCCAGAGGAAAGGGTATTATGCCGTACCCGACCACATACATATGATTTACGCAGACCAGGCAAACTCCCAGAATGATACGCTTTCGGGTGTGATTATCATCAAGACCAAGTTCGGCGATATACAGGAGATTACCGTTGCTGAAAAAGCAAAGGTGAATTTCATCTCACACGATAAATTTAACGAGGTCCAGATAACCGCATATAACACTTCCCAGATGGACTCTGAGGACGAGGCGTGGTTTTATGCTCAATCGATGTCGGTGATGGCTGAGTTCGGCTCGCTTCTGGGTGATAATATAAGATTCAAAAAGATAGACGAGATGAAAAAAATTCGCGATGTCGACCCGATGTTTTTCTATCCGATTGCGAAACTGGCACGGCAGGTGCAAGCCCAATTTTGTGCAGAACTGTTGGCGAGGGATATTGCCGAGAAGATAAACATACCACACAAAGACGGCCGAGCACCTTTAGGAACATCAGATGGTGAAGGTAAATTATACCGGCTTCACAGTGGTGATAAGTTTATAGAATTCAGAACCACCTCCTGCAGAGCGCGGGACGAAAAAAGAGTGGAACTGGCCGGAGAGGTCCTCGTTAAAGAATATGACGTAGAAGGCGGGCGGCTTATCCGGACTTTGGAATGTAGAAAAGGGCTGCTTCGTATCGAGGGCGAGGATGTAGCACCAAATTTGACAATGGAGTTATACAGCCCGCACTGGCAACAGGCGGATGGTGAGAAGGGTATAGCTGCAGGTTGGTTTAGAATTCGCGGCCTGATTCTGCCAAATACCGTCAAAAACCATTTTCAATCAACCAATATTCTCGAGAATATCCAGTCTGAGGTGATTGCCTCGGCACTGAATCGACAGCCAAAGGGCGAACTCAAACGGCTGCTAAACGAGCTTCAAAAAATATTGCGCAGAACAGTGGTTGAAATAGAGGCAGAAACTCATTCCCGGTTGGTATTCGGGACTGGATGCATCGCTATGATTATCATTGGTATCGGTTTGGGTATCGCCTTAAAAGGCGGACATTTATTGAACGCATTTGGTGTAAGTTGCGTGCCGGCGGCGGTGCTGGTTGTCTGCATAATGAGCGGATATCAAATTGCGCGGAACCCTGATGCTCACGCAGGTTCCGGTATCGGATTGATGTGGGCCGGGCTGGGGCTTTTGATACTGCTGGCAGGCGTGATATATCACAAATTAATGAAAAATTGACGAGGTCAAAAACTTGGCAAAGAACAAACCGGCACTAATTGGAATTGTACTGGCGTTGGTTGCGCCGGCAGCTACTGCTGTGTTGGTGGTGCTGTCATTTATTAATACTTCAGTTAATGCCGTTATTGCTGTCGACAAGCTCATATTACTTACAATAGGATTGGCGCCTTTCGTCTATGCTTTAGGAATCATAGTATC
>CAZECQ010000017.1:0-23005 GCA_964510545.1 uncultured Pirellulales bacterium | reverse complement strand
GGTTGGGTGGCTTTGAAGAGGAATGGTGAGATTGCGGTTCTTGATGACAAGAAACGTGAACTTGAAAAGTACAAGGTGCCATACGGTGCCCATATAGTAGTAAATGACGGTAAGAAGGTTAAGGCTGGTCAGCGGTTGATTTGGTGGGACCCACACCGAATGCCAATTCTGGCGGAAGTGGCCGGTCGAATTACGTTTGTAGATATTGTGGAAGGTGAAACGATTCGGCTTGAAGAAGAGCGAAGGGGCCAAATTGGCAGGCATGTTGTAATTGAGCATAAAGGCGACAGGCATCCACAAATCATAATCGAAGATGCCGATGGGAAGATACTTGATGTTCATTATTTGCCTGCAGGAGCGAGAATAGAAGTTATTGAAGGCGAGAGAGTTCAGGCGGGCCAGTTGCTTGCGCATCAACCCCGAGCTACCGGCGGCACTCAGGATATTACGGGTGGTCTTCCGAGAGTTACGGAAGTATTTGAAGCCCGTAAGCCCAAGGACCCTGCGGCGATGGCTGAAATAAGCGGTCGGGTGGAACTTCGAGGCGATAAGCGCAAAGGTAAAATGACGATAATAATTCGCGCCGAATCCGGAATGGAAAAGGAGCACCACGTTCCCCGTGACAGACACCTGAACGTTCACGCTGGTGATATGGTCGAAGCTGGGGATGCCCTGACGGACGGGCCGTTGGTTCCACATGATATTCTGCGAATTAAAGGCGAGGAAGCACTGCAGAGGTACTTGATTTTGGAGATTCAAAACGTTTATCGTTCACAAAATGTCAATATCAATGACAAGCACATTGAAATTATCAGCGCGCAAATGATGCGTAAAGTTGAAATTGAATCTGTCGGAGATAGTATGTTCCTGCCGGGGGACGTTGTTGATAAATTCATATTCCGACAAGAGAATGAAAGACTGGCCATTAGTGTTAAAATTACCAGTGCGGGTGATTGCCCTGAGTTAGAGGAAGGGCAGATTATCAGCAAAGAAGAACTGGCTGGCGCCAATGAGAAGGTTGAAATGATAGGTGGTACGCCGGCAAAGGGGAGAAAACCCAAACCAGCAACTGCCAAGACATTGCTTTTGGGAATAACCAAAGCATCGCTGCAATCGGAGAGCTTTATCGCAGCAGCGAGTTTTCAGGAAACAACCAAAGTCTTGACAGAAGCATCTTTATCGGGTAGGATAGATAGATTACGTGGTCTGAAAGAGAACGTGATACTCGGGCATCTGATACCGGCAGGGACGGCTTTCAAGCCACATCTGGATATAAGGGTTAAGCACCTTGCAGAAGCTCCGCTGCCAAAGGAATTTAGAGATGTCGAAGAAATCAAAGAAGCAGAAGCAAAAGCAGATGCTGCTATTAAGGAAGCTTTGGGAATTAATTGATAGTTGAATTTGGAAATAAATTATGCCTACGATAAACCAATTAGTGAAACGTCCCCGGTCGAAGACAAAGGGTCGCAAGCGAGTTTCTGATATCAGCGGCTCACCCCAGAAACGAGGGGTGTGTTTGATTGTAAGGACCCAAACGCCGAAAAAGCCGAATTCTGCATTACGGAAGATCGCTCGTGTCAGACTGACCAACGGCAAAGAAGTTACAGCTTATATACCGGGTATCGACCATAACCTTCAGGAGCACAGCACAGTGATAATTCGTGGCGGTCGTGTCAGAGACCTTCCTGGTGTGCGTTATCATATCGTCCGCGGGGTACTTGATTGTGCCGGCGTGACTGGGCGGAAACAAGGCAGAAGTAAGTATGGCTCAAAGAGAGCAAAATGAGCAGAGTGATGCAGAATGTTTGAGGAAATGAGGTACAATAATGGCTAAAAAATTTACCGCTTCAAGTCAGCAGTTGAAAGCGGACCCCCAATATGACAGTAAACTGGTTTCCAAGTTTATTAACTGTTTAATGTGGGACGGCAAGAAGAGCGTTGCCCAGCGGGTTTTTTATGACGCTATGAGTGTTATATCCAAAAAGGTCAAGGATGTTGGTCCACTTGAGGTTTTCGAGAAGGCGGTAAATAATGTAAAACCAATGATAGAGGTTCGCAGTAAGCGTGTTGGCGGTTCGAGTTATCAGGTGCCGATGCAGGTGAACACAAAACGGCAGCAATCACTTGCTTTTCGGTGGATATTGCAGTCAGCCAGGGGCAAGAAAGGCAAGCCAATGTGTGAACGTTTGGCTTCAGAATTGATTGATGCTTATAATGAGCAGGGAGGTGCAATGACCACCCGCGAAAATATTCATAGAATGGCCGAGGCGAATAAGGCGTTTGCTCATTTTGCCTGGTAATTTCTCGGCCGATAGCATACAGCGGATAGCGTATTTTTTTTACTGTCCGCTATTTTTTTATATTTATTAATCGTCGGATTATATACGTTAAAGAATATGTCGAGTGCATTGAAGAAATTACGTAATATTGGGATCATGGCCCATATTGACGCCGGCAAGACGACAGTAACCGAGCGTATGCTGTATTATACAGGCAGGACATACAAGATGGGGGAGGTTCACAATGGCACGGCGGTGATGGATTTTATGGAAGAGGAGCAACAAAGGGGTATTACCATTACGTCGGCTGCAACGAAATGTCCCTGGAAGGGTTATGAAATCAACCTTATAGATACACCGGGACATATTGACTTTACCGCAGAGGTCGAAAGGTCGCTGCGGGTTCTCGACGGAGCTATAGCGGTGTTTGATAGCAGCGAGGGTGTGCAGGCCCAGAGTGAGACCGTTTGGAGACAGGGACAAAAGTACGATTTGCCCTGTCTTTGCTTTGTGAACAAGATGGATAAAATCGGCGCCGATTTCGAGATGACGGTTGAGAGTATTTACAATAAGCTTATTGCTAATCCAATTATACTGCAGATACCTATCGGTGCGGGGGACGATTTTGTGGGAATAATCGACCTTATAAAGATGCAGGCGGTTTTCTACAAGGCCGAAAAGCTGGGAGCGACTTTTGAAGAAATTGAAATTCCTGCTAAATTGCAACGGGAGGCAGAGGAGAGAAGACATCAAATGATTGAACAGGCAGCAGAGTATGACGAAGAGCTGATGGATGATTATGTTCACAATAGGCCGGTCAGTATTGAGATGATTAACAGAGCGGTTAGAAAGGGAACTTTGCAAAACAAGCTTCATCCTATTTTTGTCGGGTCAGCTTTGAAATATATCGGTGTGCAAAGACTGCTTGATGCTATAGTGGCGTATTTGCCTTCGCCGCTGGAGAAGGCGGATATAGTTGGACACAAGCCGAGTGATGAAAAAAAGGAGGTATTGGTCAAGTGCGACCGAGGGGGTAAGCTTGTTGCACTTGCATTTAAGATTACCAGTGATGCACACGGTGACCTGAGCTTTTTAAGGATATATCGTGGGACATTGAAACAGGGCAGCCGGGTGTTAAGTGCAAATCGCAACCGACGGGAAAATATCACAAGGATATTTGAGATGCATGCCAAAGAACGAAAAATTCTGGACTCAGCCGGCGCCGGCGATATTGTGGCTGTCGTTGGATTAAAGAAGACCCTTACTGGTGATACGATTTGCGATACGAAGAACCCTGTTTGTTTGCCAAGCATTACATTTCCGCAGACAGTTATTAGTATGTCGATAGAACCCAAAACTGCGGCAGATAAGGCCAAACTCTCAGAGGCGCTGACGGGGCTGAAGCGTGAAGACCCAACTTTTGGGTGTAATGTGGACGGCGAAACAGGTCAGACAATAATCAGCGGGATGGGAGAGTTGCATCTGGAAATACTGCAGCACAAACTGGTGCGGGAAAAGGGGCTTAATGTGAGGGTAAGCAAACCCAGGGTGGCCTACAAAGAAGCAATTACAAAGACGGCCCAGTCGGAAGGTAAATTTGTGCGCCAGACAGGTGGTCACGGTCAATATGGGCATGTTGTTTTGATGGTTGAGCCGTTGCTTACTGAAGATGGTCATTGGAGGGATGATATTGAATTTGAGAACAAAGCCGGGGGGGATAAAGTGCCGAAAGAATATGTTTCTTCGGTCGAGGCAGGGGCCAAAGATGCTTTGGGCAGCGGTGAATTGAGCGGCTATCCGGTTGTAGGAATTAAGGTTACGCTGATTGACGGCTCATTTCATCCGGTTGATTCTTCTGATTTGGCTTTTGAACAGGCTGCGGCCATCGCGGTAACAAAAGCAAGCAGGCAAGCAGAGCCGGTCTTGCTTGAGCCGATAATGCGGCTTCAAATAGTGGTGCCGGAGAGCTGTTTTGGGGCTGTGCAGGGCAATTTGCTCGGCAAAAGAGGGGTAATCACGAATACACGGATGCATGGGGCTATGCGGGTCATTGATGCAAAAGTGCCTCTGGTCGAGATGTTCGGGTATTCGAGCGAGATAAGAAGTGCTACAGCAGGGCGAGGAACCTTCACAATGGAGCCTTTGAGCTATGAAAAAGTTCCTGAACAGCTTGCAAAAAAGGTTCTTTTTTAGTTTCAAAGTTACCAATTTTATTTCAGAAAGGCGGTTAAAAGCGGCAGAAGCGATAGAAAAGCGGATAAAAAATTTTATTATGCTCTTTGAAGGGAGTTCCTTATAGCAATATTTGGCCGAAAATTGGTCAGATTGAGTAAAAAAAAATTATTTTTTTGTTTTTTGGCAATTTTTTTTCGACATTTTGTTGACAATATTGGTTTTACGTGGTAGATTTTGCAGTTTTCAGCCGTAGCGAGCATTGTCAGGGATGACTTTGCGAAAAACCAGTTGGGCTGTGGCATACCTGTGATTTTATAGTCAGGGATGGTTGTTAAGTGCTTGGGGAACACCAGGGCCGGCAAATGGTTCTGGGAGGGCCGCAAAACGGTCCATATCCCTTCGACTCAGCTCAGGGTATTCTTTGCTCAGAGTGAGTTTGATTCTTTAAGGAAGGCGAATTTGCAAATGATGATTGAATGTTGACTATTGAAAAGTGAAGGCGAAAAAGTCGAGATTTGAAAGCAATAGAAAGAAATAGTAAATAGTTGATAATCAATTAAAAGGCCTTTCCTGCCAAAATCGAGACAAGAAAGCATCTTTTGAGTTGTGGGTAGCGTCTCGTTTGAAATATGAGAAGAGAAGTTAAAAATTATGGCAACTGAAACCGAAAAAATAAGAATTAGAATGGAAGCCTATGACCACAGGGCACTTGATGCTTCTGCCCGGGAGATAGTAGAGCATGCACGAAGAACCAACGCCCGGGTCAGTGGACCAGTGCCACTGCCAACGCGTATCGAAAGATACACGGTTTTGCGAAGTCCTCATATCGATAAGAAGTCGCGTGAGCAGTTTGAGTTGCGAACTCATAAACGTCTGATTGATATTCACGAGGCGAATGCGCGAACGGTTGAGATTTTGAATCGTTTGGTGGTGCCGGCCGGTATCTTCGTAAAGATTAAGGCGTGATAAGTGGTTTGTGTGTTGATTTGTGAGCCATGAACAAATGGTGATGTTATTGGGAAAAAAGGTTGGAATGACCCAGGTGTATGATGAATCGGGCGAATTGCTGCCCGTTACGGTCATACAGGCCGGTCCCTGTACCATTATGCAGGTCAAGAGTACAGAGACCGATGGCTATAACGCCATTCAGCTGGGATATGATGATGTAAAGGCCTCTCGCAGGAAAAAGCCACAGACAGGACATGCTGGAAAGGCAAATGCTGTACCGAAGAAATTCGTCAAGGAGAGGCGCCTGTTGGAAGATGCAGAATCAGAGTACAAAGCCGGTGATACCGTTACTGTCTCGGTTTTTGCGGAAGATAAATTTATCGATGTCATCGGGACGAGCAAAGGCAAAGGTTTTGCAGGTGTTATGAAGCGTCATGGCTTTGGTGGTTTTCCGGCTTCACACGGCACAGAACGTAAACACAGGGCGGCCGGCTCGATATCGAGTTTTGCCAGCGATGCCGGTCATGGCGGGAACCTTAAGAAGGGCAAGAAGATGGCCGGTCATATGGGCGATGTCCGTGTTACCACTAAAAGCCATAAATTGGTATCGATAGACGAAGAAAAGAATTTATTAGTTGTTAAAGGCTCAGTGCCTGGACCGGCCGGCGGCTATGTGATAGTGCGCAGCGGTCAAAAAACATAAGTAGCTGAAGGACAAGAATTCAAAAATGATTGATTTGGCTGTTTACAACAGAGAAGGTGAAGAAGTCGAGAGCTTGCAGGTCGAAGAATCGTCCTTCGGCGGCTCGGTTCGGCATTCTCTGCTTAAGCAGGCGATAGTTATGTATCATGCCAATAAGCGTGTAGGTACGGCGGCAACGAAGGGCAGGAGTATGGTGGTCGGTTCGGGCGCAAAGGTGTTTAGACAAAAGGGAACGGGAAGAGCGCGTATTGGTAATATAAGGACCGGCAAACGTGTCGGCGGTGGTGTTACCTTTGCTAAAGAGCCTCGGGATTTCAGCAAGCGTATGCCTAAAAGACAAAGAAGACTGGCAAGGGACTCGGCGATATTGGCGAAACTTTTGAGTAATAATGTTGTGGTCGTTGACGAACTGACCTTTGAGAAGCCGCGTACCCGTGATTTTACGGGTGTTCTGGAGAAATTGAAAATTCTTTCAAAGGGAAGCTGCCTTGTTACGATTAGCACTGCTGACGATAATCTTTATAAATCGGCCAGAAATATTCCGAGGATTTCCGTTATGCCTGTGGCTGACCTGAATGCCGGAGATATCTGCAACCACAGAAGAATGCTTTTTACCAAAGAGGCGTTTTTGAAGTTGCTTCCGGAGGAGGCGGTTGTGGGATAGCGATTATTATTTTAGACTATCAATTACTTATGGATGACTATCATATAATAATTCGGCCTTTGATTACCGAGCAGGGGATGCACTTTGCCAATACCAAAGGCGCATACTCTTTCGAGGTAAATAAAAAGGCCAACAAGACGCAGATAAAAAACGCCGTAGAAAGGATATATAACGTCAAGGTTGATAAAGTCAGGACGGCTAACAGGCATGGTAAATATCGCCGCAGAGGCCGGCACTTTGGGATGACGCCAGGCTGGAAGAAAGCGGTTGTTTTTCTGGGGCCTGATTATCATATAGATTTGTTCTAGTAATAGAATATGAGATAAGAAGTATGGGTATTCGAGTTTATAAACCGACAAGTGCCGGGCGCAGGAACAGTTCAGTGAATGATTATGCTGAGCTAACTACGGACAGGCCGGAAAAGTCGCTTTGCAAACGGATAAAGAAAAGCGGCGGAAGAAATCACCATGGTATTACTACGACACGGTTTAGAGGCGGCGGTGCAAGAAGAATTTATCGTATCATCGATTTTAAGCGTAATAAAGACGGGGTTCCGGCAAAAGTGGCTACGGTTGAGTATGACCCGAACAGGAATTGTTTTATATCACTGCTGCACTACGCCGACGGTGAAAAAAGATATATATTGTCGCCACTGGGAGTAAAAGTTGGTGATGTAGTGGAAAGCGGTCCTGTTTGTGAACCCAAGATAGGTAATGCGATGCCTTTAGAGTCGATACCGGGTGGTCTTGAGATTCATAATATTGAGATGACTGCCGGCCAGGGTGGAAAACTGGTTAGAGTCGCCGGCGGTTCCGCGAGAATTATGGCTAAAGAAGGTAACTGGGTTTCGATTATTTTGCCGAGTGGTGAGATGCGAATGGTCCGTAAGGAATGCCGGGCGACAATCGGTCGGCTGAGCAATCCCGACCATCAGAATATAAGACTGGGCAAGGCTGGCCGCAAGCGTCATTTGGGCATAAGGCCCCATGTGAGAGGAAAGGCGATGAATCCGGTTGCTCACCCAATGGGCGGCGGCGAGGGCAGGTCGAATGGTGGACGACATCCCTGTTCACCCACGGGCGTGCCGGCAAAAGGTGGAAAGACAAGAAATCCGAGAAATCCAAGCAATAAGAGAATTATTCGAAGACGAAAGAATAAAAGACAAGGACAATTAGTTTTGTAATCGATTATTGAATAGAATTGCTTTTCAATAATTAAGAGGAAAATTAATGGGAAGATCTTTTAAAAAAGGGCCATACGTTGACGAGAAGGTGTTTATAAAGGTCGGCAAACGGATTGAATCCGGTTCTCGTGAGCCGATAAAGACATGGGCGAGAAGGTGTACGATAATTCCGGAATTCGTTGGTTTTACCTTTATGGTCCATAATGGGAAGATGTTTCATAAAGTTTTTGTTACCGAGGATATGGTTGGACATAAGCTTGGCGAATTTTCGCCGACACGGACTTTTAAGGGGCATTCGAGTAAGAAGATAAAATAGTTCACAGTTGATGAACTTATGGAAGGTTTTTTGGAATGTTAAGCGCTAATAAGTTGAAAACTCTATGCCGAGGGCAACAGATAAATACAGAGCGACTGGCGGAGAATCTTGTCCGGACAGGGCTGGATAAAAAAGCAGCTATAGGTGCTGTTAAGAACTGGCGGAAGGGTCTTTTTAGGCCTAGGCCTCGCAGAGATGATATTGAGCGTTTGGCGAGCGCTTTGGCCGTTGAGGTAAATGACCTGATTGGCTGGTGTTCTTCTTGTCGTTTTGCGCCGGGTTCAGCAAGGAAAGCCAGATTGGTTACAGAATTGATAGTCGGCCGAAGTGTTCAGGATGCGATGGATATTCTAAAATATACGCGAAAACGAGCGGCGACGATGATTGACAAGGTTCTCAAGAGCGCTGTTGCGAACGCAGATGAACAGCAGGCCGATGTTGACAGACTCTACGTCAGTGAAGCCCGCGTTGACGACGCAGGTATTCGAATCGGCACCAAAAGATGGATGCCAAAAGACCGAGGCAGAGCTCATCCTATTAACAAAAAGGCCTGTCATATATATATAACAGTAACAGAAGCTTAACTGTGAAATGTAAAGTTAAATTTTAAGAAACGAAATTATGGGTCAGAAGACATCTCCAATAGGTTTTCGAACGGGTATAACACTTGGCTGGCAGAGTAAGTGGTTTGCTCCGAAGGCCAATTACGGTGATTTTCTTGTCGAGGACCAGAAGATTCGCAGATATATTGACAACAAACATAACCGTCAGATGCCGAAAGGCGCGGTTGCAAAGATAGAAATAATCCGTACCCGCAACGAAGTAAAAGTGACACTGCACAGTGCTCGGCCCGGGGTGGTGATAGGTCCGAGAGGCGGTGAAGTGGATAAGCTGTGCGAAGAACTTGAAGGAATGATAGGTCGAAAGCTTAGTATCAATGTTATCGAAATAGATGCGCCGGAATTGAATGCTACTTTGGTGGCTGAAGCTATTGCCGAACAGTTGTGTAAGCGGGCATCTTTCAGGCGTACGATGAAGCAGCACTGCGAGGGGGCGATGAATACCGGTGCCAAGGGGGTAAAGATTATTTGTTCCGGACGTCTGGCGGGCTCGGAGATGGCGCGCAAAGAGACTCAGAAACTTGGGAGTATTCCGCTGCATACTCTGGATGCGAATGTAGATTACGCCACAGCGACAGCGAGGACGACATACGGGGCGATTGGCATAAAAGTGTGGATTTATAAGGGCAAGTTCGGCGAAGAAGTTGATACGAAGCGTATTCGACGACGTCGGCCCCCGGCCCGTCGTGGCGGTGCCGGTGGGCGTGGCGGTGCCGGTGGGCGTGGTGGTGCCGGTGGGCGTGGTGGTGCCGGGGCCAAAAAAGCTACGTCTGCGAAAAAGAGCAAAACTAAAACTGATGTAAAAGCCCCTTCTCCTGCGGCAGGTGATACCAACAGTAAGAAACAGGCAGAAGCAGAAGGAAGCTGATTTTTTGAAAGAAATTGCTGCTTTGAAGATAGATTTTGTAAGGGTTACAAGAAATGGCAATGATGCCAAAAAGAGTTAAGTTTCGTAAGAGCCAGCGAGGCAGGATGAAAGGTAATGCCTCAAGAAGTAATTTTGTGGCATTTGGCGAATACGGTCTTCAGGCGTTAGAAAGCGACTGGATAACAGCCAGACATATTGAAGCCGGCCGGGTAGCGGCGACGCACTTTCTGCACCGTGAAGGTAAAGTCTATATTAGAGTGTTCCCACATAAGCCGGTAAGCTCTAAACCACTGGAGACGCGAATGGGCAAAGGCAAGGGTGAGCCGGAGTTCTGGGTTGCCAGAGTAAAGCCCGGTACGGTTATGTTTGAAATCGGCGGCGTAGGTGAGGGTGTGGCGAAACAGGCATTGGTGAGAGTTGCTCATAAAATGCCGATTAGATGCAGATTTGTTAAGCGCAGACATTCGTTGTAAAAGGAAAACCCACGATGAAAGCACAGCATTACCGTGATATGAGTCCTGATGAACTGGAAGGTAAACTGGAAGAATTGCAGAGGCAATTGTTTGATTTGCAGTCGCAGGCGGTTACGGAAAAGCTGGAAAATTCGAAGGCAGTAATTAATATCAGGCGTGATATCGCCAGGCTTAAAACGGTGATGCGTGAAAGGCAATAGCTATACGCTGTTTTCAGCGACTGGAAATAAGAGATGCAGAAAAAGAAATCAAAAACGGTAACCGGCAGAGTGATAAGTAACAGCGGTGACAAGAGTATCAAGGTTGCCATAGACTTTAAGGTCAGGCACCCTAAATACGGCAAATATGTCAGGCGCAGAACGACATTTGGTGTTCATGACGAGCGTAATCGGGCAGGTGTAGGTGATTTGGTTGAAATATCTGAGTGCCGGCCTTACAGCAAGACCAAAAGCTGGCGTCTTGTCAATGTGGTTGAGAAGGCAGTTGGTCAGCAGGTTTGAATCTTAAAGCCGGATACAGGAAGCAAAGATGATTCAGCAGGAAACGATGTTGGATATAGCCGACAATTCAGGTGTCAAGTCGGCATTGTGTGTTAAGGTCCTTGGCCGAGGCGGTGCCCGTGGTAAAAAGACACGGCCTGTTGCCTCGGTTGGAGACGTTATCTGCGTTGCGATAAAGAAATCGCTGCCGAATTGCCAGCTCGACGATAAAAAAGTGCATAAATGCGTTATTGTCCGAACGAAAAGTCCTGTTAAACGTTCTGACGGCAGCTATGTGAGGTTTGACAGCAATGCAGCGGTGATGATTGACGCTGAAGGTAATCCGGTAGGGACGAGAATTTTCGGCGCTGTTGCCCGTGAACTTCGAGAGAAAAACTATATGAAAATAATCTCATTGGCAAGCGAAGTAGTCTGAGTAATTGAATGTTTGTGCGTGAAGCAAAATACGAGATATAAAAATGGCTTTTCACATAAAAAAAGGTGATATGGTTGAGATTATAGCCGGTGACCATAAAGGCGCAACCGGCCGAGTGCTTCGCGTGATACCGAGGAAGCGTAAAGTAGTGATTCAAGGACACAATATAGCCAAGAAGCATGTTCGTCCTTCACGAAGGAATCCACAGGGTGGCCGGATTAATGTCGAGCAGCCGATCGATATGAGTAATGTTCTGCCGGTAAATCCGAAGAGTTCTGCGGGAAGCAGAGTTCGTTATCGGGTTGAGGAGGATGGAAGTAAAAAACGAGTTGCCGCCGACGGCACAGAAATAGGTGAGGTTAGAAGGGCACATAATAAGTAGCAGATTTTCGCCAGCGTAGAAGCGGCGGTTTTGCTTTTAGATTGGAAGCAGATATTTGATGGCACGTTTAAGAGATTTATATAAGTCCCGGGTAATTCCGGAATTGACAAAGACATTTGGGTATAAGAATCCTATGGCTGTACCTCGGATGAAGAAGATAATTGTCTCTATGGGCGTGGGCAGAGCGACTCAGGATAAGAAGTTTCTGGAGGCGGCTAAAAATGACATGATGATGATTGCAGGGCAGATACCGCTGGTTTGTAAAGCCAAGAAAAGCGTTTCGAATTTCAAAGTTCGCGAGGGCAATGAAACCGGTTTGAAGGTTACGATGCGCGGCGTGCGAATGTATGAATTTATGGACAGACTCATCAGCCTTGCGATTCCTCGTGTAAGAGACTTTCGAGGCCTTAACACCAAAAGTTTTGACGGCCGAGGCAATTACTCAATGGGTTTGATTGAGCAGAGTGTTTTTCCTGAAATTAATCCTGCAAAAATAGAATTTCAGCAGGGTATGAACATAACGTTTGTGACGACGGCCAAAACTGATGAGGAAGCGATGGAAATGTTGTTGCTTTTTGGTATGCCTTTTAAAAGCTCGGGAACGAAAAATGAATAAGATTCAACGGCTGCCGATAAGACAGAAGATAATTATTTTGGAGTGTTTTGATGTCAACTAAAGCACTGGAGAATAAGGCAGAAAAGAAACAGAAATTTCGCGTCAGACAGTATACTCGCTGTCAGCTTTGCGGGAGAGCAAAAGCTGTCTATCGCAAGTTCAAGATTTGCCGGATTTGCTTTAGAACATTAGCCAATGAAGGTAAAATTCCAGGAGTTAAAAAAGCCAGTTGGTAGAAGGTAGATTGTAAATCGTGGTTTGTGAAATGTGGGCAGGCTGCGAGATACGAGGTATGAAATTATGAGTATGAGTGACCCAATATCGGATATGCTGACGAGGATTCGCAACGCGGCGCGAATAAACAGGGGGCAGGTTAACATTAAGGCCTCGAATATCTGTGAAGGGATTGCAGATGTTTTAAGAAAGGAAGGATACATTGAGGATTTTGACCGGATCGATGACAGCAAACAGGGGATATTGAGAATTACTCTCAAGTATGACCAGGAGGGTGGGTCTATTATTAATGAAATAAAAAGGATGAGCAAGCCCGGCCGAAGAGTCTATTCATCTGTTGCGGATTTACCGTATGTTCTTGGCGGTATGGGTATAGCAATTGTCTCGACAAGTAAAGGAGTAATGAGTGATAAGAACTGCCGCGAGGTCAACATTGGCGGCGAAATACTTTGTATGGTGAACTGATGAGTCGTATTGGTAAAAAATTAATTGATATTCCCCAAGGGGTTAAGGTAGAGCAGAAGGGCGAGCAGATTAAAGTTACAGGCCCTCTGGGCAATCTGCAGATGGATTGTGTGCCGCCGATAAAGGTGAAAATCGACGGTTCAGCAGGGAAAATATCAGTTGAAAACGGGCGTCCTGAGACTCGGCAGGGTAAGCAACTGCACGGGACAATGCGCTCACTGATTGCCAATATGGTGATGGGTGTGAGCAAAGGTTTTGAGAAAAAAATGGAGATATATGGCACCGGGTATAATGTAAAAGAGCAGGGCGGCAAACTGGTTTTTCAGCTTGGTTTCTGCCATCCTGTCCAGATGCCTGTGCCCAAGGATATAAAGGTGAATATTGAGGTTGGCGCAACCAGGGGCAATGAAGTTCCGGCCAAATTTACTCTTTCGGGAGTTGACAAATATATTCTTGGGCAGTTAGCCGCTGATATTCGCAAGCTGAAGCCACCGGAACCATATAAAGGAAAAGGTATTCGTTATGCTGATGAGCAAGTAAGGCGGAAAGCGGGTAAGGCGGTTATTTCAGGGCCGGTATAATAATTGACAATTGAATATTGGCTGTTGTAAAAGAAGACAAAGTTTGCAGTCAGTAGAGAATAGTAAATGTTACTTTGGGTTTTGTTTTTATGAGGATTGACAAAGTAAGAAAAGCAGCACTGAGACGTAAATATCATGTGCGAAAAAAGGTCTTTGGGACGTCGGAGAGGCCACGGCTTTCGGTATTTCGTTCCAACAGGCATATTTACGCGCAGATTATTGATGATGTTGCAGGAGCTACGCTTGCTTCTGCGAGCACCTGTGCTGAAGGTTTGCGTGACCGGTTGCCCCGGGGCAGCGATAAAAAAGCCGCCGAACTGGTTGGTGAAACAGTGGCAAAACAGGCAATCAGCGTTGGTATTAAGTGTGTTTGTTTTGACAGAAACCGAAACAAATTTCATGGCAGGGCAAAGGCCCTTGCCGAAGCGGCAAGAAAGGCTGGATTGGTCTTTTAATTGATTATTTTTAACATTTTTTCAAAGAACAGTTATGAATTAGTAATAATTAGTTATTACGGTTTGGAGAATAAAATTGGCGATAGAACCGGTTAATATATCTGGTCAGGATGAAAAGATTTTTGAAGATACGGTCGTAAAAGTATTTCGCTGTGCCAAGGTTGTCAAAGGTGGTCGGCGATTCAGCTTTGCGGCGTTGGTTGTAGTTGGTGACCGTGCAGGCACAGTGGGTATGGGTTACGGCAAAGCCAACGAAGTTCCACTGGCGGTGGAAAAAGGTATCAAAGATGCCAAAAAATCTTTGCATAAGATATCATTGGTGGAGAGAACAATTCCGCACCAGGTCATCGGCAGGTACCGAGCAACAAAGGTGATTCTGGTTCCGGCCAGTCCCGGCACCGGAGTTATTGCCGGCTCCAGCGCTCGTTCGGTGCTTGAATATGCCGGTGTTCGGGATGTGCTTACAAAAGTTTACGGAAGCTCCTCCGCCAAAAATGTTGTCAAAGCCACACTCGATGGTTTATTGAAATTACGAAGTAAAGAGATGGTTGAATCTCTTCGTGGAGTAAAAATTCAAGCGATAAAAAGGTGGTGATGATTTAGATGTTGAATTATGAAATAACTTCTATTGCAGGTAAACATAAGTCCCGCAGGCGTGTTGGCCGGGGCGGCGGCAGCGGTCATGGCAAAACTTGCGGGCGAGGTCACAAAGGCGCCGGCAGCAGGGCCGGCTCAACGTCGGTATCTCTTTTTGAAGGAGGGCAGATGCCCCTGTTCAGGCGGTTGCCCAAACGCGGCTTCAGTAACTATAAGTTCGCAATGCGCTATGAAATTGTTAACATATCCCAATTGGAGAGATTTGAGGACGGGGCTTTGGTTGATGCCGAGCAGTTATCAAACGCCGGTCTGATCGACAGTTTGAAGAGCAAGGTAAAAATTCTTGGTAAGGGAGAATTAACCAAGAGACTGGAGGTTACGGCCAATAAATTCAGCAAGTCGGCAGAGCAGAAAATTGTGGCCTCCGGTGGCACGGCCAAAGTTGTTTAAATCTTGTACTATTAAAGCAGGAGCAAGATTTGAGATATGGACAGTAAAGTATTTGTAATATTTTAAGGGCAGTGTAGTTATTTAAGAATAAAAGAGTTTTTGGGAATATAAAAATATGCTCGGAAGAGTATTTAACATATTCAGGATAGCCGACCTTCGCAACAAGATAATTTTTACCGTTGCGATGCTGATGATATACAGGATTGGTTTCCACATTCCTGTGCCGGGCTTTGACCAGCAGAAGATAGAGGCTATTGTAGCATCAAGGAGCACGGAAGGCGCCCTTGGCAGGGCTGCCGAGTACCTGCAGATATTCACAGGCGGGACATTGAGTCAAAGCAGTCTGTTTGGTTTGGGGATAATGCCCTACATTACATCGTCGATTATTCTTATGCTTTTGGGTGAGGTGATTCCGGCTTTGAAGAAGCTGCGACAGGAGGGGCAGACCGGCTATAAGAAGATACAGGAATATACGCGCTACCTGACGGTGCCGATATGTGTTATTCAGTCGCTTGCGGTTATGAAGATGCTGGGTGGGCAGAGATTGACCTATGCGGGTATGGAGACTCAGGCCCTTATAATGGGTATTATTGGTATGACTGCCGGGACGGTTTTTTTGATGTGGCTCGGTGAACAGATAGATGAGTACGGGATAGGCAACGGCATCAGTTTGATAATTATGGCCGGTATCGTCTCGAGAATGCCCTGGGCGGTGCAGGCACTTTGGCAGAATACTGATTTGCGCTTCGGAAGAGCCGCAGGAATGATAGGGCCTGCGGAGATACTGTTCCTGCTGGCATCGTTTATCTTTGTAGTCGCCGGTGCAATACTGATAACGCAGGGCCAGCGTCGGATACCGATTCAACAGGCAAAACAGATGCGAGGTCGGCGGATGTACGGCGGGCAAAGACATTATTTGCCTCTTCGAGTCAATCATGGCGGTGTGATGCCTATAATCTTCGCATCGAGTTTTATGATGTTTCCGCCGGTGATAATCGAACAGTTGGCAAAAAGGTTCACAGAGTCGGCGTTTCTTGATACCGTAAGTAAAGCATTGAGCCATAGTTCTTATACTTATAATGTTTTGTATATGCTGTTGATATTTGTATTCACATATTTTTGGGTAACGGTTCAGTTTCAGCCGAAGGAGATGGCGAAGAACCTTCGCGATTCGGGCAGTTTTATTCCTGGTCTTCGCCCCGGCCGCAGGACGGCTGAATATCTGGAAACGGTAATGGCCCGAGTTACTTATTTTGGAGCAACATTTTTGGCAATAATTGCCATTGTGCCGTCAGTGATTACAGTGCTGCTTGGAGTTGATTGGCGGATAGCAACATTCCTTGGTGGTACAGCATTATTGATAGTTGTGAGTGTTTCGCTGGATTTGGTTCAGAAAATCGAAGCCAATCTTCTTATGCGAAGCTATGAAGGTTTCAGCGAGAGCGGTAGAATAAAAGGAGCATATGGATGAGAGTGATTTTGTTAGGCGCCCCAGGAGCGGGCAAAGGAACACAGTGCAAACGTATAGTTGATAAATACGGCCTTCTGCATTTATCCAGTGGGGATATTCTTCGCCAGGAGAGAGCAGCGGGGACCGAACTTGGAAGGAAATCGCAAAGTTATATGGATTCGGGCGGCCTTGTGCCGGATGAAGTAATAGTTGAGATGATGGCAGGTGCGATAAACAAAGCGCCGCAGAGCGGTTTCGTACTGGATGGCTTCCCAAGGACGGTTGAACAGGCCGTCGAGCTTGATGAGTCGCTGGCTTCGGCAGGTAAAAAAATAGATGTAGTTGTGAACCTGAAAATAGCAGATGAGGAGATAGCGGTGAGGATGGCCGGCAGAAGAAGCTGTCCTGAATGTGGAGCGGTTTACCACATTGAAAACCTAAAACCAAAAGTCGAAGGGAAATGTGATAAGGATGGTACTGAGTTGATTCAAAGGCCTGATGACAGCCTCGAAGTAGTTAAAAATCGGCTCAAAACTTATTACGAGCAGACAGAGCCGGTGGTTGATTACTATAAGAATAACGGTACTGTTTATGATATTAATTCCGGCAAAAGCGCCGATAAAGTGAGTGAATTGGTATTTGAATATTTGGACGCTTTGGTCGAAGCGTGAAAGAAGGAGATGCTGTACGAGATTAAATGGCTATAACGCTTAAAAGCCAAAGAGAAATTGAGTTAATGCGTAAAGCAGGCGCTGTTGTAGCGAATGTTCTTTCAAAATTACAAGAGATTGCTGAGCCGGGCGTAAGTACTGGCGAGTTGAACACAGCAGCTTTGGAGATGTCTGCTGATGCCGGGGCCGAACCTCTTTTTAAGGGTGTCCGCAATCCGGCTGCAGGGACTCCATTTCCCGGTGCGGTTTGTACGTCGGTAAATGAGCAGGTTGTTCATGGAATTCCTTCTGAGAAGGTAAAGCTCAGAAGCGGCGACATCCTGAGCATTGATTTTGGCGTCAGACTTAACGGCTATTGTGGCGATGCGGCGGTTACGATTGGTATTGATGAAGTTTCAAAGGACAAGTGCAAACTTATGGACGTGACCAAAGAATCGCTGGAGATAGTGATAGCTAAAGCTGGTCCGGCCGTTAAATGGAGCCGGGTAGCCGCAGAGATGCAGAGTTGCGTTGAGTCGGCCGGCTTTTCAGTAGTAAGAGACTTTGTTGGCCATGGTATCGGCAGGAGAATGCACGAAGAGCCAAAAGTGCCGAATTTTGTCAGTGATGAGTTATTAGCCGATGATATTATTCTGACTGAAGGGATGGTTTTAGCAGTGGAGCCGATGGTTAACGCCGGAAGCAGTAGCGTTCGGACATTGAAAGATGGATGGACGGTGATAACGAAAGATGGAAAATGCTCAGCTCATTTTGAGCATACAATAGTAATTGTAAAAAATGGTTGTGAGGTGTTGACAGTATAGAAGAATGTTTTATTGTGGTAAGTCGCAATATGTAAACTCAATTGTTAAATATGGCAAAAAGTGAAGCAATAAGATTGCAGGCCAAAGTGACCGAAGCATTGCCTAATGCGATGTTTAAGGTTGAACTTGAGAATGGTCACGAGATTTTGGCGCATGTTTCCGGCAAAATGAGAATGCATTTTATTCGCATTTTGCCGGGCGACACCGTTATGGTGGAAATGTCGCCGTATGACTTGAACAGAGGCCGAATAGTACTGCGCAATTGATTGAGTAAAAGTGCCAGAATGTGCTAATTGGCAAAGGAAAATACAGGTTGGAAAAATGAAAGTCAGAAGTTCCGTTAAACGAATTTGTGAAAATTGTAAGATAGTTCGTCGTAAGGGTGTTGTGCGGGTTATTTGTTCAAACCCCCGACATAAACAACGACAGGGCTGACGAGTTGGAAGTTATTAAGGGTTAGTTTGCGAACTGTGGGCCAAAAAAGGAGCTAATATGCCGCGTATAGTTGGTGTTGATATTCCGAATGATAAATCGATATGGATTTCATTGACCTATATTTTTGGTATAGGGAAATATACATCGGAGCAGATTTTAAAAGAGGCCAAGATTGCAAATGAGACAAAGGCCGATAAACTTACGGAAGATGAACTTAGCCGGATAACTCAGATTATCGACCGCAATTACGTCATAGGAGGTCAGCTTCGAAGGCAGGTTTCTCAAAATATAGCACGATTGCGTGACATAGCCTGTTACCGGGGCCTGCGACACAGAAAGGGCCTGCCTGTTCGAGGTCAGTGCACTCAAAGCAATGCGCGGACTCGTAAAGGCCCCCGAAAAACAGTGGCAGGCAAAAAGAGTGTTAAAGAGGCGCGCTAAAGACCAAGTTGAAGTTTATAACAAAAATAATATTTTTGTATTAGGATTGTTTTAGTAATGGCAAAAAGTGGAAAGCGAAAAGTAAGAAAGAATGTCGTTAAGGCCATTGTGCACATAAAAGCGACATTTAATAATACGTTGATAACTTTTACGGATTTGGATGGCGACACGATTTGCTCGGGTTCATCGGGCTGTGTCGGCTTTAAGGGTTCTCGTAAGAGCACGCCTTTTGCAGCTCAGCAGGCGGCACTGCGTTGTGCCGGCACGGCTATGCGTAATGGTGTGCGTGAAGTTGAAATCAGAGTTAAGGGCCCCGGTTCGGGTCGGGAATCGGCCATTTCGGCACTTCAGCAGGCCGGGCTGCGAATTGCCTCTATAGAAGATGTTACACCTCTTCCACATAACGGGTGTCGGCCACCAAAACGAAGACGAGTATAACAAAATGGCTGAGTAAATGTATAGTAGTTTGTTTGTTTTTCCTAAAAGTTTTTGGAGATAAATATAAAGAATGGGACGTTACCTTGATTCATCCTGTAAACACTGCCGTCGTGAAGGAGTAAAGCTGATGCTCAAGGGTATCAGATGCGAGACGGCAAAATGTCCGGTTGAAAAGAAACAACGTAATCTGGCGCCTGGTATGCACGGCTGGCGCCGAGGCAGAGCAAGTGAGTATGGAGTTCGATTGCGTGAAAAGCAGAAAGTAAAAAGGTATTATGGCCTTCTTGAGCAGCAGTTTATGAGATATTACCACAAAGCCGAGCGGGCGAAGGGTAATACAGGTGAAATTTTATTGCAATTGCTGGAAAGACGTCTTGATAACGTAGTATATAAGTTGAATTTTGCGGCGTCGCGCAAGTCCGCAAGACAGCTAATTAGTCACGGTCATACATATGTGAATGGCCGCAAAGTTAATATCGGTAGTTATACAACAAATGTCGGCGATAAGATAACGCTCAAGGGTTCTGATAAAAGTGTGAAAAAGGTAAAAAAGCAATTGGAGAGCAATCCCAATTTTACAACCCAAAGCTGGTTGCAATTGGATCGTCAAACACCAGGCGCTACCATTGTTGCACTGCCGAGTCGTGATGATGTTCAAATTCCTGTTGAGGAACAATTAGTTGTGGAGTTTTGTTCGAGATAGTTATAAAGTGGTTTTGAGTTTTTGTGTTGAGTTTTAAGAAGGCGTTGTTTTGCGGCATATTGCAGAATAAATCTTGCTGACTTAAAACCGACAATTCAGGGCTCGATATTTATATTAGGAGGTTTGTATGCGAGTTACATGGCGCGGTTTGGAATTGCCGATGCGTGTTGAACAAGACACGGCGGTATCCAGTGACAGATATGGCCGGTTTTATATTGAGCCATTCGAACGTGGTTTTGGCACCACCATTGGGAACAGCCTGAGACGTGTACTGCTTTCATCGCTGGAAGGCAGTGCCGTAACGTCCATAAAAATAAAGGGGGTTGACCATGAATTTACCTCGATAAATGGTGTGATGGAGGATGTTACGGCGATAATTCTGAATGTCAAGAGTCTTGTCGTCCGGCTCAACAGTGATGAGCCGAAGGCAATGAAAGTCTCTGCAAACAAGGCCGGAGTGGTTACTGCTGCAGATATAGTTGCAGACCCAGCCATAGAAGTGGTAGAGAAAGATGTGGTGTTGGCAACATTGACTGAAAATATAAATTTTGAGATGGAGATGTTGGTTGAGAGTGGGCGTGGTTATGTGCCGGCTTCCGAACGAATTGCAGCTTCTGACAAATTCGAACAGGAAATAGGTCGAATAGACCTTGATGCTATATATTCTCCTGTTACGAGAGTTCGCTACACAACTGAAGATACGCGTGTAGGCCAGCGGACAAATTACGACAAGTTGATTCTTGAGATTTGGACCGACGGAACAGTTACTCCGGCAATGGCATTAGTAGAGGCTGCCAAGATATTACGCAAACACATCAATCCATTCATACAGTATTTCGAACTTGGGGAAGAAACAGTTGCAGGTGAGGTTGCAGAAATTGAAGAAGTGCCTGAAGAAGCAGTCGATGAGGAATTAGTGGCGAAACTAAATACACCAATTGCCGAACTGGAGTTGTCCGTAAGAGCAAGCAACTGTTTTGAATCCGTAAAAGTGGAAACGGTAGGACAGTTGGCTGAGATGACGGAAGCTGATTTGCTGAAGGTTAGAAGTTTCGGCAAAACCAGTCTGCGGGAAGTCAGGAGGAAACTCGCAGATATGGGGCTGTCTTTGGGAATGCAGGTACAACAGAGAACGGTTGATAGCGAATAGAAAGGAAGAATTATACGCTGTTAACTTACAAGTAAGGAACTTGGAAATATGCGTCATAGAGTAGCAAGACGACATTTGAATAGAACAAGTGAGCATCGCTTGGCTATGCGCCGAAATATGGTTGCATCACTTTTTGAGCACGAGACGATTTCAACGACAATTGAAAAAGCCAAGGAAGTAAGGCCTTTTGCCGAGAAACTGATTACTCTGGCCAAAAAGGGTACATTAGCGGCAAGACGGCGTGCCATTGCTCTGCTTGGCAATCGTGACATTGTCAGCCATGAAGATGGAAAGACCGTAAATCAGGGTACTGTAATCAGGAAGCTATTTAGCGAACTTGGTCCTCGATATCTTGATAGACCGGGCGGTTATACAAGAATTATCCGGTTGTCCCTGAAAAGACTGGGCGATAATGGACAACTGGTTCTGTTGCAGCTTGTAGGTAAGGATGAGGGAGTAAAAAAACAAAGCAAAAGTACTGGAAAGAAGGGTTCTCGTAAAAAGGCAAAAGAAATTTCCGAAGCCGACAGCAAAGTAGATGACGCCGATGAGCACGCAGAGGAAATCACCAGCGAGGCAAAAGAAGTCAACAAAGAGGCAGATGATAACAGTGAGCAGCAGTAAATGTATTTATGAAGGGTGATTGTAATTTGAGCGCAGAAGATTGCATTTTTTGTGAGATGGCAGCGGGCCGGATTGCTGTTACAAAGATTTACGAAGATGATGTTGTGCTTGCTTTTTTGGATATTGGGCCGGTTAGCGATGGTCATACTTTGGTAATTCCCAAGCAGCACTTTGCAAGGCTGCACGATTGTCCGGCTGGACTTTTGGGCCAGGTTGCTTCGCGTCTTGGCAAGATTGCAAAAGCCGTAGCTGCTGGGACGAATTCAGAGGCTTATAATGTGCTTTGCAATAATGGCAGAGCGGCTGGTCAACTTGTCGAGCATTTACATTTTCATATAGTTGCACGTAGTGCAGGTGACGGCCTGTTTAACCGTTGGCCTTCTTACGAATATCCGGAAGGCAAGATGGAGCAGATAGCTGCCAGGATTCGTGAGAATTTGTAAATTAAAGTTTGTTAGTGTTTGATAAGAAGCAGTTTTTTTGTTATTTTATTTTTTAGTGATTTAATGGCCGCGGGGTAGAGCAGTCTGGTAGCTCGTCGGGCCCATAACCCGGAGGTCGCAGGTTCGAATCCTGCCCCCGCTATTAACCTTTAAAGATAAGTTGGAGATAATTCCTTGTAAAACAAGGGGTTATCTCCTTTTGCTATGGCTCTAATTTAACCCGATATGAACCTGCGACCTCTTCAGATAAGCCTCATTTCTGGACTTCAGATGTCTTGGTCGGGGGCTCGAAGGTACACCTGTGCTTGTCAAGCGCACTGAAATTCATTTCTGAAGTTGTTAAAGAAACAACCCGGCCGGCGTAAAGCCGGCCGGGTTATTATCAACTGTAAACACTCTTTTGAACTGTGCTTACAGAGGAAACCTCAAAAGCACAAAACCTTACAATGCTGTACCGGTAATCTCAACATCGTCAACTCCAGCATATTCACCGGCGTTACTGGCGTTGGTACGGAACCTGACTCTAAAGCCCGCATTGTTGTTAGCACCGGCGCCACAGGTCTTATCCTGCAGGCCGTCATCGTAGCTGGCGGACTGCACCGTTTCGAGATTGTTCCAGGTTTCACCATCTGTTGACCATTCGACATAGAGGTTTTCGCCGGAGTCAAGACCTTTGGTCATACGTCGATACTTGACGTGTATAGTGGTGTAGCCTTCGGTGCTGAGGGCCTTTTCCATCCAAGTCGTAGCCTTGAGTTGTGCACCGTAGTTACCTGTGTACTCGGTCTTATCTGAAACAACGGCGTCGCCATCCAGTGTGGTCCAGCCGCCTGTGGTGAAGTTTCCGCTCTCGAAGCCGTCACTCCACGGCAGAGCAGGTGCCTGGTCGTTGTCGTTAATATCGGCTACCACGTTGTCGATGC
>CAZECQ010000016.1:0-23377 GCA_964510545.1 uncultured Pirellulales bacterium | reverse complement strand
CGTTACGCCCTTTTCCGGTCCTTTCGAAAAGCGCCGAGCCGTTCTCGAAAAACTGCTGCTGCCATCTGTAGAATACATTGGGATTAAGGCCGTGCTGGTCGCAAATGTCCGAAACAGGCACTTTTTCGACCAGATGCAGACGCAGAAGCCTGACTTTTTCCTCCGGTGAAAACTTTTTACGTTTGTTTGCCATTGTCCATTTCCTTTCTTTGATTTACATACTAACTCAAATTCAGGAAATGTCCAATTCCGACTGAAGCATTACACAGTCAGGGGGATTATTCCGTTCGATAAGTAACAGGTGTGGCCAAGGGACAAACGCAATGAGAGAGAAAAAAAGAGAGAGTAGTAACACCTATTACGACAAGAACTTATACAGATTAGCTTGCTATGCACCCCCAATTCCCCTGTTTGCGTTTAGCAAATCCCTTGTTTTTGGTTAATCTACTGTCTGCTGCTTATTTCACGCCTTTTTTATGTCGAAGTATTTATTAGTCCTATTAGTCTATAAATGGGGGTTATTATGCAAATGATCTCATGGTCAAGCCGTCAAAGTTGAAACAAGATATTCACCCGTGCGAAGGTGCGGTACAGGAAATCATAGATGTAAATACAGGGGAAGTCAAAACTGCTGTTGAAAAGGGAATTATGAGGGCCATCGGGATAGGTTCCTGTGTTGTTGTTGTGGCTTATGCTCTCAGGGCAAAAATAGGTGGAATGGCACATATTATGCTTTCAGGAATCGCACCGCAGCAATCTTTAAAAAAAACTAAATATGCATTTGACGGTATAGAGCAATTGTTGAATCAGATGTTTGAGGCAGGAGCAAGTACAGATGAGATAGAGGTCTGTCTTGTCGGGGCTGGTAATGTTCTACAGAAGAAAGATGATACTATTTGCGATGCCAATATCGAATCAGTGACAGGCATTTTGAAAGAAAAGAATATTTCTGTAATGGTATCAGCACTGGGCGGGACAAAAAGAAAAAGTGTTTTTCTGGATATTGAAAACGGCTGCATCTCTTACATAGAGGGAGACGAAAAAGAAAAGATATTATGGCAGGTAAGCCAATTAAATTGAAAGTACTAAAAAATGAGGACAGGTATGAAATCAGTTTAAAGGCTGCTAACCAGCAGTTTTATTCCGGTTCAAATATCTGCGAAAACCAAAAGAATATGGATTGCCAGAATAAAAAACGAAATGTACGAACAGAGGATAGATAACAGGAAACAAAATGTGAAAACAAAAACGGCCATCACTGGGTTCATTACCTTGTATGCGTTGATTGTGGTTAGTTTTTTGGCGATTGGCCCGAAGTTGTTTTCTTCTTCGTGGGTAAGTTCCAGCGACTTTCACTCATGCATTGAGATAACCGGTTCGTTCATAGCGATAATCGCAGCGGTAGCCTGCTTGATATACTATTTTGGGCTCAAAAAGCGATTTTATCTGATTTGCGGGCTTGGGTTTTTCATCTGCAGCTCAGAAGACTTTATTCACGGACTACTTAGTTTCGAACGTTTCCTTACAGGCGTAGAAGCCGACTTATCGAGATTTGTGCCGGGAACATACGTTGCAGGCAGGATCGCCTTGGCAATTTTCTTAATTCTGGCGGCGGTTTTGGGAGGCAGGTCCAAAACCGCAAAAAATGTGCGTAAAGAAACTATCTTTTTTTCGTTGATTGCCTTGATTGTCGGCGGCGGGATAACGGCATTGGCAATAATACTCCCACTTCCGGAATTTATTCACCCAGAGCAACTCATATCCAGACCTGTTGATTTTATTTCGGCTGTGTTGTTCGCAATTGCTTTTGTCGTAATGTTGAAAAGATACCTTTGTGAGCAAAGTATATTCGGGGGATTCCTGCTGGCATGCATCCTGCTGAATCTTGGCGGACAGATTTATATGTCATTCTCAAAACAGCTTTTCGATGCTTTTTTTGATACCGCTCACTGGGCAAATATTCTGAGTTACTGCATGCCGGTACTCGGTATTGCCGTACAGTCGCTGCAAGAGATGAAAAAATCTACTAATGAACTTGTGGCTCGCAAATGGGCAGAGAAAAAATTGCAGGAACAGCGAGATCACCTTGAAGAACTTGTGGAAGAAAGAACCATACAATTAGAAACATCCAATAAAAAGCTCAAAGAGGAAAATACCGAACGTTTGGGGGCGGAGGAGAAGTTAAAAGCCACTAACCAGCAACTGCAGGCCCATGAGCAACAGTTAAAGGCAGCAAACCAGCAGCTTGATGCGAGTAATCAACAATTACGGGCTATCGAACAACAACTTAGAGCCTCTAATCAGCAATTGCAGGCAAAAGAGCAACAACTACTCAGTTTGAATAATAATCTGAATGAAGCAAAGGCGTTTACCGAAAGTACATTGAACTCCATTACAGATATCTTCTATTCCTTTGATTTGAACAGCAAATTATTAAGCTGGAATAAAACTTTTAGCAGAATTTCCGGCTATAGCGATCAAGAGTTGTCTTCAAAGAAGGCAACCGATTTCTTTTCAGGCGAAGATATTCAACGTATTGCCGAGGTTATTGAGAGAATATATAAAGAAGGTACTTCAAAGATAGAGGCTAATTTTGTCTTAAAAGATGGAAGGCGAATTCCCTGCGAGTTTACCGGTTCAATACTTAAGGATGGCAAGGGAAATATCATTGGTTTTTCTGGAACTGGCAGGGACATCACCGAGCGTAAGAAGGGGGAGGCAATCGTAAAAGCATCAGAGGAAAAATATCGTTCCTTGGTGCAAAATATTCCAGATGTGGTTTGGACATCTGACCAAAATGGTAGAACCGCTTTTATCAGTTCAAATGTAAAGAAGATTTATGGATATACACCTGAGGAGATAATTGAAGGCGGAGATGAAGTTTGGTTTGGGAGGATTCATCCTGATGACAGAGAAAGGGTGAAAAAAACTTATACAGCATTGTTCGAAAAAGATGATTTGTTTGATATTGAATATCGGATCAAGAGAAAAAATGGCGAGTGGATTTGGCTGCACGATAGAGCAATGGCGGTTTATAAAAAAAACAGCCTAAAATATGTAGACGGAATATTTGCAGACATCACCGAGCGCAAGCAAATGGAAGACAATTTACAGTTAGCCAAAAGGCAGGCTGAAGCTGCTAATGAGGCCAAGAGCCAGTTTTTGGCAAATATGAGTCATGAAATCCGAACGCCGATGAACGCCATTATTGGTTTTACTGAACTGTTAATTAATGAACCACTGTCCGGCGAACAAAAAGAAAAGCTTAATATCATTAAAGAATCAGGCCAACACCTTTTGTCGCTTATAAACGATATTCTGGACTTTTCCAAAATTGAGGCAGGCGAGCTTGATATAGAGATTATTAACTGTTCACTGGGTCAGTTACTCAATTCCATTGAATCAATGATGAGGCCAAAGGCAAAAGAAAAAGGAATTGAATTCAAGGTCATCGAAAATAATGGCCTGCCGGCTCAAATATGTACAGACCCGAACCGCCTGCGCCAGTGCTTAGTCAATCTTACCGACAATGCCATTAAGTTCACAGAACAAGGTCATGTGTCTATAAAGGTTTCTTTGGAGACCACAGACAATCAATCGAATGTTCGATTCGATGTTGAAGATACCGGTATCGGTATCCCGGAAGACAGACAGAAGGTGATATTTGAATCGTTTACACAGGCAGATGAAAGTACTTCCCGCAAATTCGGCGGGACAGGACTGGGGTTGACTATCACAAAACAACTGACAGGACTTCTCGGCGGGGAGCTTACTTTAACCAGCGAAGCAGGTAAAGGTTCTGTATTTAGCCTGGTGGTACCTGCTGGTTTGGATGTAATAAAGCAGCCATTCCTGGACAGACATAATATTGCCGGTCATTGGGAAGATAAATCAGACAAAGCGGATAAAATGAAGTTCTCCGGAAAGGTATTAGTCGCCGAAGATGATAAAAGCAATCAGATGTTAATGAAGTCACTGCTTGAGAAAATGGGCCTTGAGGTAACGATTGCAGATGATGGAAATGAAGCAACGCAGAAAGCTCTTGCCGGGGGATTTGACCTGATACTTATGGACATACAGATGCCGCATATGGACGGCTATGAAGCTACAAAGGCTTTAAGAGCAGAGGGAATGACAACACCGATAATCGCCTTAACTGCTAACGCAATGGGTGGAGATAGCAAAAAATGTATCGAAGCCGGTTGTGATGAATATTTAGCCAAACCAATAGAACGCAAAAAACTCTTTGAAATATTCGACAAGTATTTATCCCCGGCTTCCGAAGAGAAATCCTGTTCCGTTGTGGAAAGTATCAATGCTGTTAAAAATGAAGCCGATGAACTTAACAACACGATACCTACAACTGAATCGCAAGATTATGAAGAAATAATTCTCTGGAACAGGCTTATGGCTCGCGGTTTAGATGAGCAGTTAATCGAGGAAATTATGCCTACAGTTATTGCTGATAATGCCAAGCGTCTTGAAGAGCTTACTTCGGCTGTTAAAAAAGCTAACGCCAAGAATGTCAGGCTATATGCTCACGCAATAAAGGGCTCTGCTGGTAATGTAGGAGTAGTTAGATTATCCGAGATAGCTTCCAGGCTTGAACGCATGGCATTAGAAGATGATCTGTCAGAGGCTGAAGAACTCCTGCAAAAGATAACAATGGAATTCAATAAACTTCGGTCGTTTGTTTCAAAACCTGACTGGATTGAAATTGCGAAACGGGGAAGGAGCATTACAGATGAAAAAACCAACGCTTATATATAATCACAGAAACAAACTAAGCATTTTGGTTTTTATAGGGGTGTTTTTTTTGGCGATTAGAATGAGAAATTTAGGGAATATTTATGGTGTTGCCCAAAGACAATTTATTTGAAAACACTTCCACCGTAGAGGAAACCGACACTCAGCAACAGGTTCTTATCGAAGATAGGCATCATTCAGATGAGGACAGAGCAATATCCGTTGCCCAAAAGCACGGTATTGAGTTTATCAGGCTCTCAGAAACCAACCTTTCTTCGCAGATAGTTCGGCTTCTGCCCCAGTGGCTCGTTACACAGCACAATGTCATCGCGGTAAGGCTCGAAGAAGATACACTCTATGTAGCAATGACCAACCCGGTGAATTTGCCTACGCTGGATCAGATCAACCTGGTAACAGGCTTCAATGTAAAACCGTTGGTAGCCACTGAAAGAGAAATCACAAAAGCCATCAGTCAGCATTACGGTGCTGAGCAGATGACCAAACAGGACATGATTGACGCTGAATTCGATGCCGAGCCGGCGCTGGAAGGCGATAAAAGGATTGAAGACCTGGCCACTTCGGATGATGCAGGTCAAGTTGTTCGGCTTGTTAATTCCATAATCAAAGACGCCATAGGCTCGCTTGCAAGTGATATTCATTTTGAGCCGGCCAACGATGAGATGATTGTCCGATTCAGGGTTGACGGTATTTTGCACGATTGTCTGACGGTGCCTGCTGTGGTAAGAAAGGAAGTCATCTCCCGCCTGAAGGTTCTTGCCAAACTGGATATAACCGAAAAACGCAAAGCCCAGGACGGCCACATCAATCTCAACTATAAAGGAAATGATTACGACCTGCGTGTCTCGGTTGTGCCGACCATAGACGGCGAAAAAACAGTTCTGCGAATTCTTGACAAAAACAGCATGTTAATCAACCTGACCACGTTAGGCATTAGTGCGGAAGAGATGGTCTTAGTCGAAGGCGCCGTAAGCAGGCCATACGGTATGGTTCTTGTAACAGGGCCCACCGGCAGCGGAAAGACAACAACTTTGTATGCTATGCTTCGCAGCCTCGATGCAATTGAGAAAAACATTATCACGATTGAAAACCCGGTGGAGTATCAACTTGATAGAATTAACCAGATACAAATTGACCCTGCCAGCGGCGAAACGTTTGCTGGGGCATTGCGGTCAATACTAAGACAAGACCCTGACATAATAATGCTCGGCGAAATAAGAGACCCGGAAACTGCAGAGATCGCTATCCAGGCTTCTCTAACCGGCCACCTTGTCTTAAGCACATTACATACAAACGATGCTGTAACAGCTATTACGAGGCTAAGAGAACTTGGTATCCCTTCGTTTCTTATATCATCGTGCGTTGTAATGGCAGCAGCACAAAGATTGGTCAGGAAGATTTGTCCCGACTGCAAGGAGCCTTATCAGCCTGACGAAAAAACACTGAAGCTGCTGGGAATTGATGAAGCCCCTACAGGAGGCTTTGTTCACGGTAAAGGCTGTCATTATTGTTACGAGACAGGTTTTCGCGGCAGAGAGGCTGTGTTCGAAATTCTCAAGATAGATAATGACATTCAAAACGCAATATTGGCAGACAAAAGTGCATTGGAAATAAAAAAGATGGCGATAGAGAAGGGAATGAAAACGCTGCTGGATTCCGCGTTGTTGAAAGTATCCCAGGGCAAAACAAGCGTTGAGGAAGTAAAACGGGTAATAGCACCGGAGAGGTTTTAATGAGCCAGTACCAATACACAGCACATGCGGTTGATGACGGCGAGGTGTTCACGAGCACCTGTTACGCCGAGGATGAAGGCCAGGTGCGCTCGCAGCTTAAGCGGATTGGATATGCGGTCGATTCGGTTAAGACGCAAAAAACCGACCAGCTATTCGGCCAGCGTAAGAGGATAAAACTGGCTGACCTTGTCGATATGTGCAGGCGATTTTCTGTGATGTACGCTGCGGGTCTGCCCTTGTTGGAATGTCTGTCTTCACTGGCACGGGAAAACGAAAGCAAAAACCTCTCAGATACCTTGCAGAACATACATGGCAGAATCGAGCAAGGCAGCAACGTAGCTGACGCCTTTGCCAAACATCCAAAGGTGTTTTCTTCTCTGTATGTCAATCTGCTTCGGGCCGGCGAGACCGCAGGTAAGTTTGATTATGTACTTGGCCAGTTATCAGTATATATGGAAAGAGAATATGACCTGAAAAGAAAGATTCGTCAGGCCTTTGCTTATCCGCTTATTGTTGTGGTTATGATATTTTTGGTTGTTACAACTATAATGATAGTTGTTGTGCCTACTTTTTCTGAAGTCTATACAAAGCTTGGCGTACCGCTGCCTGGGCCAACGATTGCACTTATTACTATCAGCAATAACGCCGGTTATATTTTCCCGTCAATAATTGCTTTAGGTATCGGGTTTTATTTTCTATACAAAAAACTTCGGGTAATACCTATGGTAAAGAACTGGCTGGACAAATCGAAATTGTCAATGGTAATGATAGGGCCGGTTTATCACAAGGTTGTACTGCTGAAGTTTATCCGCACATTAAGCATTATGATTGCAGCCGGCATACCGTTATCCGAAGCCATAATCATCGCCAGGGACGTTGCAGATAATACTGTTGCCTCAGAAGCAGTCGGTATGATCCAGCACAATATAAAACGCGGAGGCACGATTACCGAGGCAGTTAAACTGCACAGTTTTTTCCCGCAGTCAATCGTGCACGCATTTTCAACCGGAGAAACGGCAGGAAAGCTTGGCGAAATGTTAAGCAAATTTGCCGGCGGAGTTGAGCAGGATGTTGATGACGGAATAAGAAGGCTGGTTATAAAAATAGAGCCGATGCTGATGGTAGTTATGAGCCTGATTATAGGCTTTATTTTACTGGCCATATATTTACCCATTTTCGATGTAGTGAAAATGATACATAAATGATGTAACTGTAGGAAGCCTGCAAAGTCGCCTGCTCTGACAGGTCTCATAATTAAAAAGCAGGTATTTAGAAAGGGAATAAAGATGATGGCGAGAAAAGGTTTTACATTGGTGGAGTTGTTGCTGGTGGTCCTGATTATTGCGATACTGGCATCAATAGTAGTCCCCAGACTGACTGGTGCCGCTGCTGAGGCGAATAAATCCAAGTGCGATGCTAACTGGGCCAATCTGATAAGGGCTCTTGAGCTTTATGCGGCGAACAATAACGGAGCATACCCAGTGGATGATGATGCATTTCAGGCCAACATTCTCAACAGCAGCACATATTTCCCGCATGGGGCGCCTGTCTGTCCATTCGGTACTGCGTATGTGTATGTTGGAAACGCGACAGGAGGAACGGTAACTGCTCATAGTCATTAAGATGTGCCGTTAAGGCGGAAAAGCATAAAAAATATGAAGCGAGCACCTGATAAAATCAGGGCAGGTTTTACTTTGATTGAACTTACCCTGACTGTGGTATTGTTGGCAATACTGGTGAGCATTGTGATTCCCAGGATCGGCTGGGAAACAATGGGCAAGGTTCAGGCTGAAACTGCCGCTCGGCAGTTTTCTGATTATCTAAAACTTGCCAGATCGCTTGCTATAACACACGCCAGCAGCAACAGTAGTGGGTACAAGGTGGTTCTGTCAGGGCCGTTTACGTCCTATAGTGTTATCAACGTTGCTACATCAGAGGTTGTAAAAGGGCCTATTGATATACCGGAAGGTGTGACCTGCAGCGGTGCCAGCGAGTTTCACTTTACACCTCTGGGCCAGCTGCAGGACGGCGGTACGTTGACGCTGCAGTTTACAAGGTCGGGTGATACTACGGTTGTCACCGTTACGCCTATAGGAAGAATAACGGTTCAATGACGAAAAGAATAAGAACAAAGGGGTTTACATTTGTTGAGGTTCTGGCCTCGATACTGATACTGGCCGGGGTCATTACTCCTTTTATACTGTACGCAGCCGACAATCTTGCTATGAGTATGGAAATAGAGCGAAGGGTTAAGTCCACTTTGCTGGCGGAAGTCGAAATGGAAAAGATAAAAAACGTCCTTCGCAAATCGTTTGATACGGACTTTACTTCCTGGCCAAACAACCTTGGAGATAATTTCCTTGCCAGCAGGACATCGACAGATGTGAGCTCGACACTGAAGATTATCGAGGTTTCAGTTGGTTACGATGCTGACAAGAATGGCTCACTTGGAACAGATGAAGTTATGGTTACTTTGACAACGCAATATGCAAAAAGAAGCTAAAAAACATGTTAAGCGATTACGCGGTTTTACGCTGGTCGAGCTGATACTGGTGGTCGGCACAATAGCCCTGGTTGCAGGAGCCCTCGTTGGGTTGATTAGCAACAGCTATAAAGACTGGAAGCTTGGCAGCAACCGTTCGACTTTATTGCAGGACGGTCAGGCAGCGATAGAGCAGATGGTTCGCATCCTTCGCCAGGCCAAAGCGTTTAGTGCCGTAAGCCCGTCAACCGACCAGGCAGGATACATAACATTTACAAGCGTCGACGATATTACCGAACAATTCAAACTTAATGCCCAGACCAGCGAGCTTGAATACGGCCAGCCAGGTTCTTTGAGTGCACTGACCGGTTCTGTAAGCAATCTTGTTTTCACCTGCTACGACATCAATGGCAATGTTTTAACCGGTTCTGTCCCGGCAAGCAATATTCAATCGGTTGGTATTGAAACAACGCTCACCGATGGCACAAACAGCTTTACGCTTTCAGGCAGAGTTTTTTGTCCGAAAGATTTTCAACGCTTAGTGATAAACGAGATTATGTATAATCCACCCGGCGGCAGTGATGCAAAGGAAGAATGGATTGAACTTTATAACTTCGGCGGCTCTTCTATCGATTTAACCAGCTGGACGATAGACGGTGACACGCTGATATCGCATCCAACTTTCGGTAACGGCTCGATGATAATACCGTCCGGCGGTTATGCCGTAATAATGACCAATAACACCATTGTCTTCAACGAGCTGACGATAGCCGGAGATTTTGAGAGAAAAAAGAAATTTCAAGACAACTGGACAAGTGATAACTGGGACAGGACCAAATGGAATGCTCACAACGGCAGATATAAAGGTGAAAGCTCAGTTTCCGGCAGCGCCTCACTGTATACGAACATCTCCGTTCCTTCAACTCTCAACAGTTGTCTGTTTGTCTTCTGGGAAAGGACAACCGCATCAGTTGAACAGACACAAATGACGGTAACTATACGCAACCCAAGCGATCAGGTCATTGCTACTGGATACAACGGGCAAATGAGTTCTGACTGGACCTGTCATACAATGGATCTTGCAGCGTACGCCGGTCAGAATATCAGAATACATTTTAGTACAAACAAAACAACTGCTGACAATGCCTTGTTGCTTGATGATATCTTCGTAGCTTCTTCGTATGTGGATTTGGATGCAATCAGGCTAAGCTGCGGCGATAACCAGATTGGCAATGGGCTTGGTAACAATAGTGACACGGTAACGGTTACTGATGGCAGTGCTACAATTGATAGTGTTACATATGATGACGGATGGGGCGGAGATGGTGATGGAACAAGTTTATCAAGAATTGACCCGCAGGGGTCTTCAAACGACCAGAATAACTGGACGAGCGGACCTCAACATGGAACACCAGGCTCAGCGAATTGATAAAGTTAAGAAAATGAACAGAAATAATAACATACCTATAAAGAGATGTGAAAAAGGATTTGTCCTGGTGTTGACGTTATTTGCAGCGTTAATACTGGCGACTTTGATCATAGCATTCATCAATATAACATCGATAGACCTGACTCTGGTTAAGAACCATATGTACAGCTCAAAAGCTTATTATATAGCAGAAGCTGGGATTGCCGATGCGTTAAACCAAATTCGACTAACCGGCCAACTCGGAGATACCCAATGGGAAGAATCTTTCCCATCAGGCTCGTCAGATAAATATACCGTCGCAGTATCGCAGAATTCTACTGTTATAAATTCGACAGGCCTTGCCTCGGTTTCCAATTTCAGCAGGACTCTGGAAGTAAAGGTAAACGTTAGCGGCAGTTCGTCACCGTATAAAGTTTCAATTAATCAATGGAAGGAAACAACCCAGTGAACCATGATAAATCCATCTTAGGTATACACATAGATGACGATTTTCTGAATATCGTTCACCTGGGACAGACCGCAAATGGTTTGCAGGTTCATAACTGGACTGCCGAGCGTTTAGATGCAGGCATTGTTAAAGACGGCCTGATTATTGATGGGCAGGCAGTCACACAAAAAATCCGTAACTTTGTCAAAGCTGATAAGCTAAAACCCCGTAAAGCGGTAATGTCCCTTTCGTGTTCAACTGTAAGGTTGAAACCTTCCGAATTCCCGACACTAACAGATGGGCAGCTGCAAAAACAGGTTGAAGAGCAGGTTGGAAAGTATGGCCTGTTTGCAGGTGAGAGGATAGTCTTTGACTACTGTGTATTTGAACAGATGGCTCAATCTTCCAATAAACAGACTGTGCTGCAGGCAGTTACAACCAGACAAATAAGCGATGCTTGTTTAGAGGTTGCCAAAAAAGCGGGGCTGGATTTAGTAAGAATTGAGCCGGCAGTCCTTCCAATTATAAAACTGACCTTTAACAAACAAGCTGCAGCCTCTGAAAGCGTTTCTCTGCTTTTGGCTCTGGACTCGGCTTCGGCTAATTTAAGTGTTTTCAAGAACGGCTTGCCCCAACTCTGTCAAAATCTAACTATTGGCATAAAAGATTTATCACAATATAAAGATGGTATCCCTCACCTGACAGAACAAATGAAACCCGTTCTGGAGTTTGCACACTCGCTCGCAGGCTCTCAGCAAATTGTGCTAAGAGTTATAGCGGCCTGCAACAGCGAAAAGCTGAGGACAATTGCTACCCAAATAAAAGAAAGCTTAAGCGATTTAGAAATTGAACAGATAGACCAGTCACAGATTGTAAAAGAGTTTGACATTCAGGGCACCGACTGGGGTCAGGTGCCTATTTTTGCACTTTCTTCAGCCCTGACCACCTTCGGTGCTTTCGCACCTGATGGCCAATTGAACCTTATATCAAAAGAATCACTTACAATACAAAAAACTCGAAAGGAAATGTCGCTTACCGCAAAAGCAATCGTAGCAGTAGTTTTGCTTTCTATTGTAGCATTGGTGCCGCTGAAAATGAAAATAAACAACGTCGAAGCTGGTCGCGCGGTGATTGAAGCGAAAGTAGCAGAAACCATCCCAATAAGCAAGCAGGTCGACAGTCTGAAAAAGCAGATCAAACAACTAAATGAAGAACTGTCAGCTTATAGCAAAACCGACAAGGAGTTAATCAATATCCCATGGGCAAAGGGTCTAAAGGTTATAGGTGACGCTGTGCCGGATAAGGTAAGAATAGTTGATATCTCAACGACTGATTCGGGAGATTTCACACTGCTTGGAGAAGCTCTGGCTGAAAGGTATGTTTACAAATTTGTAAAAGAGTTACAGAACGATGAATCTATCGAAAGTGCCAAAGTAGAAGAAATCGAGTATGACAATAGCAATGCAAACAATATTGTTGATTACAAAATCACTTGCAAAATCCGAAAATCCAAAGGCAATTTATGATTATAGAAGAATTAATAAAACTCGATAAGCCAAAAAGAATTTTAGCAGCTATCTTAACAGTATTAGTGGTAAGTTGCATTTGCTACTTTGCGATAGCCAGAGGTTCTGTAGTAAAACTTCAGGCTGCCAAAGCAAATTATATTGGTATCGAGGCTGCTTATACTGCGACCGAAAATCAACAAACCGAGCTTTCAAATTTGCAAAAGCAGTTTGAGGAAAAAGAAAAGCAGCTTAAAGAAACTCAACAACAATGTTTCAGTAACACCCAAGCTGTGCAGTTTTTCGAAAATATAAATGCGATGGTGTTGGCCTATAACTTGCAGCCTATTTCAAGGGTAATTTCCGAACCAAAGGAACTCGTCACCGACAAAGAGGCCAAGCCGCCGCAGCAATTTCTGAAAATGCAGTCGGCGAAAATAGAGGTCTGTGGCAATTACTTTGATGTTGTTGATTTCCTGGATGAGCTAACCAGCCGCCCGCAACAAGTTTGTATAACAGAGGTACATATAGCTTTAGGCGCAGGCGAGAAATTCAATCCGAAGGCATCGTTCAAAATTGTTTTGATTATAGACCAATCAAAGGATATGGAAAAATGAAACATTTACTATTTATCATAGCAGTAATATTCGTAGTGTTGGCTACTGCCGCATATTGCCCCGGCAAGGATACACCGGACAAGAAAAATCCGTTTGGGCCGCTTGAAAAAGAAGCTAATTTGAAACCCGCAGAAAATAATGAAATCGCTTCTACGGTTTCCAAGCCGATGGAGACGCTGGCTACCGAGGTATTTAATTTGAACTTCGCCAACGCCAAGCAAATAGAAAAGACTGTTAGTAACCTTGTTTCCAGAAGCGGAAAGGTAGGAATAGACGAAAGGCTTAACAGTATAGTTGTCATCGACACCACGGCAAAATTAGAGCAAATCCGCCAGGCAGTCGGCAAACTCGATGCCAAGGCACCTCAGGTTATGATTGAAGCATTGATAGTAAATGTCAAGCTGACCGATGAATTGAAAATGGGTATTGATTGGACAAAGCTTGGTACCTCAGCGAATTACCTCACCCAGGGTCTTTCCATCACGGGAAATACAAACCCGTATGGCAAAGTGACCTTTTCGTCAACGCCGGGCAACTGGAATATAAAAGGCCTGATAGATTTCATTGAAACCAACAAGGATGTCAGAGTCCTGGCAAATCCCAAGGTGCTTGTAATGAACAATCAAACGGCGACAATCGACTCTGTAGAAGAAATACCCTATCGGGAACTTACCGAAACATCTGCGGGTGGCAGTATCGGAACAGTATCTTTCAAAGAGGCTGGAATTAAACTCCAGGTAACCCCCCAGATTTCCGATGACGGCTACATTATTATGCATGTTAAACCCGAACAGAGTGCCCAGATCAGTACATTTACGATTGAGAACAGCGAGACGCCGGTTATTGAAACGCAGAGAACCGATACAACGTTAAGGGTCAAAGACGGCCAGACAATTATCATTGGCGGCCTTCGCAAAAGTGAGCCTTCTGTAGTGGAAAACAAAGTGCCGATCCTCGGTGATATTCCTCTGATAGGTGTGCTGTTCAGGAAAATAGATACTGACGTCATAGAAAGCGAACTCGGAGTTTTCATAACGCCTCACATTTATACCGATGGCGAATTATCTGATGATGAGCTAAAACTAATCGAAAAGGGTGAGGAAAAGCAGTCGCTGTATAAAGCCGGCGATTTACTGAGACTGCAACCAAAGAACAAAAAGGATCACTGATAAAAAAGGTAACGTTTAATGTTGTCAAAGCAAAAAAACACAAATGGAATTAAGATTCTGGTAGTCGATGACGAGCAGGACATTGTTACCATTATAGGCAAGGTTCTTAAGAAAAACGGCTATGAGATTACAACCGCCAAAGACGGTCTGGATTGCATCAATAAGGTAAACAGGGAACAACCTGACCTCATCCTGCTTGACAATATGATGCCGAATATGGATGGCCCAACCGTTCTATCAAAATTGAAGGGTTCAAAGAATACAGCGGATATTCCTGTCATAATGGTTACCGCTCTTGCGGAACAGGAACATATCACTGGTGCACAAAAAGGCGGAGCCGTTCAGTATATCATTAAACCATTTGATTACGCAGTATTACTTGAAAAAATAGCTCAGGTCTTGAAATCCAAGCGCAAGTGAAAGGTGTTAATTTGCCGTCAGACTAATTGATAATAAAACATTTGTAGAGATTGTCAGGATAACTAAAAAATACTGAACTTTAAGGGAGTTGCCAGGTGGAGACTGAAACAACCAAAATAACACAAGCTCTTCTTGATAAGGAGCTGATAAAGGTCTTGTTGGTCGAGGATGATGCGATTGATAAACTAATTGTTGAAAGAATACTCGCAAAGTGTTTTAGGTCTATTGAATTTGTTACTGACTCGGCAGGGAGTTTGTCGGAGGCTATTGAGGGTCTCAACATCGGGAAATATGATGTTGTATTGCTTGATCTTATGCTTCCTGATAGCGAGGGGCTTGAAACGGTTCGAAGGATTAAAAAAATTAACTCGCATATTCCTATCGTGGTGTTAACAGGGCTTGATGATGAACAAACTGGTCTTTCAGCGATAAAAACCGGTGCAATGGATTATTTGATTAAGAGTCAAATATCGGACAATATGCTGGTTCGAACGATTCGATATGCTATCGAACGCAAGCGGATGCAACTAGCTCTGGAGGAAGCACACGATAAGCTCGAAATGCAGGTAGAGAAACGAACCAGAAAACTTTCAAAGACAAACGAACTTTTGAAGAAAGAAATTGTAGAGCGCAAAAAGACAGAAGAGAAAATAAAAGAGGCAATGGAAATAAAATCACAATTCGTATCTATGGTTTCTCATGAATTGCGAACACCGCTTACCGCCTTAAGAGAGGGTGTACGATTAGTGCTCGAGGAGAAAACAGGCAAAATTAACAATGAACAAAAAGAGTTTTTAAGTCTCGCGAAAAGAAACACGGACAGACTTGCCAGATTAATTAATGATGTTCTGGACTTTCAAAAGCTTGAGGCAGGCAGGATGGACTTTAACTTCCACGAAAATGATATAAACAAAATTGTTAAAGATGTTTATGATACAATGGCCTCTGCCATAAAGTGTATGGATCTGGATTTTGTACTGAAACTGGAAGATAATCTGCCAAAAATTAAATCTGATGGCGATAAAATTGCACAGGCTTTAACGAATATGGTTAGTAATGCTATCAAATTTACGGAAAAAGGAAGCATCACAATTAGTACACGCAAAAGAGAAAATGTGATTCAGGTTTCAGTTTCTGATACCGGCTGTGGAATAAGAAAAGAGGATTTACCAAGAGTATTTCACGAATTTGAACAATTAGACCGGGGTGGAGACAGAAAAACAGGTAGTTCCGGTCTTGGTCTTGCTATTTCTAAAGTGATCATTGAACAACATAGGGGTAAAATTTGCGTAGAATCCAAATATGCTAAAGGTTCGACCTTCCACTTTGTTTTGCCTATTAAAGAGCGAAGGAGTAAAGAAAGGGGCTAATTTAGTGACAAAATTGGCAATGACCACAGTAATTTGGAAATTATGCTTTGCCAAGATATTAGGGCAGCCTTGAGACATGAAAGGATTATTTTAGATGGACAGAAAAAATATACTCATAGTAGATGATGAGAAAGATGTTCTTATGGTGCTCGAAAAAGGATTAACCTCAGAAGGATATTCTGTTATTACCGCATCCAGTGGGAATGAGGCCATAGATTTAGCAAAATCAAGACGTCCTGACATTATTATACTTGATGTATTAATGCCGGGCATGGATGGTGGAGAAGTTGCCGGAAAACTCAAAGATATACCTGAAACAAAGGATATTCCTGTTATATTCCTGACGGGGATGCTTCCGGCAAGAGAAGAAAGTGAAGGTTTCCGTATGGTTGCTGAACATGTGTTGTTTGACAAACCATATGAGATATTGAAGCTAATAAATGTGATAGAAAACGTTCTGTTAGAAAAGCAAATATCACTCAAATAACAAAGGGGTATTTACATGGGGGTATTTACATGGATAAGAAACAAATACTGATTGCGGATGACGAATTGGATGTGTTGTCTGTACTCGAGAAAGGATTAGCTGCAGAAGGATATTCTGTCATTACCACGTCCAGGGGGAACGATGTCATAGATTTAGCAAAATCAAAACGTCCCGACCTTATTATTCTTGACCTGGAAATGCCGGACATGTACGGAGGAGACATTGCCAGGATGCTGAAGGATGATCCTGAAACTAAAACAATTCCCGTTATGTTCTTAACCGGCATGTTTCCGAAGGAAGAGAAAAGAAAAGGTGGCCGTGTAATTGCTGGCCACGTGTTGTTTGAGAAACCATACGACATTTTAGAAATCGTAACTGCGATTGAAGAGCGTATAAGAGAAAAAGTATTATTTAAATGATAATGGAGATTCCCCATGGATAAAAAGAAAATACTGATTGTTGACGATGAGATGGATACACGGTTGGTGCTTGAAAAAGGATTAACTGCAGAAGGGTATTCTGTTATTACGGCACACAACGGCAACAATGCCTTAAGTATAGTAAGATCAAAATATCCCGACCTTATTATACTCGATAGGGTATTAGGAGATATGCTTGGTGAAGAAGTCGCTGCAAGGCTGAGAGAAAACCCCAAGACCAAGGATATTCCTATTATATTTTTGAGTGCCTTGTTTTCGAAGAAAGATGAAGTGGAAAGGGGACATGTTTTTGACAACGAGAAAATGTTCGCCAAACCATACGACATGAAAAAACTGCTAACAGTGACAGAAGAGCTTCTATCTGTTTCTGGACGCAAAAGCATAAGTCATAAAAGCTCGGAAGGAGATCGACTAATGAAAACGAAAATTTCGGTGTTGGTAATTGACGATGAAGAAGATATTAGGAAAGTATTGGAACGTAGGCTAAAATCTGATGGGTTTGACGTGTATTCAGCAACAGATGGGCCCACAGGTCTTAAGATTGCCGACGAGAAAAAACCGGATGTAATCTTGTTAGATTGGGTAATGCCGAAAATGAATGGATTGGAGGTTCTCTCTAAGCTTAAACAAGATGAAAGGACAAGGGACATAATCGTATTTATGCTAACTGCTAAAAATATGATGGATGACGTATCAACCGCACTTGCTAACGGTGCTGATGACTATATCCCAAAGCCTTTTGAAGGAGCAGAGTTGGGACAAAGAATTAGGAGTATGCTTAGAGCTGTTAAGAAACTAAAAGGAGACGACGTGCGTGAAAGTGAAAAATTGGTAAATTTATCGCATAAGCAATAGACACTTTTCATCGCAATTAATGATGTTTCTAAAGTTGTATCCAGAGCCGGATTTTAACAGCAAAACAAGAGAAAGTGATTACAGATGAGAAACTCAAAGCCGATATTATTTGTTGTTAACAATGTGTAGAGGTATACATAGAATGCAAAGGTAAGTTACGAAAAACAAAAATAGGGTATATGTAGTGGGGATTTAGACCATGGGGAAACAAAACAGACAGAAAAGTAAAAAGCCGGCACAGGCCAAGTCTTCGAAAGAAAAAACTTCTCAACCGAAGATCGGCAAATCCAGCGTTAAAGATAAATTCCCGATAGTTGGGATAGGGGCTTCTGCCGGCGGTCTTGAAGCATATCAGGAATTACTCAAGAATCTGTCAGCTAAACCGGGAATGGCATTTGTATTTATAATGCATTTAGCCCCGGGACATAAAAGCATGCTGACGGAACTGCTTGCCAGATTAACAAAAATGCCGGTAAGTGAAATAAAGAACAGTATGCCCATAGAAGTCAACCATGTTTATATAATACCACCAAGCACCAATCTTTCTATCGCAAACGGAAAACTCAAACTTACCAAAAGGAAAGATACTGACTTAAAACGTATGCCGATAGACTATTTTTTCCGTTCATTGGCAGAAGAGCAAGGGAATAAGAGTATCGGAGTTATTCTTTCAGGAACAGCAACAGACGGGACGCTGGGAGCTGAAGCCATAAAAGCAAAAGGAGGTATTACTTTTGCACAGGACGAAAAGTCCGCTAAATACGCCGGTATGCCGCAAAACGCGATTGCCGCCGGATGTGTGGATTTTGTGCTTTCGCCCAAAAAGATTGCCAGAGAGCTGGAGCGTATAGCAAAACATCCCCTTATATCGTCTGCCGAGCTTGCTAAAACAGATAAATCAATCATAACGAAAGATAAAGGGATTAAAAGTATTTTTGATATATTGCGCTCGGCCAAGGGGCTGGACTTCACTGGTTATAAAACCACTACCATCAGCAGGCGCGTATCGCGGCGGATGGTTTTACTGAAATTGGAAACCCTCAAGGACTACATAAAGTTCCTGAGCGAGAATAAGGAGGAGGTAGAAAATCTTTATGAAGACCTATTGCTAAAGGTTACCAGTTTTTTCCGCGACCCTAAAGTTTTTGATGCGCTCAAAAAACAGGTTTTGCCGGCAATTCTTAAAAACAAGACAAAAGGTCAGGAGGTAAGGATATGGGTTCCGGGATGTTCCAGCGGCGAGGAAGCTTATTCTATTGCTATATGCCTTATTGAAGCAATGGACAACAAAAAGAGTGCGGTTACTGTCCAGATTTTTGCCACCGATGTAAGCGAAAGCAGTATTGATAAGGCGAGAAAGAGCATTTATGACAAAAATATAAAAAACGATTTTACGCCTGAGCGATTAAAAAGATTTTTCACTAAAACAGGCAACTCTTATAAGGTTTCTAAACAGTTGAGGGAGATGTGTATTTTTTCCAAACAGAATGTGTTCAGCGACCCGCCTTTCTCCAATTTAGACCTCATAAGCTGTCGTAACCTGATTATCTATCTTCAGCCGGTTTTACAGAAAAAAGTATTCCATAATTTTCACTACGGTTTAAGACCCGGTGGGTTTCTCCTTTTAGGAAACTCGGAATCCGTAGGCGGTTATTCAAATCTTTTTAAAGCCTTGGACAGAAAACAGAGAATTTTTGCAAAAAAATATCTGTCAAAAATGCCCGAACTTGAAGTAATCCAGAAATATTATCCGCCAAAGATATTAGAAACTAAGGGAAAAACAGCTACTGAGAAAGGTAAAGAAGCTGATATTGAAAGCGTAGTAGAACGGATTGTGCTTGACGAATACGCTACTTGCGGGGTGCTGATAGACAGCTGTATGGAAGTTGTTCAGTTCCGCGGGCATACCGGCCGTTTTCTTGAATCAGCGACAGGCAAACCGAGCCTTGACATATTCAAATTGGCACGGGAAGGATTGCTTATGCCTTTGAGAGTGGCGATATATAAAGCTAGGGAAAAAAAACATACGGTAAAAAGAGTTGTGGAGGATTTCCGGTATAATGACCATAGGATGCGGGTTAATATAACCGTTATTCCTGTGAAAGACGGACCCCTTAAAGAAGAATTCTTTCTGGTGCTTTTTGACGAAATCACCGGGGCAGCTGGGCTTAAGAATTTGCCAAAAGCACGCGGCAAAATATCCTTAAAGGGGAAATCCGTTAAAAGCGATGAGTATATCGATAATCTGCAGAAAGAACTTGCGGAAACTAAAGAATATCTTCAGACAGTCATAGAAGACCAAGAGAGCGCGAATGAAGAAGTGAAAACAGCCAATGAGGAAATACTGTCAAACAATGAAGAGCTGCAAAGCACTAACGAAGAATTGGAAACAGCCAAAGAAGAGCTGCAGTCCTCAAATGAAGAATTGGTTACTACCAACGAGGAACTGCGTAACCGTAATGTGGAAGTCTCTCTGCTGAATAATGATTTGATAAACTTACTTAGCAGTATCAATATGCCGGTTGTTATGATGGGGACAGATCTTGTAATACGCAGGATAACTCCACAGGCAGAAAAATCGCTTAATATAATTTCTTCTGATGTCGGCAAGCCGATAAGTAAAATTAAACTTAATGTAGATATTCCGGATTTTGAGAAAATAATTTTGGATGTAATTGAGTCCCTTAATCCAAAGATATTTGAAATAAAAGATAGAGAAGGAAACTGGTATTCGGTATATATCAGGCCATACCGCACTTTAGATAATAAGATTGACGGCGCGGTCGCGATTTTTGTTGATATCACCGAGCGCAAGAAAGCACAGCAAATAATCGAGGAAGCTTGTGTATGTGCTGAAAACATCATAGAGAGAATACGGGAGCCTTTGGTAGTGCTGAATGCTGACCTAAAGGTAATCTCAGCCAACAGTTCCTTCTTACAGACCTTTAAAGTTACCCCTGAGGAAACCAAAGGCCAATTCATTTACAATTTGGGCAACGGGCAGTGGAACATTCCCAAACTGCGACAGCTCCTGGAGGAAATCCTTCCCGAGAACAACACCTTTGATGACTACGAGATTACTCACAACTTCGAGACCATTGGAAAAAAAACAATGCTTTTCAATGCCCGACGTCTTGCCAATGTGCAGATGATCCTCATTACTATTGAGGACATCACAGAGCACAAGAAGGCAGAAGAAAAAATTAAAGAAATAGCGAATATGAAATCAGAGTTTATATCTAATGTTTCACACGAACTGCGTACACCTATGACAGCTATGAAAGAAGGTATTGACCTTGTATTAGATGGTCTGGCCGGTGATATTAACGAAGAACAAAAGGAACTACTGGGCATTGCGAAAAAGAACGTCGATAGGCTCACCAGACTTATCAACGATGTTCTCGATTTCCAGAAGCTCGAATCCGGCAAGATGAAATTTAACCTTGAAGCTAACGATGTAAACCAGATTGTTAATGACGTCTATAAAATTATGGTCTTTCCAGCAAAGAACGTGGATCTGGACTTTCTGCTTGAACTTGATCAGAACCTGCCGAAAGTCAAATTTGACAGTGATAAGATTACTCAGGTTTTGACAAACTTAGTTAATAATGCCATGAAATTTACGGAAAAGGGAAACATCACAATTAAGACATCCAAAACCAAAGATGCAGTTCAGGTTTCAGTATCTGATACTGGCTATGGTATCAAGAAAGAGGACCTGCCGAAAGTATTTGACGGTTTTGAGCAATTAAGCAGCGGTGGACAGAGAAAGACGGGTGGAACAGGCCTCGGGCTTACAATTTCTAAAGAAATCGTTGAACAGCATGGTGGAAAGATTTGGGTAGAGTCAGAGCTTGGCAAGGGCTCAAAGTTTATGTTTACTCTACCTCTCTGTTGCACCGAAGGTCTATTGAAGAAATATATTAACGATGGGATAAGGAAAGCATCAAAAAACGATACGAAGATGTCTCTTATCCTCATATCTGTAGCTGACTTTGATAAATTGAAGCAGGAGTTATCTGGTGAAAAGGTAGACTCAACACTGCACAATATCGAAGCCCTTTTGGAAAATAATCTGCGTCGACCAGAAAGTGGTTCACCTCGGGCAGCAGACACCGTTTTAAAACTCTCAGACGAAAACTTTGTCATTCTGACTAGTTGCAACAAAGAAAATATATTAAGAGTAAAAGGAAGATTGGAGCAGATATTGGGTGATTATCTGGCTTACCAAAATGTGGCCGATAAAATTAAATTACTCTTTGGATTTGCTACGTATCCAGATGATGCAGATACCGATGAGGATTTAATTATGAAAGCAAAGGAATTACAGACCATGGCTTCAGTGACACCATCTGTGTAGTTTTGAAACATAGAAAATAGGAGAACCTAAAAATGGATAAAAAGAAAATACTGATTGTTGATGACGAAAAAGACATCCTATTAGTGCTTGAAAAGATGTTAATTGCGGAGGGGTATTCTGTCCTGACTGCTGACAACGGTAAGGACGCTATAACCATGGCAAAATCAAAATCTCCTGACCTTATCATACTTGATGTGATTATGCCGGGGATGTTAGGCGATGAAGTCGCTGAAAAGCTAAAGGAGCACCCCTCAACCAAAAGTATTCCCGTGATATTCTTAACAGTTATACTCAAAAAAACAGAGGAATACGAAAAAGACCATACAATTGCAGGCAATATCATTTTTGCAAAACCTTTTGACTCCGAAGAGTTATTAGATGAAATAAAAACGTTAGTGGAAACTGCTGCAGTTTGAGTGTCTGACGTCAGCGAAAGTGGGACAGATTGAGACATTTGGTTAAGAGAGAGATTCAAGAGGCTTCCTTTCCAATAGGAAGCCTCTTGAATCCCCCGGTTTCGGCCCCATAATTGGGCGTCTTGGCCCGGAAAGGAGTCGAAAATGGCAGAACCGAAAGATGTCGTAAAACAAATCAGAAAGGCAACTCGCAGAAAGTTCTCAGCAGATGAAAAAATCCGTATAGTTCTTGAGGGGTTTCGCGGTGAAATCGCCGTCGCAGAACTATGTCGTAGAGAAGGCATTGCAGTAAATGTATATTACAGATAGTCCAGAGCATTCCTTGAGGCCGGCAAAAACGGCCTGACAAAAAATACACCTCGCGATGCCAGCCGTGATGAAGTCAAGCAGCTCAAAGCAGAGAACAAGGATATTAAGAAGGCACTGGCTGAGTCTATGCTTGATGTAATCAAATATAAAAAAAGCCTGGGTATGTAAAAGACGGAGGAGCAGTTGAATGTCAATTTGATTAAGCAACATTTTTTCTGTAAATTCTTTTTTCCTTTCCATTGGGACCATTCCCATGGAAAGATAGTCGTAATAAACGCTTACAAAACTTTAATGAAAATGGACAGTACAAATAGAGATTTATCGTAATAATAAGAGGTACATCCGGGACGCTATAGTTGAAAGTCGGGATTAAGTTTGGGCTGTGATGCCGAAATGCGCACAAAAAAATCCCCCCAAAGATAAGAACTTATGCAAATTTCTATTCTCTCTCCTGTAAAAAGAGCTCTCTCGCCCTAATCTTCGCCAGGCTCTTATCTCAATATGATATTTTACACTATGAGCCTATAAAAAGCAAGGTTTTTTTGTAATCCCTCAGTTATGGGTGGGTATTCTTCTTTTGCTAACTGAACCACA
>CAZECQ010000015.1:0-23913 GCA_964510545.1 uncultured Pirellulales bacterium | reverse complement strand
TTTGGTTGAAATACTTCTGGTCTTTTATCGCCGCCGTTGCCGCTGCGATAGCGACCGCATCAACATTATAGGAATCTTTGACCTTCATCAGACCTTCAATTAAATCAGCGTCAGCTATCGCATATCCGAACCGCACACCGGCCAGCGAATAACCTTTGCTCATCGAGCGAAGTATGATTACATTATCAAAATCTTTAGCTAAAGCCGTACAGTTCTCTTCGGCAAAATCCACGTATGCCTCGTCAATCAGCAATACCCCGCTCAATTCATCCGCCAGCGAAGCCAGTTCATCAACACTTATAAAACTTCCGTTCGGTGCGTTCGGATTGCATACTATAGTAAGATTCGCGCCGCTGCTCGCAAGTTTGGCAGGCAGGTTAAACTCAGCATCGAACGGCACCTCAATCGCCCTGCAGTTCTGCAGATTGGCCAGGACCGGATAGAGCGAATACGTCGGGACCGGATATGCAACAGCGTGATTTTCATCACAAAATGCGCGGAAAGCCATAGTCAGCAAATCGTCTCCGCCGTTACAGCAGATAATATTTTCCGGCTGAACTGCGTTGACCTTTGCCGCCGCCCGGCGAAACTCATCTCCCGCAGGGTCCGGGTATCGCCTGAGCTGCTCCGGGCCCATTTGGGCCAGAACTTTAAGTACCGCAGGCGAAGGCGGGTAAGGGTTCTCATTGGTATTGAGCTTTACAATATCAGTCTGTTTCGGCTGAAAACCCGGCTTATAGCCTTTGGCCCTTTCGATATTTTCCCTAAAATAGCCCATATCCGTTCCAAAACAAATGCGGCCCGTATAATTTTTACCTTGTGCTCTTGTGCACTTACGACTTATACACTTCCAGATTATACGGATATTCGGCCAGAAGTGAAAGAGAAGATTCTATGATTTTCCTGCTGTGGGATGTTAAGCGATTTATTCCAGCTTGGCTGCAAACAAGTCTCGAGAACCACAATACGAATCATTTTCGGCAGTAATCTATCAGCCGGGCGATTTCATTTCGCAGGTCTTTGCGGTCAACAATCATATCGACAAAGCCGTGTTCGACCATAAATTCCGCCGTTTGAAAGCCCTCCGGCAATTCGACCTTTATCGTTTGTTCGATAGTGCGGCGTCCGGCAAAACCAATCATCGCACCCGGTTCGGCTATGGTAACATCACCTAACATCGCAAAGCTCGCCGAAACACCGCCAGTGGTCGGATCCGTCAAAACCGCAATGAAAAGACCACCCGACTCATCGAACTTCGCCAGCGCCGCTGAAGTTTTGGCCATCTGCCCCAAAGATACCACCCCTTCGTGCATCCTTGCTCCGCCTGAGCAGCAGACCACCACCAAAGGCAGCTTTTCCTTCATTGCTTTTTCGACAGCCACGCAGAGTTTTTCGCCGACCACAGCTCCCATAGAGCCCATCAGAAAACTCGAATCCATCACGCCCAATACGAGACCTCTGCCCTTAATAAAGGCCTTGCCGATTCGTATCGCCTCTTTGGCGCCGCTCTTTTTCTCATCGGCTTTTATACGCTGCTTATAGCTGGTCCCTCTGAACTTAAAGCCCAGCGGGTCACTGGTAGTCAAATCGCCCAGCTCCTCCTGAAGGGAGTCTTCATCAACCAGATATTCAATTCGCATTGCCGCATCAATACGAAAATGATGATTGCATTCCGGACAGACATCGAGGTTCTTCTCAACCGCACTTTTATACAGCATATGTTCACAGCCCGGACATCTCGTCCACAGCCCTTCGGGCATCTCTTTTCTCGGCTTCAGTGAAAAACCGTTCCACTCAAGTTTCGCTTTTTTACCCATAGCTCTACCGCCTTACCAAAAATACAAACAGGATTCTACCAAATTTGGGCTGGTTTGGCTATAAAATTATTTCGCGGCCTCTCGAATAGCATTTATCGCAGCAGTCCGGTCTGGTTTCGAGAATATCGCATTCCCCGCCACAAGGGTATCGGCCCCGTAGCCGACTACAATCGGCGTTTTTTGTGGGTCAATACCGCCATCGACCTCTACTCTGACATCAGGGCCGACAATTTCTCTAACTTGTACAATTTTTTTCGCCGCCTCCGGCATGAACTTTTGTCCTCCAAAACCCGGATTGACCGTCATCACCAGGACCATATCGCAAAGCGGCCCAATCGCTTCTATCCGTTCCACAGGTGTCGGTGGATTCAGACTTACGCCGGCACTAACCCCCAACTCGTGCAGTTTGTCGATAAACTTGGCCGGCTCATCGACCGCTTCAATGTGAAATGTTATATGATTAGCACCTGCCTCGACAAATCGCTCGACATATTTTGCCGGCTCACTTATCATCAAATGGCAATCGAAATAAAGCCTGCTGTACTTGCGTAGTTTGGCGACCACCGGCGGGCCTATCGTAATATTCGGTACAAAGTGACCGTCCATAATGTCAAGGTGGACCATATTCACACCCGCCGACTCAATTTCAGCTATCTCATCGGCCAACCTGGCAAAATCGGCGCTTAGTATTGACGGCACCACTTCGATTGTTCCTGCTTTGGGTAGCTGCATTTCTATTGACCATCGGCTGGATATTATTTTTCATCGAGGATTTCAAGGCACAGAAACTTCTTGCCTTCCAGAAATTCAAGCGATGCCCCGCCGCCGGTGGAAATATGACTTATTCTATTTTCCAATCCGAGCTTTTTGACGGCACTTGCGCTGTCACCGCCCCCGATTACGCTGCGGGCGCCTTTGTCTGTGGCGCCGGCTACAGCCAAAGCTATCGCTTTTGTCCCTTCATCAAAAGGTTGGTGTTCGAAAACACCCATCGGCCCGTTCCAGACTATTGTTTTTGCCCCCACAAGTTTCTCCGAAAAAAGCTTCCTCGTTTCAGGCCCGATGTCAACACCCTCCCATCCGACCTCAATATTACCGCTGACTATTTTATTCTCAACGCCTGCTTTTATTTCGGGTGCAATCACCGTATCTACCGGCAAAACCATTTCGCAGCCGGCTTCTCCTGCATTCTCAAGCAGTTCGGTTGCCTTATCGAGAAAATCATCTTCACAAAGACTCCCGCCGACCTCCTTGCCGTCGGCCTTGAAAAACGTGTAGGCCATTGCTCCGCCTATCAGCAGAATATCAACCTTGTCGAAAAGATTCTCAATCACACCTATCTTATCCGACACTTTTGCCCCGCCAAGAATCGCCACGAAAGGTTTCTCGGCATTGCTTACCGTCTTACCGAGAAACTCTAATTCTTTTTCTATCAAAAAGCCGATGACCCGGTCTTTGCCTTCCATCACCGCAGGAACCGTGTACATTGAAGCGTTGTCTCTATGGGCGGTGCCGAAAGCATCATCAACATAAACGTCAGCCAAATCGGCAAGTTCCTTTGCGAAATTGTCTTTGGCCTGGCGAAGCTGGGCATCTTTCTTTGCGGCCTTGTCTTTTATGGTCTCTTCCTTGTGAAACCGCAGGTTCTCAAGCAGCATACAATCACCGCTTTTAAGCGTTTCGGCTTTGGCTTTTGCATCGTCGCCGACGCAGTCTTTGGCAAAAACCACTTCTTTGCCCAGCAATTCCGAGAGTCTGCCGGCCACCGGAGCCAAAGACATCTTCTCATTTCTTTCGCCGCCCGGCCTGCCAAGATGACTCATCAAAATCAATGCCCCACCCTCATCGAGTATATGCTTTATCGTAGGCAGTGCCTTAACGATTCGGTCATCGCTGGTAATATTGCGATCATCATCGAGCGGTACATTAAAGTCGCACCGCATAAGAACACGCTTTCCGCCAACATCAATATCTGCAATGGTCTTTTTAGCCATCCTTCAAGTACCTCAACAAATTTTTTATAATTAAAATCTTTTCTGTGTCTTTATGCCCGTTGATACTACCCTCACAGTGACGCTATTTTTTTCATAATATCAACGGTACGCATCGAATAGCCCCACTCATTGTCGTACCAGCTTAACACTTTGACCGTCCTGCCGTTCACCATTGTGCACAGCGAATCAAAAATGCTCGAAGCGGGGTTCATTACTATGTCACTGCTGACAATCGGCTCATCGCAGTATTCCAGGATGCCCTTCATCGGCCCATCAGCCGCCGCCTTCACCGCTGCGTTGACATCATCGACGGTAACGTCTTTTTTTGATTCGAACACCAAATCGACGAGACTGCCGCAGGGAACCGGCACCCTGACAGCCATACCGGCCAGCTTGCCGTCAAGCTCAGGGATGACTTTACCCATTGCTTTTGCCGCACCGGTGGTAGTGGGGATGATGTTCGCCGCACCGGCACGCCCGCGGCGAAGGTCCTTATGGGTCTTATCGATTATCCTCTGGTCGCCGGTATAAGCGTGTATGGTCGTCATAAACCCCCGTTCAATCCCGATTGCATCGTTAAGAGCCTTTGCCAATGGCGCAAGGCAGTTGGTCGTGCAGCTTGCGTTCGAGACACATTTGTCATCCCTGGTCAGTGTCTCATCGTTAACGCCCATAACAATTGTTGCATCGATATCGTCTTTTGCCGGGACGCTGAGAACCACTTTTTTGGCACCGGCCTTGATATGGTCTGCGTAACCGCCCTTGTCGGATTCAGCGGTGCGGTAGATGCCCGTTGATTCCAAAACTATCTCCACCCCCAAATCCTTCCAGGGTAGTTCCGTCAGTTTGCTGACGGCCAAAGCCTTAACGACTTTACCGTTAATCAGAAGTTCATCGCCTCTGGCCTCTATCGGAACGCCCCATTTGCCCATTACTGTGTCGTATTTCAACTGATGTGCCCTGCACGCGGCATCCGCCCGACTGTTGACCGCAACCAGTTCCAAGCCGGTATCTCCCTCCATAATAATTCTCGCAACAGCCCTGCCGATTCGGCCAAAACCGTTAATTGCAACCTTTGTCGCCATCGTAAGTCTCCTTTTATAAACCCATAAATTAATGGTTCTGATGACCTGATTGTTTCAAAACTACAGCACTTTATTTATAAATGCATTCCCTGTCAAGCCTTTATTACGCTCAATCCGGCTAATTACCCCCAAAGACCGGTTTCAGCGGGGAAAAATGCTGGATGATTTTCTTGATTCCGTGTATATGGTAACGCTTTAACAATAGTTTTGCTGCCGGTTTAACAGCCGCTTTGAATCCGTACATTAAGACCCCCGGCCCGGCCGGGGGCTCTCCTTATTTACTCAAAAAAGCCACTTGAAAAGTATTTTTTACAATCGTTGTGGCTGAAATGTCTTCAAGATGAAGTTAAAAATCTTGATTTTGCGAGACCGGTTTGATATTCTATTAGAGAAGAGACTCATCGGCGTGGCTGAGCAAGGATATACAATGTTATATGGGAAATCCCAGATAATGCTTCGGTATTCATTCTGGGCTTTCAGGAGGAAAAAGAAATGAAAAAGGCCAGAACTTTCCTAATATTTGCGCTAACGGTTGTTTGCACCACCACAAATCTTAAAGCAAGTTGGGAGGATATTACATTTACGGAAAATGGCGTTATTCAAGAGTGTGACCAATACATCCAAGTGTTCGTTCATGGAACACCGCCGGATACTACTACATTAGAAATGACTGGAGGTGAAGTAGGGGCTTTATTTATCTACGACTGTAGTGTGGTAAATATTAGTGGTGGTACTATTAGTGGTCAATTTTATTCATTTCATCCTGAAAATAATGATGGTGATAACATTTTTCTTTGCCCTCCAGAATTTTGTGTAAATGTTTTTGAGCATAGCACAGTAAATATCAGTGGTGGTTTAGGTGATAGCGTAAAATGTGAAGACTGGGGTACAGTAAATATCAACGGTGGTGATGTAAGCCTTGCGTTTTCTGACCATGCCGCTGTAAATATCAGTGGCGGACGTGTGAGGTTTGGCAGAGTTAAATTTTCTTACTTATGGTCAGAGGAAAATTACAGTCATTTATATCTTTCAGGAGGTCAAATCCTTGGCGGTGTTTTGCTGGAAGATAATGTCACTATGGAGGTTTATGGGTATGGGTTCGACTACGACCCCAATGGTAGTGGCCCTGATGATCCTAAGTTTTCAAATGGTGGCAGGTTAACAGGTTTCTGGCGGGATGGCACGGCCTTCAGTATAAATTTCCAAGACTTCAGAAACCATTCTTATGATAACGTGATTCTGCGTGAAATACCTAAAGTCGACATTGCGGCTGCTCGTATTGAGCAAGCAATTGCTGAAAAGGAAGAGGCGTTAGCCGGAGTTGATGCTGCACTGGAGAAGGAATGGGATGCGTACAATGCTCTTGAGGAATTGCTTGAAAGCGGTAATTATGGTGATTTAAAGAAAGGCGACATACTCAAAGCAAAACAGAAGATTCATTCGGCGATTCAGCATGAGGAGCAGTCGAAAAAGGCGTTGGAGAAGAGTATTGAAAAGCTGGAAGATGCATTAGCATCTTTAGAGTGGGAGCTTACGGTCGATGAGCCGATCGAAGGGTAGCTCTGAAAAAGGCCTTTGGGTGTGGTGATTTTGAGAAGGAGAAAATAAAGGCACAAAGGGCAGGTAAACACGGCTTATATACAGCATAATCAATAAAATATGTTCGAATCTGTCGATTCTTTCCTATCGTACCAGCCTGGACTGGCAGACATCGAATCCACTTAACATTCAGGACGACCCCTGCACTCCGCGCAAATACGTTTTGGCAAGCTGCAGCTTCAGTGATAATCCTGTACCTTTTGGTAATGGCTTTACAATTGATAATGAACTCTGGTCCTGCCACATGACCCCAATTTGCCTGCAAGTATGACCAACACTAACATAGTTATAAACTATCCGGCACCTGATCCAGACCTTATAAAACCCGGCTATAGCTGCCTTTGACTTGCCATACCCACAAGCATATTCAAAACTTAAACAGTTAGGGGAAAAACCGTCTAAAGAATTTAGTAAAAACCCCAATGCAACCTTAGCAGCTGTTTTTGCGTCGGCATATGTCAGGTTTTACAACTATGAAGTTAAGGACAAAACCTACTACGGTGCTATCAAAACAGCTATTGAAATTTATATGATAAAGGCCAAGACAGGCAAACTGCCCGATAAACTGCCAGAAGCCATGCCAAAAGACTTGTTCAGCTGTAAAGATTTTCAATATGAGAAGACCTCCGAGGGCTTTATCCTGCGCTGCCAAGGCAAAGATTTGGGCAAAGACGAGACCTATGAGTACGAATTCAAAGTGAAAAAATAGTCTCAAGATATCCTCAGTAAGAAAAGGCCGGGCTTATTTTAGCTCAGCCTTTTCTGTGAGATTTGGCTTCACACATCACAGCCGTAAGGTCATCACCAAAACAAATCCAGCCGGGCCACTCACTTTTCCTCTGCAGGAAGAGAAAACTGTAACTGTTTATTTAATACCTTTACCTTTAATTTATTCATAGGCCGGCCGGCAAGTTCTCCGTCAAAATGAACAGAAAACGGGCTCTCTGAAAAAATAGAGAAAGAAGCCGTCCTGAATATCTCTGTTTCCTTTAAAAATATATGCGTTCCTTTAATGGCCTTACCTATATTCAAAACCCTTTTTAACCTGTCGATTTTTTTAATTACACAGATATCTAAAAAACCATCGTCTATCCGGGCCTCGGGTGTAAGAGAAAAAAGCCCTCCGTGAAACCTCCCGTTACCAACGGTTACGCCCAGAACCTGGCCGGAAAATCTGAAATCTCCGGATTCTATTATTACAAAAAAAGGCGTAAATTCAAAAAAAGCTAATAAGACAGGAACCAAATAACCAGGCCTGCTTCTAATCTTCTTTAATCTATTATGTATATCAACTACGCGGGCATCGACCCCGATACCTAAATTATTGAGAAAATATCTGTCGTTTGCAAAGCCGACATCGACTGATTTTTTATAACCGCCCAGCATTGAAGCAAGTCCATCCTCAACACTCTTGACTCCTATCATCTTGGCAAAATCATTTCCGCAGCCTGCAGGAATTATCCCTAAGACAACGTCTTTGAAGTCCAGAGCATTAATCACTTCGTTTATAGTGCCGTCGCCTCCTACAATAAAAATTTCTCGGATGCCCTCTTCCTGGGCCTTCTTAGCTAAGTAAGCGGCGCGTTTCTGTCCGGCGATTACAAAATCATATTTTATGCCGGAATCTTCTATTCTTTCCTTTATGTCTTTCCAGACCTTTAGGCCTTTAGCGCTATAAGGATTAATAATTATTTTTACCACTATCACTATCTCCCAAAGCACATAAAGCTGGTCGGTGGTCTTGCGTCTTACTTCCTGTCTCTTGAGTCGCCCTTCGTATCAGTTATCTGCAATCTAAGAATCTTTTGCGTCTTTTCTGTAACCTTCGCCAGCTCACACATTCGAATCGGCCAAACCCAGATTATCTTCTCGCCATCTCCAACAACAAGCACCCTTTCCCGTATCCTCTGCGGCACGCGCTGAGCAGTCAGGAACTTACCGATTTTTGTTTCTTCGGCCTGCCCCAGCGGAACAAACCTGTCACCGGCCCTGCGGCAGCGCACCAACAAAGGCAATTTGACCCTGGCCAAATCAAACCACTCGACAAAACTGGTTTTACCCGCCTTGTATCTGCCCGCACCCGTCTCGGCCTCGAAAATCCCCGCCTCGACCAGGAACCTGCCGAACCTCGTCTGTCCGGGAACGTCGACTTTTATACTTTCGCTTATTCTCTCATCAGCCGAAGTCTTCTCAACTCCGACAAAAACAAGCTTTCTATATTCGCGCCAGACCAAATACCCGCCCGGCAGCTCAATCTTCCTGCCGCTGACGTTCTGCTGAGCCATTTCCAGTATTCTCTTGAAGTGTTCATTCGTCAAATCCCTCTCGCCGCTGCCGAGTGTTACCAAACTTCGCCTGACAGCTTCAACCTTTACCGGCTCAGCCAAATTTGAAAATTTTCCCAAATCCAATGTCACTTTACCTGCCCCGCACCGGGCCAACTCGCCCCAGACCTCATCCACAAAACCACCAATAACTTTTTGGAGTCTGCAGGCTGATTCAGCTAACTCGCTCAATTGTTCCACAATGGAACCGCTGGACTCTTTTTGCAATTGCGGCAGCAGCCGGTGCCGAATATAGTTTCGCCGGTACCTGCAATCGACGTTTGTCTTATCTTCGCGCCACTTAATATTTCGTTCATTAAGATACTCAATAATTTCATCCCGGCTGACACAGAGCAAAGGCCTTGCGAAGGAGATATCAACGCAAAATTTTCGTATCGGCCAAATCCCGCCAAGCCCGCGAAACCCCGTCCCACGCGCCAGTCGCTGCAAAACAGTTTCGGCGTTGTCATTTTTGTGATGGGCGGTAGCAATGCACTCGCAGTCGTTTTCCCTTGCAATTTCCAGCAGAGTCTCAATCCGCAATTTGCGCCCCGCCGTCTCAACTGACAGTTTATTTCTGCGGGCAAACCTCGGCGCATTCACCCGCTTTGTCGTTATCTCCAAATTCAGTTCACACGCCTGCCTGACAACAAATTTTTCATCCAAATCTGCCTCGGCCCCTCTTATCTGATGATTTATGTGGGCACAGAGCAGCTCGGCGTCCAGCAGACCTTCTGCCTTTAGTGCCCACACAGCATATAAAAGCGCTGTCGAATCCGCACCGCCGGAAACCGCCAGCAGAATTCTATCCGCCGAGGCAAATAAACCGTTCGCTTTTACAAAGCCAGCTATCTTTTCCTCAAATCCGCCCAGCATTTCCTTATCAATGTCCCTATAAATCCGCACTATAAAATAAAAAGAGGGCCTGACACCCAGCCAGACCCTATATCCTACCGCAAAAATCTCTACCAGCCTCCCGGTAAATCTTTCACAACTTTATAACCTCGTGCTAAGTTCTGCTATCCGCTTTTCGGCAAATTCTCTGTAACTGTCTTTTAACTCTTCTTGTTCAACGACCTGGCGATAAAGCTCCAGTGCTTCTGAACGGCGGTGAAGATGCACGTCAAGAAGACGCGCCGCCTTATACTTGGCCGGATGATACGTCTCGGGGTCCCACTGATAGGCCCGCTGATAGTACAGAACTGCTATTGAGTAGTCCTTGAAGTGTTGATAAATCCCGGCGGCCCTGTAAGCGGCATCGTCAATCTTGTCACTGGATGGATGTTTGCTTATCAACTGGTTATATTTATCAAGGGCCAGACGAAGCATATTATCATTTTTGATAAGGATTAATTCTTTAGCTTTCTTTTCAATAAGCCACGCCTCATAGTACAAATCATCCGCTTCGGGTATCTGCGTACTCGCCTTCAGACCCGGCCCGGCCAAACTCGCCTCGAGCAGATAGTTATATTTCGGTATCCGTTCAAGGGCATTCAGCTCCTTTTCCGCCCATAAAAGTTTCATATTATTGCCCGTCTTCTTGTAATGTTTCACTAACAATGTAAGAAGCTTATCATACGCCTGACGGTTGTCCGATACCTGCTCAACAATCTCCCTCTCAGCAGCATCAGGAGCTTTAACCCCGGCAGATATCATACGGGCCTTCGTATCTTCCACCATCAGCTGACTTCTGCCGCTGTCAACACCACCGCAGCCGATAATCGCAATTGCCAAAACTGCACTAAAAATCGCCTTTGCCATAATAGCCTCCTTTCAGCCCTTTACGCTAACCTTGCAAATAAAATAACTATAAAATTCCAGCAAAAAACCAAAATCACTTCACGTCCATATACTTAACACCCCGGCCCAAATATTAACATCCCGGCCGATACCATAACCGGCTCATTTGCCAATTATCAACTAAAACCGCCGACCGTCAAGAACAAACATTCTAAAAAAATATTCAGCTCAGTGCCTGCTCCAAATCCGCTATAAGCTCATCTTTCTCTTCAATACCCGCCGACAGACGGATTGTCTTGGCTTTGACGCCAAACCGCAGCCTGTCTTCTTCATTCCAATAGGTCATCGTCGAAGAAAAAGGCAGACCCACCAGCGTCTCGGTACAGCCCAGGCTTATGGCGTGGTGAATGAATTTCAGCTTTTCAATAAACTTCTGCGTATCCTCTATCTCCCCCTCCAGTTCAAAGGCCAGCATCCCGCCGAAACCTTTTTCCATCTGCCCGCATGCAATCTTATATCCCGGGTCGCTTTCCAGACCGGGATAATATACCTTCTCAACACGCGGATGCTTCTCAAGAAACTCGGCAATCGCCATAGCGTTCTGCGACATCTTCGGTATCCGGACATCGAAGGTCTTCAGCCCGCGCTCCAGAAACGACGCCGAATATGGGTCCAGCAAAGTACCTATCGCCTGCCGCGTGTACCATAAATCTTCGTATTGCTGTTTCGTTTTGCAGAAAATAGCCCCGGCCATAAGGTCGTTGTGCCCGCCCATCGCCTTGGTTGCCGAGTGCATTACTAAATCCGCCCCAAGCTCGAATGGATGCTGATGATAGGGTGTGGCGTACGTATTGTCAACACTAAGTATGGCGCCGACACGGTCGGCCTGCTCACGAAGATAACGAATATCGACAACCTTGCTCAAGGGATTGCTCGGCGTCTCGCACGCAATCATTCTCGTCTTTTCACTAATATTCTCTTCAACCTGCTCCGGATGGTCTATCTCCAGCCAGATAACTTCAACACCAAGTCTCTCAAGAATCAACGAAATTTTATAATTACCGCCGTAAATCTCGTTAAATATCAACAGTTGCTCACCGGCATGCAGGTACGTAAAGTAAATCATCGCCAAAGCCGCACACCCCGAAGTACAAAGCATACAATCTTCACCGCCCTCCATCGGGGCGATTTGCTTCTCCACCATACGAACGGTCGGATTGTCGTCACGGTCGTAAGTATAGCCCAAAACCTCACCGCTGCGAACCCTGTTCAACACATCGAACGAAACATATTCATAGTTGACCGACCCGACTATCGGGAAAAGCATCGGCCGGTCGCCGTAAGGAGTAATACTCTCAAAAACCCTGTCCTTTTTGTAACTTGCCATTTCAAATTGACCCTCAACAAAACAATAAAATCCCACTTTAATATTTCACAACCGCTCAAAACTATAAACTTTCATTTTAACAGACACCTCCATCTTCCGCCATAACTTTTTATAAAACATTACCACCTGTCCTCATCGCAGCCCAGCGTAATCGAACGGGTTATATTGCCAGACCTGAAAAACCGTGGAAATCTCAACCAAATAATCGGTAATCAATTACTTTACCATTGCGCTTCAACATAAGGCCCCACCGGGCCTTTCAGGCCGGGCCTGGGGCGAGATTTGAGAATCGCCTCTGCAATTGCGACGTCACCTGGCCGTGTAATTTTGATGTTCGATGAATCGGTCTCGACTATTGATACTTTCTGTCCCAACGCCTCAATGAGTTGAGAATCATCGCTGATTTTACTTTTATCGAGTTTCCCCAGGTTACTGTATGCCTTTTTCAGCAATTCGGTCTCGAACACCTGAGGCGTTTGTGCTTCATATAGACCGCTGCGGTCAACGGTCTTTATTATCATTTTGTCTTTGGCTTCTTTTACCGTTGCAATTACAGCAGATGCCAATATTGCTGCTCCCGTTTTAGCCGCCTCGGCTAAGCACGCATCAATCCACTTTTCCATCACGCAGCATCGCACCGCATCATGGACAGCTACAAGCTCTATTGTCTCGCCGACCAATTCCAGCCCTTTTGCAACCGTATCAAACCGCTCGTCCCCGCCAATATACGTCTTGACGTTAAAAAACTTCAAATTAGCCCCCCACTTGACACTCACCAGCTCCTGGTCTTCACTCGATATCGCCAGCAGTATTTGCTTCACGTCGTCCCGATTGGAGAAAAGCTCGACGCTGCGCAGAAATGCTGCTCGGCCCCCAACATCAACGAATGGCTTTTTCCTTTTGCCGCCGAACCTGCTGCTTTTACCTGCCGCACATATAATCACTGAAACTTCTTTACTCATAACAAAAGTTCCTTTTCCCCCTTCTTATCACAGCGACCACAAAGAGTTGTAATATTTATCTCTAAACTGAGTAAAGCCAGCGCTTAAAGTATAGGTCGCTCTGGGTTGATTAGTGGATTACCTTGTTAAGTGGATAAGTGATTATCCCAGAAGCCCCGGCCCGCTTCAAAGCTGGAACCAATGTACGCTCGACTTTATCATCGATAATCACTTCCACAGCCACAAATTCAGAATCCGCCAGGCTCGAAATAGTGGGACTCTTTTCAGCAGGCAGTACCTCCAATATCGACTCTAAGTCATCCTTCTTCGTGTTCAGCTTTAAGCCCACTTTGCTGTGTGCATCAATCGCTGCGTTAAGTAGTATCGAAATATTTTCTATCTTTTCACGTTTGAACTTGTCCCGCCACGCCTCCTTGTTTGCGATAAACCTTGTTGTAGAGGTCGTTACGGTATCTATTATTCGCAGATTGTTTGCCCGCAGCGATGAGCCGGTCTCGGTAAGTTCGACTATCGCATCAACCAGCCGGCTCTTTACCTCGGTGGCACCCCAGCTGAACTCGACTTTTACATCGACATTTTTTTCCGCAAAATATCTTTTCGTAGCGTTAACCAGTTCGGTTGCGATTATTCCTCCTTTGAGGTCCTTCGGTTTGGTCACCTTCGATTCGTTGGGCACCACCAGCACCCACTTGGCCGGCTTGTTCGTATTCTTGCTGTAGGCAAGTTCACAAACCTCAATAACGTCAGAGTCATTCTCGGTTATCCAGTCATAACCGGTAATGCCAGCGTCCAGAACACCGTCAGCAACGTACCTGCTCATCTCCTGCGCCCGAAGCAAAATTAACTCAATCTGCTCATCATCTATACGCGGCAAATAATTCCTTTCGCTATCTGCTATATGGAACCCGGCCTTACCGAAAAGTTCTATCGTTGGCTTTTGCAGACTGCCCGCTGGAATACCTAATTTTAGTATTTGTTCCGACATCTTAAATTATCGTTCCCTTCTTTTTGTTTTTTTACCTTTTTTAGTACCGGCTTTTTTCCTGCTTTTGGATGTTTTCTTCTTCGGTTTTTTGGGCACAGTTTTCGTTCCGGTTTTCTTTACGGTTTTAGCCCTGCGAGACTCGCTCCGACGCCGCAAAAGAGAATAAAATTCACATCCGTTTGCAGCCGTAATCTGTCGCACTAAAAATCCTTCTATCTCCTGCTCGTCCGCATCGGGGTGAACCAGTTCGTTGCTCCTTAGATATTCTATCATCTTTTTCGTAAGCGGAATAGCATGAGCCTGCAAAGACGTCATCATGCAGTAATTGACTGCAAAATTGCTGACCCCTTTCATTTGTTCAAGGACCTTTTTAGCCGGACGCTTGCCGATTTTTTTTAATGTCGCGAGACTGACTTTGTTATACTCCCTGAACAGACCGCCCAAAAGTTCTCTAAGAATAGAAGCTGTAGTTCTTGTCTCAGGTGTACTCCCACCCAGAATTTCCATTACCTCTTCTTCCAGCGAAACCCGCAAATCATTGAAATCAACAAAGTTATCGGCAATACCCTTAATAGCGGATTGCGCCGCCGAATCACTCATATTCTCACTGACAATACCATACACAAGCGCTTCAAGCGGCTCCTCATACACAATCCTTCCGGACTTTGGATATTCACGTTTCAGTGAGCGGTACAGATTCTGTATCTTCCTGGCATATTCTTTATTGTTTTTCATAAAACTATCTGATTTTTCTTATTGTTTTTCCTCTTCTGGTTCTTCCTTTTCCAGTTCACTTACCGCCTCGTCAATCAGTTTCATAGTCTCAAGCGTTTTCTTGAATTTCTCGTCCCTGTGAAAACGCAAAACCGGACAGAATTTACTCTGCACTTTGCCGGCAAGCAACGATTGTATCCGGCTTCCTGCGTGCTCTATGGCTGCAAATGTCTTATTCTGGGACGCCTCACCTTTGCCAAAAATACTGATATACACATCGGCATTGCGCAAATCACCGGTTGTTTCAACTCTTGTAACGCTTACGAACCCCTCAATACGCGGGTCGCTAAGGTGATTGGCAATAGCGTCGCTGACCGCTTCTCTCACAACGCGGGCCACTTTTTCCTGTCTTCTCGTCGCCATATTTCATATCGCGCTGTTCGCAAACGCGCATCCTGCAATTATCAATCATAAAATCAAAGGGTCCTGGCTACTTCGACGATTTCATAGAAGTCTAATACGTCATCGACCTTAACATCATCAAATCTTGCCAGCTTAATCCCACATTCAAGACCGGCTTTAATCTCGCGAGCATCGTCTTTGAAATGCTTCAGAGATTCTATCGTCAACGAGTCTCTAATTACGATATTGTCACGTATCAGGCGCACCTTCGCCTTCTTGTTTACCAGCCCTTCTGTAACATGACAGCCCGCTATTGTACCCACTTTTGAAACCTTAAAGGTATCTCTCACCACAGCCCGGCCGAGTGGATTCTCAGTCTCCTCAGGCTCAAGCAGACCGGCCATGGATTTTTGCAAATCTTCGGTTATGCGGTAAATTACATTGTAAAGTCGTATATCAACTCCTCTGGACTCCGCTATTTTCGCCGCATGTTCCTCGCTTACAACGTTAAATCCAATGATAATTGCGTTAGAAGCCTCTGCAAGCACAACGTCGCCTTCGGTAATTCCGCCCGGTGCCGCATGAAGGATTTTAACCTTTACTTCATCTGTACTAAGCTCGGATAAATACTTCAACAAAACATCTACAGAACCCTGCACGTCGGCACGGATGATGACATTTAACTCTTTTATATTGCCGGCTTCTATCTGGCTGAATAAATTTTCAAGGGTTATCTGCGTCCGTTCAGCTAACATGTTTTCCCTCGAAAGGCTCTGGTTCTCTTCCCCTGCAGCTTTCGCACGGTTGATATCATCCAGACAGTAAAATCTGTCGCCTGCCTGAGGAACGTCGCTAAGACCCGTTATCTCTACTGGCATAGAGCTTGTGGCAGTCTTTATGCTTTTGCCGTAGCTGTTCTTTACGGTCTTGACCCTGCCAAAGGCACAACCAGCCAGCACAACATCGCCTTTATTTAATCGACCCTCTTTAATCAAAAGCGTGGCCGTCGGGCCCCGCTTGGCAGACATCTTGGCCTCAACAACCCAACCTGTCGCAGGGATACTGTCATCAGCTTTTAGCTCGAGCAGCTCAGCTATATAATCAAGATGTTCAAGTAAATCATCGATGCCATCGCCGGTAATCGCACTGGTCTTGACAATTTCCGTCTGACCACCCCATTCTGCCGGCGCCAAATCATGCTCAGCCAATTGCGAGTAAACACGATTCGAATCAATCCCAGCTAAATCCATTTTATTCAATGCCACGATAACAGGCACCTCCGCCGCCCTGGCGTGATGTATCGCCTCAATGGTCTGAGGCATCACTCCGTCATCGGCGGCAACCACCAGGACCACTACATCAGTCATATTGGCGCCTCTGGCACGCATAGCTGTAAATGCTTCGTGACCTGGTGTATCAAGGAACGTTACCTTGCTGTCCCCCACGCTTACCTGATAGGCGCCGATATGCTGCGTAATACCGCCCGCCTCGCCGGCGGTAACCTGTGTCGAGCGAATCTTGTCTAGAAGACTCGTCTTGCCGTGGTCAACATGCCCAAGCATCGTCGCCACTACTGAGCGCCTCTCGAGGTTTATTCTTTCTCTATGGTCAAATTCTTCCCTTATCTGCTCTTCCAGACTGCTCCGCCGTTCAATAATCAGTTCGGTGCCAAACTCCAGAGCAACCAACTCGGCAGAGTCAGAGCTTATCACCTGATTGGCCGTGGCCATTATCTCATGCTGCATTAGCTTGGTGATGATCTCCGATGCTTTAACCGCCAAAGCAGCAGACAAATCCTTTACGGTAATCGGCTCACTCACGATTACTGTCCTCGGCTTGGTAGACGCCGCAGTTGTCCCATGGCCCTTCGAAGCAATTTTGCGCACAGGCCTTAATCGAAGACCTTCTCCAACAGCAGCATCAAGACGGGCACGTCTTTCTTCAAGGTCTCTTTGTCGCCGTTGACTGCCGAATCTTGCTTTTTTTGCAATTTCAGCATCCTGAATATCCTGCCGACGGCCATGAGTTCGGTCTTTACGGTGCTTTGACAGCTGTTTCTTTTCCTTTGTCACCGCCATCGAAGGGGGCTCCTTGGTCTCCTTACGCCCCTGCATCAAAGGCTCAGTAACAGGCATATCGCGCCTGCTCCTGGGTTTTGGCCTATATACCGGTCGTCGCCTTTCCGGTTCCGGCTCTTCAATTCGAACAACTTTCGGACCTGTTAATTCAGCTGGCCTGGGCTCTTCCAATATCGGCCCGGCAGGCAATATCGGCTCAGGCTTGGGGTCTTTCGCCTTCTTGGCTGCAGCCCTTTTCGGCTTTTTGGCCACCGCCTTTTTACGTACCGGCTTCTTTTTTACTTCCAAAGAAGCTGTTTCAGCTTTGGCCACGCCCTCTTTTGCTTTTTTCGTTCTGGCTTTATCAGCTTTCGTTCTTTTTGCTTTTGCCTTCTTCGCAGGTCTTTTTCGTTTTGGTGTCTTTTTAAGGCGGACCTTCCCTAAATCAACTCTCTCGGTCATCTCTATAGTCGTAACATTATCACCTTCGCTGAACCACTCACGAATAGTCGCCGCCAGACCCGCTGAAATCGCCGACATATGGTTCTTAACGTCCAGACCTTCATCATGGCACTTCTCCACAATAGCAGTGCTTTTTACTCCAAGCTCCTTGGCTAAAATGTAAACTCTTGTAGCAGCCATTTCCCTTTCGTCATCTATCTTAAAAAATGCGATAAGGCTCTTATGTAGTTATTTATTTTTGCTCCTGCTTCTGATTTTGCTCGTCACTTGCCGTCTCTTGCTTTACCTCACGAGATGCTTCCTCCTGCTGCAGAAGGTTCTCTGCCCGCTTCTTTTTGGATTCAGATGCCAGTTGTCTCGCTGTTTCAACTGCTCCGGTTACAAGCTTTTTAGCAAGCTCGGCTTCAATATTCAACTCCTTAACTAACGGCTCGGGGCCAACATCATCCAAATCCAAAATCGATATAACCCCAAGGGCGATCAATTTGTCAACGACCGTATCGTCAGCGCCCTCGACACCAGTAACACAATTTGTCAATATTTCAATCCCCTGGTTGTATTCATTCGGAGTAAGGATATCGATGTCCCAGCCGGTCAGCCTCGCTGCCAGCCGAACATTTTGACCGTGTTTGCCGATAGCAAGACTGAGTTGGTCTTCATCGACAACCACCGTTGCCCTTCCAAGTTCAAAACACAACGCTATTTCGCTGACTTTGGCAGGCATCAGCGAGTTTGTGATAAGCACCTTCGAAGAGTCGTTCCAACGGACAATATCAATTTTTTCGCCGCCGAGCTCATCGACTATATTCTTTATTCTACTGCCGCGAACACCAACGCACGCTCCAACAGGGTCAACCTTTTCATCCAGAGAGCCAACCGCAACTTTCGTTCGGTAACTTGCTTCCCGTGCAAGCGCTCGTATTTCTATTATATTCTCCGAAATTTCCGGCACCTCCAGTTCGAAAAGACGACGGATAAAATCAGGGTGGGTCCGCGAGAGAATGATTTTCACCTGGTTCGAAACCTCCTTAACCTCAAGAATCAGGCATCTTATCCTCTCGCCAGGCCGATGAGTCTGACCCATTATCTGCTCGGCTTTCGGCATAAAACCTTCGGTACGGTGGTCAAGATTTACAATCAGGGTCCCGCTTTCATAACGAACTACAGAACCGCTGATAATTTCCCCTTTTCGCTGGACAAATTCAGCATAAATACTAACCCTCTCATCTGCCCGTATCCTCTGAATCATTATCTGCTTTGCCGTTTGAGCGGGAATTCGACCCAGCTGCTTCACATCGATTGCTTCCTCATTCTTAAAAGCGCTAACCTCTCCAGTCTCGCGGTCGATATTGACTACTATTTCACTTTCCATATCGCCAAAGTGTTTCTTCGCTGCTGAAACCATGGCCTCTTCCAAATCGACAAATATGGATTCCTTATCGATACTCTTATCGCGAGCGATGTTTTCGACAATTCTTACCAGTTCAGAGTTCATTGTCCTTTTTCCTAACGCTGCAGCAATTATCCTTTATATTCACACGCCGTCGGCCTTCGCCGCCGACCAAAAAAAATGGAAACCATTAAGGTTTCCACTTCACCGGGCACTTTTTCACGGCCTTGCCGCAAAAAATACTCTAAAAGCCCGAAAAAACGAACAGAGGCTGTCGCTTCCTTACTTCACATCCTTTGCCTCCGGCAAAACCTCATTCGTTTCCCTACAATGAAGCAGAAACTCAACTTCCAGGCCGCCATATGAGCAAAAAGCCCGGGTTGCAGCTCAATTGTGCACTTACTGCCCTGCACGGTTAGCTAATCCTGTTTTAATCATTTCTTAACACCTTTTCTTCATAGCTTTGGCAGCCGATAATCCTTACAAACCTAACTAAACCTAATATGGTAATCGTCCAAACGACAATTTGCAATAACTTTTTTGACAAATTTGCAAAATTAACGGCCAAAAATCCCGCAATTTATGCCAAAAACGCCCCCGACGCCCCAAAACTCAATATCTCCCCGTTCTTATACAATTTTACCTCCACAATTACAAACCCAGCCCTCAAGCAAAATCGAAGGAACCAATTTTTTCCCCCCTTGCCTAATTCCCGCTTGTCGCGGCCAAATCTCTGGCGAAGCCGGACCCCAAAGTCACTTTCCGCCGCCTCGCTAAAATGCTTTGACCTAACTTCTGATTGAAAAGGTATACCCATATTTCCAGCCTTTGTCGATGGTATCTTCCTCATATCCCTTGGCTAACATTCTACTTTCCCATCGACGGGCAGATGCCTCGCTGGTGAATTGCTGTATTACTCTAAAATCGCTCGGGTTTCCATGTTCCCGTTTCCTTCTTTCCGGCTCATCGCTAACCCCTGCATACCTCATAAAAACTCAACTTCCCTATGTCTCTTTTCTATCTTAATTTCTCCCCTGCCTGCCCTGAGTTTATCGAAGGGCCTGCCCCAGCATGCCTTAGGCAAGGGCCGTAGGCCGGGGTTACCTTATTGCCCGGCCGACGGGGTGTAGATTATTTTCCAACAAATAAATTTTCTCAAATAATAACACCAAATTTAGCTATTAGCAAGCAGATTTTGGATGGGCAGGATGCTGCCTGCGGTTCGGGCTGCGCCCTCATTCCGGCCTACGGCAGCTACTCGCAATAATCAATTATCAATTTAAAACACCCCCTTTTCTTTATAAAATCACCAGTTGACAAAATCCTGAAACGATTGTTATAATCATATTTCATGAATAAGGAGCTTGTATAGAATGGAATCACGCGTAATCCAACTAACGCCAGCGGCTAAAAAATACGGCAATCTAAACATTCGCCCCTGTGGCAAAGATTTCTTCCCACCCGATGTCTTTGGTGGTTCATCCAGAAAAGCCGGCCTCGGCGTTCCAATTACAATAAAAGCTTATGGCCTCCCCGAACCAATCAAAACAGACATTCCTACGGATAAGAATACAAAGCGTCCGCATTGGATATTTCGACAAAGAAAATGGGTCCAGCAGTTTATCAATCACCACAAACTACACGCTAATGAAACGATAACAATTGAGCGCGTTGCCAAAAGAATATACAAGGTTATTCCTAACAATCACAATCCACAAATAGTTGTTAAAAAACATTCAACTAGAGAAACAAAAAGCAAGAAAAAACTAATAGCATTTGGTTGGTATGGAGGCAAATTCTCTCACCTCGATTGGCTTCTGCCATTGTTACCTAAAACTAAACACTTCTGTGATGTATTCGGCGGTTCTGCCTCAGTTCTTTTGAATAGATCGCCTTCTCCTATCGAAACTTATAACGACATAGAACAAGAAGTTGTTAATTTCTTTCATGTCCTACGTGATCAAAGCGATGAATTAATTCGGGCGATTGGTCTTACGCCGTTTTCAAAAGAAGAATTCACATTAGCAATTTCTGAACATAAAGGAACAATATCTGATCTCGAAAGAGCAAGACGGTTTTTCGTAAGGGCAAGACAAGTTAGGACAGGCCTTGCTCAAAAAGCTACTTCTGGCAGATGGGCACATTGTAGACTGACGAGCCGTGCAAAAATGGCAGGTGCTGTTTCTCGTTGGCTTGGTAGTATAGGGGATCTCCCATACATTGCTCAGAGACTTCTAAGAGTTCAAATAGAAAATTCTCCAGCAATAGAAGTTATCAAACGTTATGACAGTGAGGAAACACTGTTCTATTGCGACCCACCATATCCCCATGGATCTCGTGGAGATAGTAATGCTTATGCACATGAAATGACAGATAACGATCACAGAGAACTAGCTCGCCTTCTCCATACCGTCAGAGGTAAAGTTGCACTCTCAAGCTATCATTGTGACATCATGGATGAGTTGTATGGCAATTGGGAATATATAGAAGCTCCTGTTAAGAATTGTCACTCCGTAAAAACTCCCCGGAGAGAGGTTCTTTGGGTAAACTACGATATAAGAAAGGAAACTCAATGCCGCAGCCAGAGCAAATTCTCGACTCAGTTTTTCAGCGAGCATCCCGACATATAACTAGGCCAATTTTGGGAAATGCTGAGATCGCAAGCAAGGTTGATTTTGTTTGTCGCAATCTTCAAAACCGCGCATGTGCTCGCTTACTTTTAGCATGTTTATTAGCAAAAGCGCACAATTCTAATGTGGATGTTCGCAAGCCATATACCGAAATTGGAGATGAAGACGCTTATTCGGGCCGGACTTATGACGAGTCTTATATATCTCAATTTATCTTCAAACACGACCTACCCTGTAACCCAACAACCGCTTTTCTTACACCTGCGCTAAGGAATAGAAATATCGTTCTGACAGCTGATGTCAATCTCGTTGGGCGTCCACCTCGACTATATCAGACCACTCTTGAACTCCTAAACTACGTTCAAACAAGGAGAGTTTCGGCAAGGAACCTGCTTGTGGAAACAGTTAGGTGCCTCCTCGTAGTTAGAGACGAAAGACTTCAAAGGATGAATACGCTTCTTGCCGCATTAAGAACATCTGAAGGTTCAATTCCTTTATCTTCAGAAGGTACGGTTTCACTTATTCAACAGCATCTTAGTTGTCCGAGAGCAAGTCGTCTGCCGGTACTTGCTGTCGCTGCAGCTTATAAAGCGGCTGCTGAGCATCTTCGAGAACGGATCTTACCACTTTCAGCACATACATCAGCAGATGAACAAACTGGTGCATTAGGTGATTTGCAGATTACCCTTGTAGATGATGACAATGCTGTAACTTGCTACGAGATGAAAACTCGGCGCGTAACTCGTGAGGATATTAACCGAGCGCTCCAAAAAATAACCCAAGCAAGTACCAGAATCGATAACTACATTTTCATTACTACAGACCCAATCGAACAAGAGGCAAAAGATTATGCTACAAGTATCTATGAGCAAACCGGTGGTATTGAGATGGTTATATTAGACTGCCTTGGTTTTCTGCGACACTTTCTGCATCTTTTCCATAGGCTGCGCACAAAATATTTGAATGCATATCAAGAACTACTTTTGGCAGAGTCTGAAAGTTCAGTTAGCCAACCCTTAAAGGAAGCCTTCTTATCTTTACGTCATGCAGCAGAAAGCTGCGAATAGCCTAAACTATTCCACCCACCTACTCTGCAGACTCAATCAACTTTCTCAAGAGGCGGGTCAAGATATATAAGGCCTATCGTCTCGTCCTTAATATACCACCTAAGAATTTCTAAATTATCACCATAGTACAAGACGTTTTCCGCCATACATTATCCCCGTCAAACTACTACTTCTTCTTACCGCTACCAGGTTGTGGCTTCGCTGGCTTTGGCAACTTAGGTGGAACCGCTCCAAAAGGAAAGCCTGGCGGTTTTTGCGGTTTTGACTTTTGTCTTACTATTGTCTTGGCCATAATTGAATCTTCGATAAATAAAGATATTGCGTCTATTTTGTTTTGCCTCTATCTGGTCGGGGTTTCGGCAACTTGGGTGGCACAGCACCTCTAGTTATAGGCTTTGACTTCCCTTTCTGTGATGGTTTTGACTTGCCCATCTTGATATCCTAATGATTTTTCGATATTTTTAATTGAAAAATACCCCAAAAAAGAGATGGCGACAAGAAAAACTACAATTGATATCCTGTTCAGCCATTTCGTAGCACATGCCCAGCAGTTATATTCGTCCCGGCCGCCGAGACTGCTATACTCTTTGTCCAAAATATCGCGCTGCCGTTGATATGCCCTTTGGCTGGTTAAAAGCGATATCAACATTGCCGCAATAGCCATACCAAGTAAAATCCAAGCGACAATAAGTACCCACGTATCTTTCGGGCTTCCCCTCACAATATCCTTAACGAATGTCATCGATAATAATAACGCTCCACCCGATAACGTAAGAATACTTTTATCAAATCGCGCAGCAACTTGAACTTCACCCTCAACTAGTAACCGTCGCTCATCAAAATAGATTTGCTTCTCATTATCTGTCATGATTATTTATCCCTATCCAGCGCCAATTCCCGAAACTCCACCTTCCACTTTCAAACCATACACTACCCAAAACCGCAATTCCCGTCAACTAAATTTGTGATTCGTGGTTAGCCGCTCATGGCTCGATTCACCATTCACGATTCACTATTCACCGCTTTTTATAACGACAACTCTCTCGAATTCAGCTTCATCAAAGAAGCCCAACCAAAGCATTCTGGCGAGGCATCCGCCAAACAAATTATAAACCTCTTTCCAGACCCCGTCAAACCAAATAATTCAATACTCTACTGTTCACCTCTCTACTCTCAACAAATTCGAAGTTGGATGTTCGATGTTGGACGTTCGAAGTTAGTTTTCTTCGTGTCCTTCTTTTTGTTCGTGCGTAAGCCCCGCTTGTCGCGGCGTAGCCTCTGGCGAAGCCGGATCAACC
>CAZECQ010000014.1:0-24518 GCA_964510545.1 uncultured Pirellulales bacterium | reverse complement strand
CGAACACTATTGAGCCAAAGGTCACTTTTTTTGCTTAAAAGCCAGTTTTTTTGCAAAATATCTGCTTTTTATCACCCTTTTTTTGCAAAAAACCGCTTGTTATCGCCCGTTTTTTACAGAAAATCCGCTTTCTATCGCCCTTTTTCCTTGATATTTTTTTGAAAACAGCACCGATGGTAAATGCTCCAAACCCAAAACCGGCCTGCAAAAAGACAGAAAAAAAAGCATCAAAGGATAATCCAAAACCCAAACCAGCTTGTGAGAAGGTGGAGAAAAAGGCATCAGAATATGTTACAAAGCCAAAACCGGCTTGCGAAAAGGCGATGAAAGAAGAGCCAAAGTGTACTTCAGAAAACAAAAAGGTGGACAAAAAATAAGGCTTTTTGGAAACCTTTACAGTTGCTGTTTTTGCTGTTGTTGTGTTGAATGTAAAAAGTTAAACTAATTGCCGACGTAGTCGGCTCCAACCGGCGCTGATACGATTCATGAGTCCCATTAGAAGTAAGCCTTTCTGGGAGACTGGCGAAATTTTGGTGCAGACTTCTAACAGGACGAATGAGGCTCAAACTGTTCCGTTTCAAAGAAACGGTCAGTTTGAGTATTTAAGTAGCTTAGGTTTTTTCCTTTGGAGCCATTGAGGCAGTTGCTCTCGCGTCACTTCCTGCCATAACCCTTTTTTTCTGCTGCGGGCGCCTGACTCCAAGCTTGAGTACTTATGGTAAAAACTGTGTCGAAACCGCAGGTCCGCATAAGCATAACCTTCTGTCAGCAGAAGTTCATTTAAGAATTTTTTGTCCGGCAGTTGGACGTAAGCCAGTAATCTGCCGTATTTTCCTCTACTGCTCTTGTCTTCGTCGAGGTAAATCCGGACTTGTTTTCCAAGGACTAACTCTTTCGTAAAATCAGCAGCCTGCGGGCCGAAATACAAAACGCCGACCTTGGGGTGTTTGGTCTCCGGAGTGTCAATACCCCAAAGGCGAATTCTTGTGTGATTGTTCTGACTGTCAAAAATATCTATATCAATGGTGTCACCATCGACAATGTTTATGACATTAAAGGTTTTGCCATGATATTTTTCAAAATCGCGACTCTTTGCTTGCTGGCTGGATTGTGGTTGCCTCTGCCATTTATTTCTTGCGATGTTGTGGTCAAGCCGGATAAAAACCACAACTAAGAGCAAAGAGAGGAGAATTAGGCCCGCCCGCCGGCGCCTGCTCATTGCGAAAGTAATTTTCTTTTGTATAGACACTGGAGTTTAGTTGCTTCGCTGCTCGGCCAGTTTATCCAACTCAAAGGCGGTGCAGACGGCCTGAAGGGCCTTATCAGCATCGGTTTCATCAACAACGCAACTGATACTAATCTGGCTGGAGACAATTGAATGGATATTGATTTTGGCTTCGGCCAGAGATGCGAACATTTTTTCAGCCACTTCATAATGTGTTCGCATACCTACACCCACCACGGAGACACCGGCAACATCTTCGTCAATGGTGATGTTTTCGTAACTGACCTCGTCTTTGATTTGTTCAAGAGTTTCTTTGGCAGTGTTTAATTCTAAAACGCCGACCGTGAAAGACAAATTTGCCTCTTCAGCACTAATTTCTGTTTTGGTAATGCCGCTGACGGCCACTTTGGCTTTTGCCAGTTGAGCAAATACATTTGCAATACTCCCAGGCTCGTTCTCTATTCCGGTCAGAGTTATCATAGCTATATCTTTCTGGACGGTCGCACCTGAAACCATTACTTCTTCCATTTGTGACTCCTCTGGGGTAATTATTGTCCCCTCTGTTTCTTCGCTGCTGCTTCTTACGTGAATTTTAACATTATGATTTTTCCCAACTTCGATGGCACGAACATACATAACGCCGGAACCGAGACTTGCCAGTTCGAGCATTTCATCGAAACTTATTTGCTTCATTTTTGCGGCATTTTTAAATATCCGTGGGTCAGTTGTGTAAATGCCGTCAACATCGGTATAAATTTGGCACTCCTGTGCGTCTAAGGCGGCGGCAAGGGCAACGGCGGTTGTGTCTGAGCCGCCTCTGCCCAGCGTTACTATGTTTTCATCTTCGTCTATGCCCTGAAAGCCGGCGACCAGAACCACTTTGCCCTGTTCGAGCTGTTTGCGGATTCGGGTAGTGTCTATGCTCTTTATTCGTGCCTTCGAATAGATGCCATCGGTCATTATTTTAACCTGACTGCCGGTAAAGCTGATGGCATCACAACCGGCATTGATAAGTGCCATTGCAAGCAGTGCGATGCTCTGCTGCTCACCGGTGCTGAATAGCTGGTCCATTTCCCTCGCCGGCGGGTTGGGATGCAGTTCTTTGGCGTCGGTTATAAATTCATCAGTTTGTTTACCGCGGGCCGAAGCCACCACCACCACGGATAAACCATTTTCAACTGCTTTGATTGCTCGGCCAGCGGCCTGGCGAATCTTATCCGCATCTGCTATGGATGTGCCGCCGAATTTTTGAACAATTATTGCCATACTCATCCTTCTATAATCTAAGTTGTATTTGTTGTTTTTGCGTCCTTACTGTAATCTGAGTTTAGGTCTTTAAGAAATACTCCATCAGTTCAAAACCTTTTTCTATTCTGAAGCCGGACTTGTCGGCGTTGGTTTCGCTGAAAGTTGTATTCAAAATACCCTTAACATTATCTCCGGCCATCGCAAAAGGCACTGGCTCGGGAGAGTGAGCCCGGCTTCGAATCGGAGTTGGATGGTCGGGAGCGACGAGTATTCTGAAGCTTTCATACTTTTGCAGGGCTTGGTATACCGGCCCGACAACGTGTTTATCGATTAACTCAACAGCCTTTATCTTCGTTTCTATGCTGCCGTTGTGGCCTGCTTCATCAGGTGCTTCTATGTGGACAAAAACGAGGTCATATTTGTCCAGCGCTTTTATTGCTGCGGAAGCTTTGCCTTGGTAGTTTGTATCCACAAAACCGGTGGCGCCCGGTACTTCTATCAGGTCAAATCCGATGAGCTTCGACAAACCTCTTACAAGGTCGACCGCGGTTATGGCTGCACCTTTTACTCCGAACCGTTTTTCGAAACTTTCCATTCGTGCTTTTTTGCCGTGTCCCCAGAACCAGATGGAGCTGACCTGATTTTCGCCCAGGTCCTTTCTGACCTTATTGATGTCGTGATTGACAAAAAGCTGCTGTGACCGGGCCATTAAGTCGATGAGTATTTCCGCTCCTTTGCCGCGGGGCAGAATTTTTTCTATCGCCGTGTCGATATAATCATGCGGGGGGTATGTCTGAACGTCAAAATCAAATCCTTTGCAAACCAGCAGGTTTCTGTAACTTACGCCGCAGTAAAATTTAGTTTGTTCATTGCCAAGCTGCTCGTTTAACTCTTTTATCAATTTTCCGCCTTCTTCAGTAGAGATATGTCCGGCACTGTGGTCGGCCATTTTACCGTCGGCAATGGTAACGAGGTTACATCTGAAAACCCAGTCGTCCGCCGATAACTCAATGTCACGGGCCACTGCTTCAATTGGCGCTCGGCCGGTATAAAATGTCGAAGGTTCATAGCCAAGCAGAGACATTTGAGCGACGTCACTGCCGGCTTCCATCCCAACAGGGATTGTCCGCATAATGCCCTGTCTGCCTTCCGTGCTGATTTTGTCCGTATTTGGTGTTTGGGCGGCTTCGAGGATTGTTTTGTTGTCAAGCTGCTCAAGCGGCTCATCCGCTGCGCCGTCAGGGACTATTATTACGTATTTAGTCATAAATCGGTGTCCTCCGGTATATCAACTATCCTTATACAAATCGGCTTTCCACTCAAAACATCCAGTGTCTCGAACTCTTCCAATGCGTTGGTGATGTTCTTCTGCTGGGTTGGATGTGTTAAGATTACTATCGGTACGGTATTGTCCGGGCCGAGGCCTTCGTGTTGTAATGCACCTGAAATATTTATATTGTGGTCGCCGAGTATTTTGCTCCATTTGGCCACTACGCCCGGTTTGTCCTTGGCCATCACTCTGATATAAAACCTGCTTATCAGGTTGTCGATTTTCTCAATTAACGGTGCTGTTTCACTTCTGGGTTTAAGGTGCAGGTGCCGAAAAGTAGTTGCGGAATTGCCGAGGGCGACGTCGATAATATCCGCAACAACCGCACTTGCGGTAGGCATCATACCGGCCCCTCGGCCGTAGTACATTACCTGGCCGGTGGCACTGCCGAATATGCTGACCGCATTAAAAGAACTATTGACACGGGCAAGCGCAATATCGTTTGCAATAAAAGCGGGATGGACCCGAAGTGAAATCATACCGTTGTGCCTGGGGCTCCCAAACGCATTCTTTTGCGTTTGGGGAGTCCCTTTTTGTCCGATTGCCAGCAATTTAAGAACATAACCCATTTCGCCGGCGTAGCGGATATCGTCTCCTGAAATTCCTTCGATGCCCTCAACGTAAATGTCTTCGAGCGTAATTTCGCACCCAAAAGCAATGGATGCGAGAATAGCAAGCTTATGGGCGCTGTCGCCGCCGCTGAGGTCCAAAGTTGGGTCAGCTTCGGCAAATCCTTTTTCCTGGGCCTGGGCTAATGCCACGGCGAAATCTTCATTTTTGGCGGTCATATTCGAGAGGATGTAATTGCAGGTTCCATTGACAATGCCGTACATCGCTGTGATTTCGTTGGCTGCCAATCCCGTTCTGATTGCCGAGACAATTGGTATTCCGCCTGCACAACTGGCTTCAAAGGCGATACATCGCCCGTTTTTGTGGGCGGCATCGTATAGCTCATTTCCGTATTCTGCCAGCAGTGCTTTATTGGCGGTAACAACGTCTTTGCCGCTTTCGAGCATTTTGAGCTGGATTTGCTTTGCCGCACCTGTCCCGCCGATTAACTCGATTCCCACATCAATGGTATTGTCGTTTAGCAGCCTGTTTATATCGCTGGTGAGCAGACCGTCCGGCAGTTGCACCGGCCGGGGCGATTCAGTGTCGATATCGACCACGCAGGCCAGAACAAGTCGAATCCCCGTTTTAGCCGCTATTGAGTCGGCATCTTCGATGAGCAGCTTTGCAACGCCGGCCCCGACAGTGCCGAAGCCGACAAGTCCGACTCTTACAGTCTTTTCATTCATAAAATCACCTTGAAGTTCTGGGGGTTCCCCAAACGCATTATTTCGCGTTTGGGGGGCCTCTGGTATTTTTGGCTCGTAGTTTATAAACTCATTAATCAAAAGTCAATAATCAATTAACTGCACTTTATTAAAAACCACGAAAGAAATTCGCACTGCCAGACAAAACCAGTCCACATTTCTCTTGTAGCCGATATTCTGAGGGACTATAATTGTAAGCAGCTTGGCTGTCCAATGAGCCAAAGGCAGTTTTGTTTGAAAAAGTTAGTGGATAACCGGAGGTGCATAATGTTTGGAAAAAGAAAAGGGCTTCCCCAAACGCATTATTTCGCGTTTGGGGTCCCCAGAAGATATATTACCCTGGTTCTTGTTGTTGTATGCCTGGCGGTGTTTTCAGCAAAAGTTGAGGCAATTTCTTTGAGTACAGCGGCTATGAGGGGAGACCTTGATAAGGTCAAATACCTCCTTGAAGCCAATCCTGGTATTATTGACAGTCCGGAATTTGGTGCTACTGCCCTGACTCACGCTGCAACTAAGGGGCATAAGAAAGTGGTTGAGTTTCTTCTCTCAAAGGGCGCTGATGTTAAGTTTTCAATCAATGGTTTTACTGCTCTGCATGGCGCTGCTATGGGCGGCAATGTTGATATAGCCGGGCTGTTTGTTGCAAAGGGTGTTGATGTGAAGGCAAAGGATTTGGATGGTTCGTCACCTCTGGAGTTTGCTGTAAAAATGGGGCATACAGATATGGTGAAATTTCTCATCGCCAGCGGCGCCGATGTTAATAATAAAGACACTCACGGCAGTACACCTCTTGATGTCGCGGCTGGGTGGGACAGGAAGGAAGCGGCAAAGCTGCTTGCTGAAAAAGGTGCTAAGATTGAAACTGTTCATACAGCCGCCTATATGGGAGATTTATCCAGGCTAAAAAGTCTTATCGCAGCCGGTGCTGATGTCAATGCTAAAGACCGGCAGGGCCAAATGCCTTTGCATTTTGCGGCTAATAAAGCAATAGCCAAACTGCTCATTTCAAAAGGCGCCGATATCAAAGCCAAAGACAAAAGAGGCCATACCTCGCTTCATTTTGTTGCAGAGAGGAAAAAGAAGGATTTGGCCAGGTTTCTCATTGCCAAAGGGGCTGATGTCAAGGTCAAAACCGCTCGCGGCTGGACGCCTCTGTTTTTTGCTGCAAAAGTGAACGATATGGATGTGGCTAAGCTTCTAATAACTGCCGGTGCTGATATAAAGACTCAGGATAGATACGGCTTGACGGTACTCATTGAAGCTGCTTCTCAGGGACATAAACAAATGGTGAAATTTCTCATCTCCAAAGGTGCTGATGTAAAGGCCCGAACCAAGGGTGCTCAGACCGCTTTGCATTATGCCGCCGGCAAAGAAGTAGCGCAATTACTGATTGATGCCGGCGCCGAAGTAAATGTCAAAGACCAGCTCGGTTATACACCTTTGTCTATGGCTGTCGAAAAAGGAAAAAAAGAGGTGGTAGAGTTTCTAATCGCCAAAGGCGCAGATGTGAACGCTGCACAGCAGGACAACAGAACACCTTTGCATTTGGCTTCTATGGAGGGGAAAAGTGAAATAGCAAAGATTCTCATTGCCGCTGGTGCCGCTATTAATGCCAAAGATACTCGTGGCTGGACGCCTTTATACTTTGCTGTTGACAATAGTTATAGAGAAATAGTCAAACTCCTTCTTGACAAAGGCACCGATGTGAATACCAAAGATGAATTCGGTAACAGCCCCTTGCTTTTTGCCTGTATAAAAGATGAGAAGGAAATGGCAAAGATGTTCATAGTAGCCGGTGCTGATGTGAATGTTAAAAGCGAAGGTAGAGGTCACGACCCTCTCTATTATGCTGTTCTGGGAAACCAGATGGACCTGGCCAAATTGCTTATCAAAAAGGGCGCAAATGTAAAAGGTAAATCCGGCAGTGGTGGAACTGTCCTGCATTTAGCCGCTGCCTTGGGTCATACAGACATCGCCAAAATGCTTATCGGCAGCGGCAGCGACGTTAATGACACGAGCGGCTTTGGTGGCAGAACGCCTTTATGCTTTGCAGCACAGGGCGGGCACAGGAAATTGACCGAACTATTAATAGCCAGCGGTGCGAAAGTGAATGTTGAAGACAAAAGAGGCTGGAGCCCTTTGTGTCTTGCTATACAGAAAAATCACGGCGATGTAGTCAAACTACTCATTGACAAAGGTGCCAGTGTCAATGCCGGCAAGAGCAAAAACGCCAGAAACCCACTGCACATGGCCATCGAAAGTGGCTACACCGAACTGGCAAAGCTGCTGATTGCCAGGGGCGCGGATATAAAGGCTAAGGGCAAAAAAGGCCGAACAGCTCTGTTTTACAGTGCCATTGCCGGGCAAACAGAAATATTTGAACTGCTCATTGCCGAAGGTCTTGATGTGAAATCAAAGGATTCAGACGGGTGGACTCCTTTACACCATGCCGCTTTTAAAGAGCAACTCGAAGCAGCCAAGCTACTGCTGGCCAAAGGTGCTGATATTAATGCCCGCAACAATGAGCAAATGACAGCTCTTCACGTTGTTGCTATGGAAGGCCGGAAGGAGATGAGCAAACTTCTGGTCGCCAAAGGCGCTCAAATTAATCCCAAAGATGCCAAAGGCCGCACTCCTTTATATTTAGCCACCCACTATGACAGCAAGGACAATAAAGGCGTAGCTGAAGTTTTGCGGGCAAACGGCGGCTACGAGGCAAGTAATCGTTAGTTTCCTGCTTCTTATAGGTATTAAATGGCAGTAACTCACCGGCCTGCTTAATTGTCAGCAACTGTAAAATTGCAGACGGCCAGGAGGTCGAGGCTGTCATTTTTAAATAATCTGACCTGGTATTTACTTACTTTTGCTATTCCCTTTGGGAATGTGACCTTTCCGTATTTTTTTGATGAAGTATATTTTTTTGCGATATAGTTATGGCTTTGGTCAAGCCGAGAATCAGCTTCGTAGATAGCCAGCCAGTCGTAGGTCTTACCGGGGGCATTTGCGAGGACAATCACAATTGGTTCATTTGGTTTGTAACTGATTTTGTCTGTGTTTATGGTGGTTTTCGAATCGGAGGTAAGATATTTGACGGATGTTTTACGAGTGGTTGCGCAGCTTTTCTGCGGTTCTGCAAGTTCTACTGTGTGAATATGGTCGAGGAGCCCTACATCGGCCTTTTCGTAGATACACATTTCACCGGTCAGGTTATATGCGCCTTTTAGACTGTGCAGTTTGGTTTCTTCGTCTTTCTTAATTACGAGTTGGCCGCTGGTCAACTTTTCCAGTTTGACATAGTCATTGCTTTTGCCGTTCCACGGGTCGTGGACAATTACAATACTATTGTCTGGTTGTTCTTGGCGGTTTTTGCCAAAACCAACCACCGTTACATAATGGCCGTTGAATCTGGTGTATTGGTCTTTTTCGGTATCGTACTTGTACCAGCCGATATGAATAATAGCTGCGCTGTTAGGTTTGAGTCCTTTTTTGAATGAATCAGCCGGCTCGCCGATGCAGCCGCCTTTCTCAACCTCGCTGGGTTTAAAATTTATAGTTTCAAGTTTCTTTGTCTTATAGCCGCAGTCTTCCACATACTCTTTAATGCCCTTCATCAAACGCTCAGGGCTTGTACTGTTTTTTTCCGCTGTTTTCATATAGCGTGGTGAGGCTAGAAGTGTAACCAGCTTGTATTGTGCTGTTTGCTGATTTTGTGCATTTGGGACGAGTCGTTCGTAACCGGTGGCGCCTAACCACATAAGGGCGTTGGAAGCTGCGCAGGGACCGCAGTAGCTTTTACCGTCACCTGCATATCTGCCGTTTGGGTCTCTTTGGGTGGCATCGGGGGTTAATCGGGCTCTGTTCGTTGCGCCTTTTTCATCCTGACAAAACGCAGAGCGGCTCAATACTATCACGATTGTCAATATTAGCATTGCTTTTAAGCGGCTGTAAATATCGGCTTTTTTCATTTTAAAACTTCCTATCAACAATGTCATAAAGGTTTTGCGTTTATTATCCTGGAGAAGACATCAGGGTATCTGAACGCCTCTTGGCCTTTGAGGCTATGTTTGGCTAACATCTTTATAGCAGCTTTGAACTTTTTGTCAAGGGCTGCGATGAATATTGCGGGATGGTTCGTCTGTGGATTTGAAAGCTGGATTTGATAAGCATGCAGTGTCAATCGCTCTATAAGCGGCCTTTCAGTTTGTCGGCTGGCTAATCGATAATCGGACTTGAAATCAGAGAGAAACAACGCTCTTTTGCTGCCATATAACGGGTCAATTGCCAAAGGCATTCCAATGCCGGGCAGATGCAGCCGGATTTGGTGCGTTCGGCCGGTTATTGGCTTGACCGCCAAAAGAGCAATTGTGCCGAAATTAGCCAGCAGATTCCACTCTGTAACCGCTTTTTTGCCTTTTTTACCGGTTGTGCACATAAGAGTCGGATTTTTACGGCTTCGCACGAGGGAAATGTCAATTGTGCCCTGATTGCCGCGGATTATACCCGTTACAAGAGCAAGATAGGTTTTTTTGACGAGTCTTTTCTCGAAAGAGCTGGAAAATTGCGATTGTGCTTTTGCTGTTTTTGCTAAAATCATAACACCGGATGTGTCTTTGTCGAGCCGGTGCACTAATCGCAGTTGCCTGCATATTTGCGGCTCTAATTGCCCGGCAAGGAAATCTAAAAGCTCAGGCATGCCGCTACGGTCTTTGGTAACCGATATGCCGCTCGGTTTGTTAATGACGATAATGTCATTGTCCTGATATATTATTTCGACTTTTGGATTTGACATTTTACTGTCTCTCGGAGCAAAATCTGTATTATAGGATACCGGCTGTAATTTGCTATAGATACTTGAAGCAGCCGGCCATTTCCTGTTGGGAGCCCCAAGCAATATTTTAGCATTTCTTGACGATGGGCGGCGAATATCTTATAGTCTTTGCGATAGAGTCGATAACGGTAATTAGATTGTAATGAATTTGGAGTGTTGTTAATGGCGAAAAAACTTTTGTGTGACAAGTGTACGGGACTGTGCTGCAGGTATTTTGCCCTGCCGATTGAGACCCCCGAGGACAAAGAAGATTACGATGATATAAGATGGTACCTGTGCCACAAAGATATTACTGTTTTCGTGGAGGACGACGACTGGTATATCAATATAAAGAACAAGTGCAAACACCTTTCGGAAAAAGACTATCAGTGCAGGATATACAAAAAAAGACCTAGGATTTGCAGAGGTTATACCGTTAAGAACTGTGATTTGACCGATGGCGAATATGACTATGATTTGCATTTTACCACCGACAAGCAGATGGAGGAATATATAAAGATAAAATTCGGCAATAACATTAAAGAAAAGCCCAAAAGCAAAAAGAAGAAAAAGAAAAAAAGAAAGAAAAAGAAATGAAAATACCGCCGGTAAAGGGAACGAGGGATTTTTATCCGCAGGATATGGCCGTTAGAAATTGGCTCATTGACGGCTGGAAAAAGGTCTCGCTGCGCAACGGCTTTGAGCAATACGATGGGCCCGTATTCGAGTATTTAAAGATGTTTCAGATAAAAAGCGGCGACGAAATCGCAGAGCAGCTCTTCTCATTTGAAGACAGAGGCGGCAGAGAACTGGCACTCAGGCCGGAAATTACTCCTACTCTGGCACGAATGGTAAATCAGCAAATCAATTCACTTCCTCGGCCAATCAAGTGGTTCTCTGTGCCGAGATTGTTCAGAGCTGAACGTCCACAGAAAGGCCGGCTGCGCGAGTTCTTCCAATGGAATGTTGATATAATCGGCGTCGATGACGTTTTAGCTGATGCAGAAACGATATTTTGTGCGCTGGATTACCTGCGGGAAGTAGGGTTAACGCCTGACGACATCGTTGTAAAAATATCCAGCAGAAAAATGCTGGCGGAGGTTTTACAGACAATAGGTATTACTGAAAAAGAATTGGAGCCTTTGTACGCTATACTTGATAAAAGAAGCAGGCTTCCCGCTGAAACTTTTGAACAAATGCTTTCGGAGACTGTCGGTGTTCAAGACAGATGTAAAAAAATACTCGAATTCATGGGTATCGAATCTGTTGAACAGATTAGTTCTTTATTTGAGCTTTCTGAAAAGGCCAAAAAATCGGTCGACGAGTTACAGTGCCTCTTTGAACTTCTGCGGACTATGGGGATTGCAAATTTTTGTGTGTTCGATGTAGGTGTAGTTAGGGGCCTTGCCTATTATACCGGTATTGTATATGAAATTTATGACCGTGTAGGAGAGCTTAGAGCCATCGGCGGAGGCGGCAGATATGACGACCTGTTGAAGCAATTTGGTGGGCCGGCTATAACGGCTACCGGATTCGGCTTAGGTGATTGCGTGCTGGAAATACTGCTTCAAGAAAAAGGGCTGCTCGATAAACAGTTACCTGCAAGCCGGCTCGATTACTTTGTTGCGTGCGCAGATAAGGTTTATGAAGAAGCTGTTGTTAAATTGACGATGAAGCTGCGTTCCGCTGGATTTGCAGCGAATTTTAGTTATAAGCCGGTCAAATTAAAAAAGCAACTCAAAGATGCCTCAGACCAAAACGCTCAAAAGTGTATAATCATCGGCGATGAACTTAAAGACGATAAGCTTGCCATTAAGGATATGACTACTGGCGAGCAAGAGTTGATTGACTACGATGATTTTTCGACCAGCTTAAATCCTGATTCAAAATGAAGAACTTTCGTCTCAACCACTATGAACGGGCATTCGGGAACTGGCTGATTGATAACCATGTCCAATATGTTGCGGTTGATGAGAAAAAAAGGGTGGCCCTGGGACGTTCAAAAGTTAAAAGCTTTGATTATTTATTATATCCGCCCGGCTCACAAATAATTGTTGCGGAAGTCAAAGGCAGAAAATTCAAGGGGACCAGTTTCACTAAATTGGCCGGCTTCGAATGCTGGGTTACAGCCGATGATATTGAGGGATTGGCCCAATGGCAGGAAGTTTTCGGCACAGGTCATACTGCGGTTTTCGTTTTTGCCTACAGAATAGAGAACATCGACGTCGATTTTGACGGCAGAGAAGTTTATGATTGTGACGGTGGTAGATATATATTCTTTGCAGTTAAGCTGGAAGATTATCGAAAATTTATGAAGCTCCGCAGCCCCAAATGGCGGACTGTAACACTGCCTGCCGATAAATTCCGACAGTGCGCCATCCAAATGCAGAATCTTTTGCTTTGATTTTTACTTTTCCCTGCGAAAATCCCATTAAACCTCAATAGGTTAGTTGGAATATTTCTCGCTTGAAACAATTCTGTATTGTATATTGTAGCAAAATGAGAATCATAGCCGGCTCAAAACGAGGAATGAAACTGCTAAGTCCAAAGAGTGATGTATCCCGGCCGATTACTGACAGAGTAAAGGAGTCGCTTTTTAGCGTTCTCGACAAGTATGACCTGCCCGGCGGCAAAATCGTCGCCGATTTGTTCAGCGGTGTCGGCTCTTTAGGCCTGGAATCTTTGAGCAGGGCAGCAGCGTTTGTTACCTTCGTCGAAAAAGACCAGAAGGTTATTGCGATTTTAGAGAGAAATATAGTAAAGAGCGGCTTTGCCGGCAAAGCGAAAGTTTTAAGAGCCGATGCCTTCAAGATTGGTGCTCCGGTTGATAAGCAGAAGTATGACCTGGTATTTGTTGACCCGCCGTACCAGACTACCAGCCAGGCAAAAGCCGGTTCGCCTTTGAGTAGGCTGCTGGATTTGTTGAATGGGCAGTTGGTCGCCGGCGGAATTGTTGTTGTAAGAACTCATAAACGAACTGAATTGTCGCAGCGATACGGCCGATTGGCAATATTGGAGCGGAGGCAGTGGGCAGCTATGACTGTAACTATATTGAGGCAAAACAGCGATGACAAATAGGGAAATAGCTGTAAAAATAATCAGGCGATTGCGCCGCAATGGCTTTGAGGCCCTGCTGGCAGGGGGCTGTGTGCGCGATATGCTCCTGGGCAGGCAGGCCAAAGATTACGATGTCGCAACTGATGCCCGGCCCAAAGACGTAATAAAATTGTTCAGGCGCACATTAAAAGTCGGAGCCAAATTTGGCGTAGTAATAGTTTTGCTCGAGGCCAGGCAGGTCGAAGTCGCCACGTTCAGAACCGAAACCGGCTATGCCGACGGCAGGCACCCGACTACCGTCGAGTTCACAAGCGCCGCCGAGGATGCTGCGAGAAGAGATTTTACTGTCAACGCGATGTTCTATGACCCTTTGAAAAAAGAGGTTATTGATTATTTTAATGGCCGGGCCGACCTCAAAAAAAAGCTGATACGAACTGTTGGCAACGCGAAAGAACGCTTTGGCGAAGATTATCTCAGGATGCTGCGGGCGGTGCGCTTTTCCACTCAGCTTGGCTTTGCAATTGAGACGAAAACCTTCTCAGCTATTTGCGCCAATGCGAAAAACATAACCAAGATAAGCGGTGAACGCATCGCAATGGAGCTGGAGGCAATTCTTGTCAATCCAAATCGCTCTGTCGGAATTTCTCTGTTGGCTGAGACTGGATTGGCTGATGCGGTTTTTCCTGACCTTGGCGACGAGCAGATTGAATTGGCTCTCGGTGTATTGGGCAAACTGCGGGAAAAAGTTGATTTTCCCCTGGCATTGGCCGGGCTTTTTGCAGATTGCGAGACCGACTTTGCACTCAAAAAATCCACCATCTTGAAACTTAGCAAAAATCAAAACAGGCATGTAAAATTTCTGCTGAGCAATAGAGGGAAATTGCTGAATGATAAAATGTCATTGGCGCAGTTGAAAATGATTGTTGCCGAGCCGTATTTTTGGGATCTGTACGAACTGCAAAGGGCGATTCAAAAGGTCGCAATCAAGAGCAGAAAGGGCCTTACACCTCTGATAAAGCTGAGGAAAAGAATAAAAGCCCTTGGCGATGTCGAACTAAGCCCCATGCCGTTGCTCAACGGCTATGACCTGATTAGATTGGGTGCAGTGCCAGGGCCCACGCTGGGGCAGTTGGCGCAGGAGATGTACATCGCCCAATTAGAAGGGCGGGTGCAAACAAAAAAACAAGCCCGGCAATTGGCACAGAAATGGCTGGAAAGGCACAAAACGGCCGAAAAATGATGGTTTGTATTAAAGGATATGCTTGTGAAATTGTACGGTTTTCCATATGTGCATAGTGTTATTTCAATAGCAGCTATTGTCATCGGTTGTATATTTGAGCTGTTCGGGAACCCACTGCCGAAACATGGTTTGCAATTCGAGAGTCCTTCTCAAACTTGGGACGAGGCAATACCGTTGGGTAATGGATTGCTTGGAGCATTAATATGGGGTGATGGTGCACCTTTGAAGATATCTCTTGACAGGACTGATTTGTGGGACCTTCGTCCGGTACCGGAATTTCACACAAAAGAATACTCTTACAAGACTATGCGACAATGGGTTAAAGAGGGCCGATTGGCTGACCTTCATCGACTTTATGATGCCCCATATGGGAACGCCGGACCGACGAAGATACCGGCCGGACGTATCGAGCTGACAGTCGGTGGTAAGCCGGTCTTTAAGGAAGCATCGTTAAATCTTGCCAGAGCGATGGCAACATTACAGTTTGGGGGCAAAGGAAAGGCACGCATTTTTATCCATGCGAGGGAGCCTGTTGGGATGATTAGGATTGACTCAACTGAACCAATCGGGCTCAAACTACAGGCCCCTCCTTTTGCAGGTGAGATTGCAGAAGAGGCCGGGCCGGGCAAAATCAGTGCCGGGGATTTGGCCAGCTTGAGATATAAAACACCGGTCGAATCCGGCGGTGATAACTGGACAGGTTATCTGCAGGAAGGCTGGGGCGGATTTAAGTTTGCTGTGGTCGTCGCCTGGCAGGAATCAGGGAACAAATGGCTTGGAGTCTGGTCTATTACAACGTCGAACGAGTCAAAAAATCCTCTGCAGAAGGCCCTTGAGAATTGTGAAAGGGCTCTTGGAGCAGGATTTGCTAAATCAGTTAATGAACACCGAAAGTGGTGGGACTCGTTCTGGAGCAGGTCTTCGGTCAGCGTTCCGAATTCCATTATTGAAAGGCAGTGGTACCTTGAGATGTATAAATTTGGTGCAGCGACCCGGCCCGATACGCCGCCAATAACTTTGCAGGGGCCGTGGACTGCGGACAATGGTAAAATTCCACCTTGGAAGGGAGATTATCATCACGACCTGAACACCGAGCTTAGTTACTGGCCTGCTTACAGCGGCAATCAACTTGAGGGGGCACTTGGATTCGTTAACTGGCTTTGGGATACAAGAGAAACTGCGAGGGCTTGGACGAAACGGTTCTTTGATTTGCCCGGCCTGAATGTTCCGATGACGGCCGACTTAGAGCAAAAACAAATTGGTGGCTGGCACCAGTATACGCATTCGGCCACTACGGCCGCCTGGCTGGGACATCATTTTTACCTGCAATGGCGATACAGCATGGACAGAGAATTTCTGCGAGTGCGTGCTTATCCGTGGCTGAGAGAAACGGCTATTTTCCTTGAGGCGGTTACCGAGGAGGACCCCGAAGGTAAGCGAACACTTCCTCTTAGCTCTTCACCTGAGATTAACGATAACCGCCTGGATGCGTGGTTTCCGACGATTACAAATTATGATACTGCGTTGATAAGGTGGACGTTTGAGAAAACGGCGGAGCTTGCGGAAGAATTGGGTAAAAGAAAAGAAGCTGAGCACTGGCGTAAGGTGCTTGGAGAGATGCCGGGTTTAGCGATTGACCCACAGAGTAAAAAGATGCTCGTTGCGAAGGATTATCCATTGAAGGAATCTCACCGTCACTTTTCACATCTGATGGCGATTCATCCGTTAGGACTAATTCGCTGGGAAAACGGACAGGAAGACCAGGCTATCATGAAGGCTTCTCTGGGTGACCTTGAGCAAAAAGGAACGAGCTTGTGGTGCGGATACAGTTTTAGCTGGCTGGCGAACATAGCCGCTTGGGCACGTGACGGAGAAAAGGCGGAAACGGCGTTGGAGATATTTTCCACGGCGTTTTGTTTGCGAAGCAGTTTTCACTATAACGGTGACCAGTCCGGCAAGGGATACTCGAATTTTCGTTATCGTCCATTTACTTTAGAAGGGAATTTTGCTGCTGCGGCCGGTTTGCAGGAGATGCTTTTGCAAAGCTACAGCGGGACTATAAGAGTTTTTCCCGCCATCCCGGCGGCATGGAAGAATGTTTCTTTTAATACTCTCAGGGCGGAAGGAGCATTTTTGGTTTCGGCCGAACACCGCGAAGGACTAACGAGATGCGTCGAGCTAATTGCGGAGAAAAAGGGAATGTGTCGTCTTGAGAATCCGTTTGCAAATTCGCAATTTAAGGTAGAAGGGCTCCCAAAGGAGCTGGTGCAAGAAATTGACAACGAACTCCAAGTTCAGATGTCACCCGGTCGGCGGGTTGTGTTTTTACGGACAGATTAGAAATAATGCAGCCATTTACTCTCTTAATCAAACCATCCGGTTCAGATTGCAATATTGATTGCAAATACTGTTTCTACAAGCAAAGAGCTGCCCATGTCGGCTGCGGCAGACAGCGAATGAGTGATGAAGTACTTGAAAAACTTGTAAAAGATTATCTGAAACTGGACTTTGAGGTCTCCGGTTTTGCCTGGCAGGGGGGCGAGCCTACTTTAATGGGGATGGATTTTTATAAAAAGGCCGTTGATTTGCAGAAGAAATACGGCAAAGAAGGACAGATAATAAGTAACTCGCTACAGACTAACGCAATTTTACTGGATGATAAATGGTGTCGGTTTTTACACGACTACAGGTTTCTGGTTGGAATCAGTATCGATGGCCCAAAAGAGCTGCACGATTATTATCGTCTCGACCATTCCGGCGCAGGCACTTTTGATAAGGTAATGAAGGCCATCGAAAAATGCAAAAAGTATAAGGTGGAGTTTAATACTCTTACGCTGTTGAACAGGAAAAACACTGAGCACCCGGATGAGTTGTTTGATTTTCTTATTGAAAACGGCGTCAGGTATATGCAGTTTATTCCCTGTGTGGAACTTAACACTGCCACGGGCAATATCGCAGATTTTTCAATTACACCACAGCAGTATGGTGAATTTATGTGCAGACTCTTTGACCGCTGGTATGATTACGGCCCGCAAAATTTAAGCATTCGCGATTTTGATTCGATTCTCTCTTATTGTGTTACCGGTACCGCAACGATTTGCACGTACAGCAAACGATGCAGCGGTTATATTGTCATCGAGCATACAGGTGACGCATTCTGCTGTGATTTTTTTGTCCGGCCGCAATTTAAGCTTGGCAACATATTTGAAACTCCGATAGAAAAACTTGCCGACAGCAGCATAAAACGCCGGTTTGACCGGGCCAAACAAAATCTTTGCGACAAATGTCTTCTCTGCAGATGCCTTGATGTATGTCGGGGCGGCTGTCAGAAAGACAGGATTTCTTTTAGTGTTGATAAAAAGGTCGAAAGTTATTTATGTGATGGTTATAAACGGTTTTTCGATTATGCAATGCCGCGATTTATGCAAATAGCCGCTAATATTAACGCTGCTAAAGCACACGACCACCAGAATTTCCTCAGGTAGCAACCTGTAGTCTTTTAGTCTATACTTTACTGTTGTACGTCCGATAATCTCCCCTATTCATTATTGTTGCAAAATAAGCTCGAAACCTAACCATAATTTACTCAAACGCTCCATTTTTACTAAACTTCCACAACGGTTTTTTGTTGACAGAAGGGGTATTTTTCTGTAGTATGGAGTTTTTAAGGCCGACTATTTAGTAAGATTTGTAGATTTCGGTTTTGTTGCTAAAAACGTGTTAAATAAGGAATTATAGGTATTTTGGGGCAAAAACCTTCGAGGTCATATTATTTAATTAACGATAAACTCGTATTTCAGCTAAACTGAAAGGGCTTTTTGGAGAAATTTCGATGTTAAAGGTAAAAACTATTGTCGTAATTTTAGCGTTGGTATTGTCCGCGGTAAGCGTTGGTTTTGCCGGAAGTGTTGCCGATGACTGGAACGATTATTTGCATTACATAAGGATTGCCCGGCTTGATTTAGCCAAAGGTTATGCTCAGGCCGTTTTATCTGCCAATCCTGAACCTGTCGAATTGCTAAAACTTAGTGAAGAAAACCCCCGAGGTTATGACCTTTTGTTAAAAGTTATCGAAGAAAGGCCTGATGCTGAACTGACTGCCCTTAGTGAGCAACTTCTTGATATAATCGAAAAGGGAAGATTCATTCGAAGGACCGACCCGAAGGTTATCACAACGGAGATAAAGAGGCTCAGTAAAGGTACTCGCCCTCAGCTCACAGCGGTCAAACGGCTTCGCAATGCCGGCGAATACGCAATAATGTATATGCTTGATGCAATGGCAGATGATTCTCGCAAACATGAATTGCCTAATATCACATTGGCACTTCCTAAGATTGGCACCGATGCAATCAGGCCTCTCACTGCCGCGATGCAGATGGAAAATGTGGCTGTAAAAGCTGAGATAATAAAGGCACTCGGAAAAATCGGTCATTCCCAATCATTAGCATATCTAAAATATGTTATCGAAAATGACGATTCAGCAGACCTTCGCCAGTTGGCAGAGAAAAGTATCAGGCAGATTGACCCTGCGGCTATAAATCTTTCTGCTGCACAGTTGTTTTTCCGTCTTGCCGAAAGTTATTATTATCACGCTGAATCTCTTGCCCCAGCCGAAGACGCCGCTTTTGCCAATATTTGGTTTTGGGATTCTTCCGGCAGCCGGCTCATTCGCGAGAAGGTTGACAGAAGTTATTTTTATGAGCTTATGGCAATGCGCTCTTGCGAGTGGGCCCTAAAGGCCGATGCCGGTTTCGGCCGGGCAATTGGACTTTGGCTGGCTTCTTATTTCAAAGCTGAGCGCACTGGTGTCAGTATGCCGAATTACTTTGGTGCCGGTCACGCTGATGCCCTTGTTTATGCAACTACTGCCGGCCCGGAATATCTCCATCAGGCACTTGCACGGGCTGTTGAAGACAGGAATGCTTATGTTGCCCTCGGTGCCATTGAGGCCCTGGCTACAACTGCCGGAGAAAAATCCCTGCTTTATCGGCTCGGCGTTGAACAGCCGCTCGTTCAGGCTCTTTCCTTTGATGACAGGGCGGTAAGGTATAGTGCAGCGATAGCAATAGCTTCAGCCGGACCGAAGGAGAAACTTCCAGAACGCTCGCTGGTCGTTAAGAACCTCGCAGAGGCGTTAGGGCAAAGTTCAAAGGATGTTGCTGAAGGCCCGGACAAATGGAATACCGAAATTGCAGACAGCTATGCCCTGCGTGCGGCGAAAGTTATGCTCAAATTAGTGGAAACTCAAAACCCTGTTATCGATTTGTCCGATGCTCAAAACACCCTTATAAGTGCAACAATGGACAATCGACCGCAGATTCAAATCCTCGCCAGCCAAATCTTGGCCCGCTTGAATAATGTTAATGCGCAAAGGGCGATTGCTGATATGGCCCTTGATGAAACAAACGCTATGGGCGTTCGAATATCCGCTTTTAATTCCCTGGCTGTCTCGGCAAAAATTAACGCCTCTTTGCTTGATGAAGGCAAGATTGATGCGGTTTATTCGCTTGTTAGTTCGCAGCAGGCCGACCCGCAATTGCGCAGTGCTGCCGCTTCTGCTTATGGTGCGCTTAATCTGCCGAGCCGGAAGGTAAAGAATCTCATACTTGACCAGGCAAAAAGCTAAGGCTTATCATCAGGCTTAGGGCCCAGACTCTTTTTGTTGACGTTAGTTTCCACACATTTGGAGCCGTTGGAATCTGCCGGCTTATTTGGGTCGATTTGTATGGTTTCTTTCTTTTGAATTTTGTTCTCAGTGCTTTTTAGCAGTTCACTGACAAGCTGCTGAGTAGTTTGTCGATTATCCTGAGAATATACTGCTTTATTAACTAAATCGCCCCACCAGGAGAGATATGATATGCTGACTTGTTGAAAATGACCTCCGAAACCAACCCCTTTTACGAATCTGTTTTGGGAAATTGGTGAAGTGCAGACTAAGATGGTTGCAAAACACCAGACCAGAAAACCGGCTAAAAAACCCAGAAAAGCTGCTCCAAGAACATTAAATATTCTTGGAAATGAGACGCTGAATTGCCCCGTAAAAAATACATACGATATGCCATGCAAAATCATAAAAGCTGCCGCTGTAATGGTTAATATGGAAAGAATGTTACAAAATGGTGCATCAGCAACTACAGGGATATTGGAAATTGTTGGGCCCAGGAAAATACCTAAAAAGACCGAGATTACGATATTGAACATCAATATCCACATCTCGTAGAAGCCGATTTTGATGGCAAAGTAGGAGAAGAGCACGCCAACCAGTATCCCTATCCAAAATGTCATAACCTTTTATCCTAATACTCTTTTTAATTCTTCCAGACTTGTTATGCTGGACGTTACTGCTTTAAGTCCTTGTTTTTGCATATTGGACTTGCCTTTTTTATCACCTTCTCTTCTCAGTTCAGTCAGCAGCGTTGGATTGTTGGCAATACTGGCCTTTAATCTGTCGTCGAGATCCAGCATATCGAAAATTGCTGTTCTGCCCCGATAGCCGGTGCCATCGCACTCCTCACATCCGCAGGCCTGAAACATATTGGCGTAGTTGACTTTTCTTTTGTGGAAATCGTGCATCTGGCTTTGAGTTAATTGGGCCGGTATCTTACAGTTCTTACAAAGCTGCCGAAGCAGTCGCTGGGTAAGAATAAGATTCAATCCCGAAGACAGAAGCAGAGCAGAAACACCTAAATCCATTAGCCGTACCAGTGCCGATGCGTTGCTGTTGCTGTGTATTGTTGCCAGAACAAGGTGACCGGTTTGGGCTGCTCGAAGTGCAATTCCTGCGGTTTCTTCGTCTCGTATTTCACCAACGCAGATTACATCAGGGTCCTGCCTCAAAATGCTTCGCAGACTTTTTGCAAAAGTTATATCGGCCTTAGGATTAATCTCAATCTGGCTGACATTCTCAAGTACATATTCAATCGGGTCTTCGACGGTAATTATGTTGCGTGTAAATCGGTCGATTTCATTAAGCATAGCATACAAAGTTGTGGTCTTGCCGCTACCGGTGGGCCCGCACATAAGTATCATACCCGATGGTTTGTTTATGAAATTCCTGACGATTGTCTGTTGTTTTGCTGTCATTCCGATATTGTCGAGTGCAAACCTGCCGCCGCTTTGGTTGAGTATTCTTGCCGATAGTTTTTCACCGTTGAGCACACCCGCTGTCGCAACTCGAAAGGATATGGTTTCGTCTGCAGTTTTTGCCATAAAGGCCCCGTCTTGGGGCCTGCGTTTCTCCGAAATATCCATGCTTGAGATGGCCTTGATACTGTTTATTACCGCTTTACAGGTGTCGGTATTCATTTGCTCAACTGTTTTCAATACTCCGTCCACTCGCAACCTGATGGTGTAGCTCAATTCGTCTTGTGGGTCTATTAGAATGTCGCTCGCCTGCTGTTCGAGAGCGTCAATGATAATTTGCTTGGTTAAGTCAAGAATATGGCTGTCTTGCTGTTTGCCTTTGCCGTGGCCGTATATGTCCTCAAGCTCTTTACCTGAGGAATCAAACAGCATTAAAGTTGAACTATCCTGAAAACTTTGAGTTTTGATGTTTACTGCTATGTTGTGTAGTTTTGTTTTTATTATTTTAAAGATATTACTTTCACCGCTTGAAGTGCTTCTTATCAAATAGATTATCAAAAGAACAAATAAAAGTATTGGTCCTACAAAAAGTGTAGCGATATTAGCTGTCGTTTTCCAGTTCTTTGGCACTAAGGGACTGAACTGAACGCGCTGAACAAAGTATAGACACAGATACACCCAGCCGATAAGAAGAGCAAGTTTGATTGGATTAAAGTAAAGAGGTGTCGTTAGAAATGTTGCATTAAGTAGCATGCCGTCCTGCGAAAACTTCAAAAAAACCGCTATCTCCATGGAATACCTCATACAACGAAAACCGCAAACTAGGCATCAACGCAGTATAGGATAACATAGTTGTTTTGAACCTGCAAATTAAAAAATGCAAAAACTTCCCAACTAACCGGTACTCTCAGGTATTATCCTCTGGTAAATCGAAAATATCAAGCTCATCCTCGGAACCGTCTTCAGGTAACTCGAGCTTCTCCAGTTCTTCATCAAAATCACCCACTTCTTCATCAAAGTCACTTTCCAGTAACTCGACATCATCCGATTCAGAGATGTCCCCTGGTCTCTCTGTTGTTGAGTCCACGGTCGGCTCTTTTGGTGTTGTACCCTTTTGTAGTGGTTTTTGCTTCTTAGTCTGTTTCGGCGGAAGAATCTCCCGTGGCTGACCGTCAATCTGCAGCACAAAAGTTATTGGTCCTATTTCCAAAGAGTCGCCCGACTGAGCCACCGTCTCGTCTATGGATTTGCCGTTAAGGATAGTGCCGTTACGCGAGCCGAGGTCACGAAGCATCAATACTCCCTTGTTTAGACTTAATTGGCAGTGCCTTTTGGAAACACTCATAAGAGGAATACGCAAATCGCAGTCACTGCGCCGCCCGATTGTCGTAACGTTGCTTGGCAACGGATAATGCTTCTGAGTGCCATTTCTTTTGAATCGAACTAAATTTACTGCCATCTCACCTCCAGTATAATAATTCTTTCCAAAGCTTTTTCTATTATACAGCCAAAATAAAATATTACAAGAGATAAATCCATCTTTGTTATAAATATATTGACATTACCCCCTTATGGGGTTAATACCTGGCAATATTGTGCTGGTAAATAGCTTGTGAAAATCAAAGACATTTTATCGTACGCTGGGTGTTATTTTACCCTTGCAATTGATGGAAGATAATCGATAATTGCTCAAGACAGTAGGAATGCTGAATGGAAAATATTTTACTAATCAGAGGATTGGTGTTATTGGGATGGGTTTATGGCAAAAGTAACACTGCCCGATGGCAGTTCACTAACAGTCGCTGATGGAACAACTGCCGGGCAATTGGCCCAACAACTAAGTAGAAAGCTCGCTGCTTCGGCTGTAGCAGCAAGAATAAACGGGCAATTGGTGGATTTATCCACTTCACTCAACGGTGATGCAGACGTTCAAATCATTACCCTAAAAGATAACGAAGGCCTTGAAATAATGCGCCACAGTTGCGCACACATAATGGCTGAAGCTATATGTACTCTTTGGCCGGAAACAAAACTGGTCTATGGCCCAACCGTTGAAGACGGATTCTACTATGACATTGACCTCGACGAACCCATCCGCCCGAGTGACTTCGAACGAATTGAACAAAAAATGAACGAGATAGTAAAAGCCGACAAACCATTTATTAGAAAGGAAATCACACGCGCCGAATCGCTGCGGAAATTAGCCTCTGAAAAATACAAAACCGACAATATAAATCGCACCGACAGTGAAGTAATCAGTTTCTATTCCCACTCAAGTGGCTTTGAAGATTTATGCCGAGGCCCGCATGTGCCGAGCACAGGCAAAGTCACAGGTTTTAAAATTATGTCGGTGGCCGGTGCTTATTGGCACGGCGACCCGACCCAGAAAATGCTCCAGAGGGTTTACGGCACCGCCTGGCCGACAAAAAAAGAACTTGATAGTTATCTGCATAGACTCCAAGAGGCAAAAAAACGTGACCATCGCCTCCTGGGCAAACAGTTGGATTTATTTAGTTTCAACGAAGCAGGCCCGGGCTTTGCTTTCATACATCCCAAGGGTATGATTATCTGGAAAGCCGTAGTAGACTTCTTACGTACTATGCACGATAAATATGGCTATCAGGAAATAAAAACACCCGTCATACTAAATGAACAGCTTTGGCATAAGAGTGGGCACTGGGACAATTATAAAGAGAATATGTATTTTACAACTGTAGATGATGTCGGTTACGCGATAAAGCCGATGAACTGTCCCGGTCTCTGTCTGGTTTATAAAACACGCCGGCACTCATATCGCGAATTTCCGATGCGCATTGCCGAACTAGGTTTGGTCCACCGGCACGAAGCCAGCGGCGTTATGCACGGCCTTTTCAGAGTAAGGCAGTTTACCATTGATGATGCACATATTTTCTGCACACCCGAGCAGATGGAGGCTGAAATAATTGGCGTTATTGACCTTACGTTTGAGATATATCGGGCTTTTGGATTTGAGGATTTTCACATTGAGCTTTCTACAAAACCCCTCAAACATATAGGTTCGGATGAGATTTGGGACATCTCCACAAATGCCCTCAAAGGTGCTTTGGAAAATAAAAAAATTGAATATAAAATCAACGAGGGTGATGGTGCATTCTACGGCCCAAAAATAGATTTTCATATAACAGACTGTCTCAAAAGGTCCTGGCAGCTCGGCACCATTCAACTGGATTTTT
>CAZECQ010000013.1:0-24977 GCA_964510545.1 uncultured Pirellulales bacterium | reverse complement strand
AAAAAGCGATATTATATTAAGTCAGCCAGAGTTGGCAAGAAAATTAAATAGGAAAATATTCTTTATTAGAGAAGCTTATAATGCATATAGAAATACTACAGGGCTTCTGCGATTTATATGAACTTAGAAGTTTCTCAAAAACGGCTGAAAAGAATCTTTTAAGCCAATCAGCGGTTTCACAACAGCTTGCCCAACTGGAACTTATCCACAAATGCCGGTTAGTCAACCGGAGGAAAAGACCCATTGAATTTACCAAAGAAGGCCAGTTGGTTTACAACGCCGCCAAAGAAATGCTCTACAGATACGAGCAGCTTAGAAGTGAACTCAATAGTGCGAAAAATACAAATAGCAGCAAAATCAATGTTGCTGCAGTTTTTAGCATCGGGATGCACAGTCTGTCGAATTATATCAAGAAGTTTATGAGCCGGTATCAGAATGTTAATGTCCATATAGAATATTTCACCGCCAACAAGGTTTATGAACTGGTTTTAACGGGCCAGGCTGATATTGGTCTGATAGCTGTTCCGAAAAGAGACAAGAGACTTGAAGTTTACGACTTTGAAGATGAGCCGCTGGTTTTCGTCTGCAGTCCTAAACACCCTTTGGCGGGTGAATCAGAGATTGATATTAATCAAATGCAATTAGAAAGATATATCGGCTTTGAGGAAATTGCTCCTACACGTAAGTGGATAGATGATATATTCGAGCGTTATAATCTTAACATCCGCCCTGTGATGGAATTTGATAATATCGAAACCATCAAGCGAGCGGTTGAGATAAACATAGGTGCGAGCATGTTGCCAACGACCACAATAATTCAGGAAGTTACGAGCGGCTCCATCAAATCACTAAAGTTTTCGAATGAGAATTTTATCAGGCCGACCGGAACAATCATTCGCAAAGGCAGAAAACCAAGTGAGAGTTGTCAGTACCTTATAGAATTGCTTCGAAAAAGAGGTCAGTAAGAAATAAGACGAAGCTAAATTGTTTTAGTTTGTAGTTTTAAAGAGTGTCTTGCCGGATAAAGGATAAAATACTTACATGCATTTCATAAAGCACTCCTATGCCAATTAAAGCTGTGATATTTGATTTGGATGGTACTATAACCCAGCCATATTTTGACTTTGACACTATTCGTGAAGAGATAGGCCTGCCGAGGGATTCCGGTCCTGTTCTCGAATCGATGGAAAAAATGTCGCCTCAACAACAAAGGTGCGCCGAAGAAATACTGCATTTTCATGAGATGCAGGCGGTAACAGAATCGCAGCTTAACGCCGGAGCAAGAGAGACGTTGGAGACGCTTCGGAAAACGGGTATTCGTATAGGAATATTGACGCGTAATAAGCGAAGTAATGCCCTGGCTATCGCCAGCAAGCATAACCTGAAGTTCGATGCCGTCATTGGCAGGGAAGAAGGTCCTGTCAAGCCTGACTCCTTCGGCGCAATGCGGATATGTCTGCAGTTCGGTGTAAAGCCGGAAGAGACGCTTATGGTGGGTGATTACCTCTTTGACCTGATATGTGCAAAAACAGCAGGTGCGGTTGCGGTACTGCTGGCCAACAGCGACCGAGCCGGTGAATTTTCGAGACATGCGGATTTTGTAATTGAAAATATCGAGCAGATACTTCAAATTATTGAAAAGGTAGACCAGCAAAAGCAGTAACAAGAAATACAATAGAATATAAGCCAATGAGAGCAAATATAAGAATTAAAGTTGTTCTTATTCTTTTAGTAACGGTCGGTCTCTGCCTGGCCGGCGGATGCAGCGAGGCAATGGCCGCCCAGCAAAAGAAATCCACAGTCCGTAAGGACTCCCAAAGAGGATGCCTTACGGTAGAAGTAAAACCAAACCGAGTTGAGACCATTTTGAAAAAACTAAACTCTAAAACCAAAGAGCTAAAATTCTATGAGGCCGGTATTGAATACCTGTTCAGCCAGCCGGATTTTGACTCAAACACGCTGAGGACGGGTGTTTTGTATTATGAAAAGTCCGTCGGAACATCAAATTTGAGGATAAATTTTCAAACTCTTAAGCAGGACAATGAAAAGGTACAAAGACATGTAGAGCACTATATTTTTGACGGCGTGTGGCTTACCGTCCTTGATTACCAAATCAAGACGCATAAACGCTATCAGCAGGCCGAGCCGAATAAGCCGGTGGATGCTTTCGATTTGGTCAGTAAGAATCTGCCGATAGTCGGCTTTACGAAGATAGAAAATCTGAAAAAACAGTTTGAAATTAAGCTCATTGAGCGCCAAGAAAGCGAAATGGAAAATGTTGTTCGTCTTTATTTGAAAGTCAAGCGGGATTCGATATATAAAGATGATTACAGCACAATTGAGTTTTGGATTGATAAAAGCTTGTATCTGCCTGCAAAGATAATCGCCGTCTCGACCGAAGGCGATATTTATGAAATTATATTCATAAAGCCGAAGATAAATAAGCGAATAGCTCAAAAAGTCTTTAAGATTAAAGTCCCGAAAGATTTCGATGCGCCGGAGATATTTGAGCTCAGGAAAACGACAAGATAACTTTAGGCGGCCACCTGTTATTTTGCTTTGTAACAATTAGAGAAAGAGCGGGAGCAGTTTGAATGGGTTCAGAGAGAATTGCCGACAAAAAGTTTACGAAGCTGATTTCAAAACGTTCGCAGACACTGCTGGGCCTTGTGAATTATCTGTCGCGGCGTTTCAAATCAAACAATAAAACCCTGACTCGTCCACTGCTGGGGGCGCTTCTGTCGCAATCTATCCAGCTTGAGGAGCTTCTCGATGCCTATGATGCCCGAAACAATTGCCAGTGGTGCCAGTACAGGTCGCTGACAGCGGCGATTAAGCTTTTTTCGGACGTTGGATATGAGTTGCTGCACATTCAGCACGCCCTACCGGCTTATCGTTTGCTGCTGATTGAGCAGGATTTTGCCAAGGCCACTGGCCAGGCATTGAAGTTTACAGGCACAGTTCTTTTGCGCGCGTCAAAGGGAATGCTTGAGCGGGCTGAGCAGCTTGGTCTGCCTTTTCCGGCAAAATTGGCCAACGAAGAAGCTTATGCCGAGCGTCTTCCAGCAGGCAGGTTGCCGCATGATTGTGATATACACAGTACAGAAACGGTTTCTGAGTCGGTGATAATGCTGGCCACCGCTTTTTTGAACCTGGCAGCGGAAAGCAAACAGGTCCATTCGGCGGTCGGGCCCAAACCCGAAGAATATGCCGACTATGTTTCTTATTCGGCCAGTGAGGAACATCTGCGAAATCTCGAGCTTCGGTTCCACAACCTTCAATCGATGTATGATACGTATGTTTCAGGTACTGAAGCCGAAGTTCTTGACGATGATTTGCCTGTTCTTCGCGGACATATCAGTGTTGTTTTTCATTTGCTACGAACAGCTACGTGTTTTGCACATTATTACGAACGTCATGTTCAAAAGCCGATATGTGATTTGTGGGCCCAACGGGGGCCTCTTGTAAGCCGGGAGGAACTGGTTGAGATCCTTGTGAATTACTCTATAGCCTTTACAGGGCATTATATCAGCTGTGCACGACGTTTGTGTCAAACGATGCTCAAGCATTATGCCGAGGTCGGTCGGATTGAGGTATCAGTGCCTCAGTATCGAGGTTTTCATGTTCGCCCGTCCACGCTGATTTCCAAGTTGGTTCTACATTACGGCAGCGAGGTGCAAATGGAACTGGATGATGAAACTTACGATGCCGGCTCGCCACTGGAGTTGTTTCGCGCCAACGAAAAAATTAACGCCCGCAAGCGGCGGCGGCTTGCTGCGGAAATCAGCCGATTGGACCTTGTTTCGCAAGAGGCCGGAGAGAAAGAGATAAGTTCTGTCATCCGTAACGTTGTGTTGGCGCTGGCGGAACAAAGCAAACTAATCCTCTACGAACAACCCCTTCAGTTGCCTGCTGAGCCGTCCCAAAGGGAAGGGACGCTGCTGGAACGGGTTATCGACGAATCTGCCCGTTTGCTTGCGATAGGAAAGATAGACATCAATGCCGACTTAAACACAACATTTGTCGGCGATAAGCGAGTGCTGGCCGACATTAAGCTGCTGGCAGAATCAGGATATGGTGAAGATAATTTCGGCAATAATGTTACTTTACCGAAAGAGCTTGCGTATCTGCGGCGATGAAAGTAAGGTTGAAAAAGTCAAAAGGACAGGGCTTTGAGAAGATTTTCAACATTTAGAGCAAAAGCAAATTATTGAGTGCCAACAAAACAGAAAGGGTAAAAGATGGCCAAGGGAATAGTTTTATATTATTCAAGAAGCGGTAATACTAAAGAGATGGCCGAGTTGATAGCCAAGGCGATGAACGAGGCCGATTTGCCGACTGACTGCAAATCGGTCAGCGAGGTTAAAGCTGAAGATTTACTCAGGTATGATGCAATAGTAGTCGGCTCGCCAACTTATTACGGTCATATGGCTGCGCCAATCAAGCAGTTTTTCGACGATACGGTAAGCTTTCACGGTCAACTCAGCGGTAAAGTCGGAGGTGCCTTCAGCAGCGCAGCCAATATCGGCGGCGGAAATGAAACCACGATTATGGGCATAATAGAAGCGATGCTCATCGCCGGTATGATAGTTGAAGGCGACTCGCAGGGCGACCATTACGGACCGGTCTCCATCGGTAAACCCGACGAAAGAGTTCAGCAGCAGTGTGCCAACAGAGGGGTAAGGATAGCAGAGCTGACGCGCAAAATCACGTCCTGAGGGGCGAAAAATTTTAAAAATAAATATTGCTTTTTTATTGTAAAAATGGCATTTTTCTTTGACAAAACCGTTGTGGTTCGTTAAGTTTCTATAAAATTTTTAACCTATGTAGTGGAGGTTAATTTGATGCAGCAGTATGAAGACCTTAAAGTATTGGTAGCTGAAATTGAAGCTGATGTCAGCAAAGCCGAGGGCGGAAACAAGGCAGCAGGTACGCGGGTTCGCAAGCAAATGCAGCAAATCAAGCAGGCCGCCCAGGCAGTCCGTAACGCCATTCTTGAGATCAGGTCAGCCCAATAAGCCATCACAAATACTTGTAAGAACTGAAGTTAGCGTGCATTTCGGCTTGTTGCCGACTTTATAGTCCGCCTTTCAGGGGTGGGTAGGTGTCGGTGTTTCAAGTGTGCGGAGTGCTTCTTTTGTAGGGGTGAGCAAATGCCGCCACCATTATTGTTTGATTTATCCCAAATAGACCTACATAGAGAGCCAGTATTCGACAGGGAAGCGATTTGCAGCGTAAATCCCCAGCGATTCGAGATGCAGCATCTCGACGGCATTCTCTGGTATGACAAGGAAAAATTTTTGATTCTGGGCTATAAGGACGTTACGGATAAGGAATTCTGGATTCGTGGGCACATTCCTGAAAGGCCTTTAATGCCTGCTGTAATAATGGTTGAAGCAGCGGCCCAATTGTCGAGCTTTTTTGTAAAGAAGATTTGTGGTTTGGAGGGTTTTATCGGCTTTGCCGGAATAGATTCGGCAAAATTTCGTTCTGTTGTTGAGCCGGGCCAAAGGTTATATCTGCTCTGCCATATCACAAAGTTCAAGAGAAGAAAATACACCTGCAGTACTCAAGGTATTGTTGACGATACTTTGGTGTTTGAAGCGGTCGTATCCGGCCTGAATGTTTAACATATCCTTCTGCTGTAAGTTGCTTATTTGCAAGCGGTTGTTTCTTCGTCGAGATAATCAAGTGTTGCAGTTCCATTTTTAAGTAGGTGATGAGGGCGGGAGTGCTGTTGCAAAATAGCCCCAAGGGGATTCGAACCCCTGTTGCCGGGTTGAAAACCCGGTGTCCTAGACCTACCTAGACGATGGGGCCTACCGGTTTTATTCCATACTGATTGCTTCGGCGGGACAGGCATCGACACAGACCCCGCAGTCAACGCAGGAATCGGCATCAATGCAGGCCTTTTCTTCCACCATACTTATTGCTTCGCTCGGACACTCTTCCACACAACTCTCGCAACCAGTACATTTTTCCTTGTCAACTTTAGCCGGCATTTAAACAACCCTTTCAATAAAAATTAAAACTTACCAGTAAGAGAGGGAATGTTACAAAATCCTATTATTTTTGCAAGACAAAATTTTCGGGAAATTTCGCTGGAGTAAAAAACCATGATTGCCGAATTTCTATGCACATTTTCCGGAAGCTGCTTAAGGCAAAGTCCTTCCGACTTGTTGGCGGTGAGGGCGAGTATGTTCTGGGAGTAGCGATTGACTCAATGTATAGCTGATTGCCGGATTTGACGCTGCAGCCTTCTTATTTTGTCGGCCAGTGTCCAGTTTCCCGAAGCCTCGGCGTAGGCAAGCGCTTTGTGCAGGTGTTCGACGGCCCGGTCGGGTTGTCCGAGATTTATTAAAGCCATTGCCAGGTTGTAGTGAGCGCTGTCTAATTGGGGATTGATTTCGAGGGCCTTCTCGAAATGTTTGAGGGCATCTTCGAATTTTCCCTGTTGGGCCAGCATGGAACCTAAGTTATTATGAGCTGAAAAGGACTCGGGATTAATTTCGACGGCTTTTTTGAAATGCTCGACGGCCTCTTTTTGTTTTCCCTGCCTGTTTAAGGCGGTGCCAAACATATCATGGGCAGCGTAGTTATCAGGATTTTCAATCAGTGCTTCGTTGAGGTATTCGGCAGCTTTATCAACTTCGCCCTGTTTGAGACTCTTACTTGCAAGCCAGCCATACGTTTCGGCCCGGCAGTTGATACTTTCGGTGGCGAATGGGCCCGCGAGAGAGGACAATAAAGCGGCAGCAACAGCAACGCCGAGCATAGTTGCTGTCCTGCGGTACCGCCTAATTTTTGTTGTTTCGATTATGCCCCAGAATCCCGCCGCTGCCAGGACAGCCATAACCGGAACTATCGGCACCCGGTAGCGTCCTGTCACGAATACGAGAATAATGGCTGATGGGTAGAGTATCAGAAATAAAACAATAGGCGGAGGGATTCGACGCCGGTGATGAATTATGCCAATAATCGCCAGCGGCAGCAGGACTCCGAAAGGAAAGCCAAAGCTGTTCGTTTTCCATACCAATACCGACAGCAACTGTGAATACCGCCGCGCATCATACACATCGAAGATTCTCTGAATTTCCCTCGAACTGACAAACTGTACGGATTTGTGGAAAAGCCCCACAACAAAATGAACCGGCTCATTTAAGACGTATTTTAAAAACCTGCGTCTGAAAAACTGCTGGACTTCATACCTGTCTTTCGCTTTGACCTCTTTTGCCAGCAGGCTCAGGTTTTGCCAGTCGTCTCCCGGCCGGATTTTTATTGTCCTGTCTGTATCCGGATTATTACCGATGTAGAAATTAATCGGACCGCTTTCAGGAAACGGGCTTATCCTGCCTGTTGTCTTAAGAGACAGTATCGAGACAGTAACCAGAATCAGGAAAAACCCTGCTAGGATATGTCTTTTCCTGATGGCAATCATATCCTCCGACATCGATGCCCGTCGCAGGGCAAACACCAGCCAGAGACTGGATGCTACACAAAACGGAAGGAAAGTTGCGCGTGTAACAACGCTGAGCCCCCCGCATATTCCCAGCGCAAAATATAGCATCGGTCCTTTTTTTTTGGCGGCTTTTAAGAGAAGTATGAGCAAGGCCACCGACCATAAAGATGCCCAGCCGGTCGCTACAAGCTCACTCTCGAAAAAGATGAGCGGTCCGTACAGCGCCGTGATAATGCCGGCCAGGATACCCGTCCGACGGTCGAAGACCATCTGCCCAAGCTGGTAAACGAGCACGCACACAACAGAGCCCAGCAGAATCTGTGTCAGCTTTGCGAAAATGATAGAAGAGTCGCTGAAAAAGTAAACCGCCGAAAGAAAGAACGGGTAGAAAAAGGATTGCAGGAAGAAGTCTTTCTGCATTAGCCCGCTCTGAGCGAGTAGTCTTGCGAGACGGTCATATAAAGCTGAATCAATAACCGGTGTAAGAAACGTTGGACTCATCGAAATCTCGTGGAAGTAGACAATCCTCACCGCCAGTGCAAGGGTAAAGATACCGACACCAAGCCACAATGCCTTATTGTCCGATTGATTGCTGTTATCTAATGTTTTTGTCATTATCAATTCTGCAACAGCTTACAAACTAATTCAAGCTATTGTATCACTTGCCATATATTATCCAAACCACAAGATTAATAAAATCAATTTCGGATTCGCTGAAGTTTTCGGGCCTCTGCAGGGTTATCCGGCGGGGCTTTTGTCTAAGTTGTCAGCGGGCGGCTGCTCTTGCTTCTGTGGTGAGGACGTGGCGGCACCGAGGGCGACGGCCATATCCCGAACGAGCACACTTGAATCGCGTTCTGCAGTCCAGTTCAGGACCTTGCTGAAATTAGTATCCTGATTTTTGGCCAGCAGGTAAAGGGCCATTAACCGAGCCGGCCAGTATTCATTGTTGAGGTTTTTTGCCACAGCATTTATCAGTTCAAAATCCAGCGGCAGCGAAAGCATCCCCGCCATAGTATAGGCCCTAACGACCCAATCATTGTCATTAAGGTTATGTACAAGTGTGGATTTCAACAAATCGGGCATCCCGTCGGAATACTTAAATTTATACAAAGGTTCGTGATTGGCCATTGCGTTCTGCTCTGCCAAAAGTCCGGTGAATAACTGAGCGGTTTTGATTTTTTGGCCCTGCTTTGCTCTGGGCAGAGAGTTGACCCTGTTCTGCAGGTATTTAGCGGTAAGTTCAATGGCTGGACGCTTAATGAGGGTTTTTGCCGGTTCAATATAGGCAAGCCGGTTTGTCAGGCGACCATCGGTATTTGTTACCGGGTCGATAAAGACAGTAAATTCTATGTCCAATGATGCCTGTGGGTACGAAAACAGTATCTGCTTAAGCTCGGCAGTTTCAAGATGGACAGGAATGATGATACTTTGCTGAGGTTCAACAAGTGATGAAGGTCGAATTTTGAGTGATACGAGATTCGGTATCTGCCTGTTAATATCACCGGTAACGTCGGCGTCAATCCTGATATTACCTTTGAATAAACCATCATCGCTGACTACGAGCGGTTCAGAGGAATTATTTGTGATTGCAACGGAAGCATCGAATTTGCCGCCATAGGAAAATTTGCTACCGTGGAGATTTAACCGGACGGAAATTACTTTTTCCGGGCTGACAAATTCGGGGACAACTTTTTGGCCGAGATTGTTTTTTAAGGCCGTCAGAATGATATCCGGGTCAATCGGCGGGATATAATCTGAGCCCTGCTCTGTCAGAATTGCCCTGGCGGTTTCGGCTGCCAGCGACCCGGGTTCTGATGCAATTACAGACCTTAAGGTATCAAATGCCACACTGTTTTGGTCCTGTGCCAATTGAATCTGTGCCAGCGCCAGTTCGGAGATTTGATTTTGCTCGTAACTTTCGATAATCTGTCCGGCCCACTCTGTCTGTCCGTTTATTACCAAGGCATAGGCCAACAAGGCGGCTGCTGCCGGAGAGTTAGGCTCTTTTGAATAAGCCCTATTGGCCCAGTCGATTGCTTGTGAGGCATCCGGCGAGGCAAAACAATAAAACCAGGCAAGCTCAGAAGCGATTTGTGATTCGTGACTGGCAGTTGCCGATTGCCAAGCGGCTTGTGCTTTCTGTTCGGCATCTTTTAATATGCGTGCCGCTCGTTCAGTATCGCCGATTTTCAGGGCGGCTTTGCCGGCAAAGGCTTCGAGAAATAAATCGAAGGTTCCGCTTTGGCGGACCTGCTCGGCAATCTGGAGAGTTTTGTGCTGGTTACGCTGAGTATTATAGTTACTGCGAGCCCAGGGGAGGTAAATGTAATCAAATAGAGTCTCGGATGGATACAAAAAGGTGAACAAATCGGCGCAATATTTGAAACTGTCCGCAGCGGTTTCGTAAAGCTGCAATCTCTGGGCGTAATCGGCAAAGGCCAAAGCAGCTTCCAAAGCAAGGGGATTTTCGCGTACTGTAAGCCTTAGATGTTCAAGATAAATTGCCGGTTGTATCTGTTCGGGCATAATCTCAGTGAGTTTTTCAAACGCCAGTTTGTTGTGATTATTGCTGTTAAAGGCTCGGGCAAAATATGATGCCGCAGCATCAATGTCTGGTTTTTCAGCGGCGAGCAGACCAAGCAGGGTAGCCAGTTCGGACTCCAAAAAAGGATTTTGGGGACCAAAGCTTGTTAACATCTGCTCAAGAAGCTTCTCTCGCTCTTCACGAGAATCCAACCGCTCAAGCAGATACCCAATAGCCAGTCTTACTACCTCGAGGTCGGATGAACTGTCCACATATCCAGCAAGGACACTTGCCAGCAGTTCCGAATAATCCTGTTCAGAGGCGGCATCAGGGGCTGTAGCCATACGGGATGCAAACCTGATTGTATCGGGCAGCAAATAGCCGGCTCTGTTGTCTAAATTCATCGCAGCGGTTAGAAAGAGGATTGTCTGGCGGTTATCGGCGGCACTGAGTTCTTCGGAGCTGCCCATTTCATAAGCAATTTCATAAAATATCCGGCCGACAGAAGGCGAAAACAGCGCCTCCGAATCCAAAGGCACCCGTGCCCAAGACGAGTTGGAACAGAAGAAAAATGCCAAAAAAACTAAAAAAATCCTGCCTTTGAGCATCAATGCCTCCATCAAGCTGACAAAAGAGCGTCCGTTAATATACTATATTTCGGGCGATTTTGTTTGTCGCTTTAGGTATAAAGGCAGCTTAAGTGTTGTATTTTCGCCGTTTTATGCGGATTGATTGTCATTTTTTCTCTGCCGGGGATAAAAGAGAACATTTTGAGTTGCTTATATAGTAACAGAAAGTTCCAATAATCGGTTGTCAGTCGAGCGGTTCATTAGTATTTTTTCTGCCAAAGACAAGAGAGAGCATTTCGATATTTAACAATTTAGCCGCTATCAGATACGCTGCGGCCGCGGCAGGCACAACTACAGCCAGCCTTAGAATGTTAAACCATCTATCATAAGGCAGACTACCCATTATCTTCATAATTGCGACGCCGAATAAAAACATAAGAACGGTGGCAGCAAGCGTTTTCGCTACAGCAGCTGCCAAGCCGGCCAATACCGGTTCGCTAAATTTTTTGCGAAGCACAAAGACAAGAATAAAGACCTGTAAATATGAACAAATTGCGGTCGAGAGTGCCAGGCCGGCTGTCCCCATAAACCAGATGAGAGTCAGATTAAGAACGATATTCACAAAAACCGCTGCCAGTGCGCTTTGGGCAGGTGTTTTTGAGTTCTGCATTGAATAAAAAACCCGCGTGACAATTTGCTGTGCGAAGAAACCAGTCAGTCCGATTGCATAAAACGACAATGTCCAGGCCACTATCGGCGTGTCATCGGCTGTGAATTCGCCATGCTCGAATACGGCCGATACCAAAGGTTTTGCCACAAGAAACAATCCGGCGGTTGCGGGAAGGGCGATGAAAACAGCATTGCGAATTCCTTTTGAAATAGTTTGTCGCAGGGTATCAAAGTCCCCTCTTGCGGCATCAGCACTCATAACGGGGAAAATAGCAGTCGCGAGAGATATTCCTAATACGCCCAGCGGAAACTGATAAAGGCGCTGGGCATAATAAAGATAAGATGGAGCACCATAGCTCAAAGGGTAGCCTTCTTTGGTCATAAAGCAAAGTGCAATAACGTCATCGGCAAGTGTGTTAATCTGTGTAACGGTAAGGCCAAGTATCATCGGGCCCATCAGGACAAGAATTCTTTTAAAGGCATTAGAATGAAGCGCCCATGCAGGCCTGATGTAAACACCTCGGCGGCGCAATGGCAAAAGTTGAATAGCAATCTGCACCATTCCTGCGATTAAAACCGCGACAGCAACGAAGAAGACCTGCTGCTCGGCTTTGATGTCGAATATCGAGCCGGTAATTAAAATACTGCCTATGATAAAGATGTTCAGGACAATCGGTGACGCTGCGGGCATTGCGAAGTGTCTATGGACATTAAGTATTCCTGCCAATATCGCCACGGTGCAAACAAAGAGCATGTACGGCAGCATAATGGAACACAATGCCAGGCCAAGCTGAGGGCCTGTCCTGTTTTCAAAAAAAATGTAGTATGTCCAGACGAGCCCTTCGGCGATAAGGACCAGCGCAGCTAAAAGTACAAATATAACAGTTACTACGGTGTTGGCCAGTTGTTGTGCCTGCTTAGGGTCATTATGCAGTTCTTCGCTATAGACGGGGATAAAAGAAGCCGAAGCCGCTCCTTCGCCAAAAAGTCTTCTGGCGAGATTGGGAATTTTAAAGCCCATCGTCCAGGCAGTCATCAGCCATCCGGCTCCGAAGAAATGTGCGAATGCCATATCGCGCAGCATACCCAGTATTCTGCTTACGACCGTCAGAGAGGCAATTTGTCTAAATCCTTTTACCATATTCGTATTGCTTATATCGTATTTGGTATTGTGTTTTTGGTAAAGTGATTTTCCGGCCGTTTCTACTGGAAGGATTTTGGTGCAACGGTAAAAGTACGGAATCTTCCGATATTGTTTAACAGCCCGACTGAAGCTATACTGACCAGCAGGCTCGAGCCGCCGTAACTTACCAGCGGCAAAGTCAAACCTGTAATCGGCATAAGCCCCAGTGTCATACTCACATTGACAATAACCTCAACAGTGAACATCGCCACGATACCAATCGCCAGCAGTCTGGCGAACGGGTCGGTATTTTGTTCGGCAATTTCGAGTCCGCAACCAATAATAACCACATAAAGCCCCAACAGTGCAAGAGAACCCCAGAAGCCCCATTGTTGTGCGATGACAGCGAATATGAAATCATTATGCCTTGCGGGCAGAAAGTTGTATTTGATGAAAGGTCCCTTTCGAAAGCCGTACCCTTTTATTCGGCCGGAAGCAACCGCATATCTTGAGCGTATAAGGTGGAAACCCTCATCGCGTTTCCATTGCTTTGTGCTGAATTTTTTGCCGACAAGGAGTCCTCCAAGTAACGGGCGTTCTTCGGCTGCTTTCTGAATCCTCTCGTATTGCAGCAGGACTGAGCTTATTCTTGTCCTTTGGTACGGCTTCATTGCGAACCACAGCAGCGGGCTTAGAAGAAAAGCCAAAAGTATTATTATTAAGAGGTGTTTGACCTTTGCGCCGGCGACGAAGAGCATTGTAAATAGAATAGGCATCATCAGCATTACGGTACCCAGGTCCGGCTCAAGCAAGATTAACACTATAGGGACAATTGTAAGCACAAACGGTCCAATCAGTGCTCTGAAGCTGCTGTAATTGCTGCGGTAGCGCAGGTACCAGGCAAGGGCAAGGATATACGCAAGTTTGCAAAGTTCCGACGGCTGAATACGCGGCAAAGCAGGGTGGATTCTAATCCATCTGTGCGTGCCGTTAATCAATGGAACGAACGGCAGATTAACGAATCTGCCGAGTAATACGACCGCCAAAAGTACCAGGACAACACCATATATCCAGTAGCTTGCCTCACCAAACCAGCGGTAATTGACCAGGTTGATTGCGACAAATACCACAGCACAAATTGCAGCGAAAATAATCTGTTTTTGCCAATTGTTTGCCAAATCCTCGAAATCTCTTGTCTGGCTGGCGAGACTGAACTCGGCCGGGTGGCCGACAGAATAAATGGTAGCTATGCCGATGGCAACCAATGTCAAAGCCGCCACCAGCAGGGCAATCCTTACAACAACAAGTCGTCCTTTTAGAAAATTGTACATAATGGCAGAAAAACAATAACATAGAATCGGGCGGAATGCAAAGTTAGACGCAAAATCACAAAAATTTTTGCAGCACCCCCGTTTTCCAGGTCGTCCCATTGCAGAACACCTATTTATACGCTAATAACGGCACAATTGGTTATTGCCGTGTAGTTTGATAACAGGCGGAAAACAGTTATTTTTTCGGTTGACGGCAAAAACTGGGTAAAAAAGACTTGACTTTTGGATGTTAATTTGGTTAAATAGTGTCATCAGGTTGGGGGTTATTTAGTGGAAAAACACTGATATGAGTTTTTTAAGCACAACAACGAGGTAAAAACAGCATTTTTTGAGGCCTTTTGGCCATTGGGGAACAGTGAAAGTATGAAAACAGCAATGGGAACAGCGTTGAGCAGGCAAAAAAGGGTGATTTGGCGTTCAGCCGGCCTTTGTACGCCTTTCTCCTTAATTTGCAAAATTTTTAAAAAATATTTAAAAATTGTTCTTGATTTAAATTGGCTTTCGTGTTATCTTACATTTAACCTTCACCGGTTAAAAAACGTGGTGCGTATATCCTTATACGCGCAAAATTCGCCAATAGGCGAGAAAGGAGGAATGGGCATATAAGAGATATAGCCCGGTTGTCCTGTCGGCCGGGACGTTCTATTCAGTTAAAGGTACTAAGGGTGATGGTACAATGAATGAACGTGACAGAGAAATTTTTTCTCAGGGCAGGATTAAGGTTGAATCAGGAGAAACCTTAAGTTAGAAACCAAAATGGCGCAGAGTGCGTAGCTCTGCAGAGAAGAAAAGAAAGGAAGGTTACATTATGAAAAAGATTCTGTTTGTTTTGACGGTGCTTTTGCTCGCCGCACCCGCGATGGCAGTTGTTAACATCAATGCCGTCCAGTCAGACACTGACCCCTGTCAAGTTTACATCACGTATTCTAATACAGAGGACAGTAACGTCAGGGCTTTTGCTCTGGACATCTGGGTGGATGATGGTAACATTATCGGCATTGCGGATTATAACAAAGGCGAGTGTAACAGCACTGTCCAGGGCTATGGCATCTTTATGGGCACGATTGTGATTAACGCGTCCGGTGCTGTCACCAACGACGGCACACCTATTGCCGAGCTTTCCGACCTGCCGAGCGACACCCTGCCCGGCCTTGACAGCAACGGTGTTACCACCGAGATGGGCTCGCTTTATGAGGCGGGCGTAGTTTCGGGTCCGGCACAGACCGGCACTTTGGGCAAGCTCATACTCAGCAAGGTTCCCTGCAACATGACTATCAGGGCCAACGTGAGCCGAGCCGGTATAGTGCTGGAGAACGGTGAAAGTTCGGAAGACTCAGGTCCTCCGTTCACTACCAATCTGCCACAGGTTGTGGCTATCGCAGGTCTTGGATGTGCCTGGTGCGCCGGCGATACTAACAACGACGGCTGTTACAATCTCGCCGACTACAACAAGATGAAGGGTGACATCAGTTACGCCAACTACTTATGGACAGGCGGCACAGGTGACCCGAACTATAACATATGGGAAGGTAATGCAACAGTTGGCTTTCTCTGGGACATATGTTGTGACATTAACAAGGATGGAGTTTACAATCTCGCAGACTACAACAAGGTTAAGGGCGACATCAGTTACGCCAACTACTTATGGACAGGCGGCACAGGTGACCCGAACTATAATATCTGGCCCGGAAATGCAACAGTTGGCTTTCTCTGGCCATGTCCTTAATGTGTCCGTAGCTTAGAATTGTTTTCAAGATTTATGGATGTTTAGTAAATTAGTTTCGACTTTTTTTGGAAGGAGAAGTATGATGAAAAAGTTGTTTGTTTTAGTGCTTGTCCTGGCCATCTCTTCGATGGCGACGGCAGCCTCAGTGGATCTTCAAATTGTCGGAGGCCCCGCACCTCAGGGCACCGATCCCGGCAGTGGCGCTCCGAGTTATCTACCAAGTGATACTATCACGATAGCGCTGGTTGCAAGTGGTTTCGGCACCGGTGCGAATGATGGTGTAGGCCAGATACAAATTGCCAGTGCAACAACGAGTAATGGCGGTACAGCAGCCAGCCCGGATTTGCATACCAAGCTTAAAGCCGACTTACATTATAAAGGTACTCTTGTGAATTCCGGCGGCGTTCTGATTTCGACTGTTGATGGTTCTTTGGCGGTCGCTGATTACACTGGTATAGATGCAGGTGATCTGTGGTGGTTCGATTTCCATATTCCGGACCTGCAGCATTCCTCCATTATCTCGATTGACCTTACGGATCTTAATGTTGACAACAAATTCGGGAGCGGTCTTACCTATACTTATGGTGGAGCGCTGGAGATTCACGTTACACCTGAGCCGATGACCATCGCGTTGTTGGGACTTGGCGGGTTGTTCCTGCGTCGCCGTAAATAGGGCCAGGCAGGCAGCCAAAAACAATCTTAGGATTCCAAAGAGGCAAGTCAATGACTTGCCTCTTTTCTTTTTATTTAAATGCCAATCAAAACAGCTTTGCGCTGTTTTTTCGGTGTTGGAGGCAGTAAAAAATCCCGATTGTTCTGCTTTTTATCGGCCTTTGGGGGGCGGCCTTGGCGGGCTAAAAAACTCATAGCTTTCAATAATTTGCTTGATTTTTGCTCAGACTTTTGCTAAAATTAATAATGATTATATAAGGAGTTTGTTATATTTGGGGCCAATATTGAGGATGATGAAAAAGCTTTTGTTATTTTGGTTTGTTCTGGGCTTTTATTCTGCGGTGATGGCGGCGGGTCATGTCGAGCTGCGGATTGCTCCTGAAGACGTTAATACAAGTGGTTATTCAAACAGCGAAACTATTACGATTCAGCTTTATGCCACAGGTTTTTACACGGATTATCCCAACGACATCAACGACACTATTGGCTTTATGGATATTGCTTCGATAACGACAGATAACGGCGGGACGGCTTCGGCACCGGTTCTGCATCCTAAACTGGAGGATCCCACCTCCAGTGCCGGTACCATTGTTAATTCCGGCGGTGTCTTAATCGAAGATATCCACGGTAATAAAGGACTGGATTTGTATGGCATAACGCCCTTCCCGGCGGTTCTTTGGGAGTGCGAGTTTCATATTCCGGATGCGCCGCTTTCGAGCATAATCACAATCGGTATGAGCGGTCTGGTACTGAAGAACATTGGCTATCAGACCATCGAGCCGGCATATACCGTATCAGGGCCGCTGGAAATTCAGATGGCGTGCTGCTCGGGTGATACCAATAACGATGGCTGTTACAATCTCGCTGACTACAACAGGATGAAAGCCGACATTGCTTATGCCAACTATCTGCTTACAGGTGGGTCTACAACTGACCCGAATTATAATATCTGGCCTAGCGACCCATGCGTTGGTTTTCTCTGGAACGTATGTTGTGATGTTACCGGCGATGGTGTTTACAATCTCGGTGATTACAACAAGATTAAGGGTGACATCAGTTATGCCAACTACTTATTGACAGGCGGCTCTACAACTGACCCGAATTATAATATCTGGCCCGGAAATGCAACAGTTGGTTTCCTCTGGCCATGCAATTAGTTTAGTATAGGATTAGGCAATTTACAGCGGTATGACGGACTTGTTTTGACCTAAGGAACGGGGATAATGAAAAAGATTTTGTTATTCGGTATTGTTTTGTTGTTTCCATCGCTGGTGACGGCGGCAGGCCACGTCGAGCTGCGTGTTGCTCCTGAAGATGTTAATCTGGCCGGCTATCAGCCCAGCGAGACTATTACGATTCAAGTTTATGCCACGGGATTTTACACAAATTCTTCCGACGACACCATTGGCTTTGTGGACGTTGCCGCGATAACGACCGATAACAACGGTATAGCTTCGGCGCCTTCACTGCATAGCGAACTGGATAGATTTGACGTTAGCCCAGGTACTATTGTTAATTCAGGTGGTGTTCTGATTTCGAACATAGCTGGCTATATGTCCTTTGGGGATTTGGACGGTGTAACACCCTTCCCTGCTGTTTTGTGGGAGTGCGAGTTTCATATTCCCGATCTGACGTATTCAAGCATAATTACAATTAGTCTTGACGGGCTAAGTCTAAAGAATGTTGGCTTTAATGATATCGATCCTGCTTATACTGTGTCAGGGCTGCTGGAGATTCATGTGGTCTCGGTGTGCTGTCCGGGAGATACGGACAATGACGGCGACATCGATTTCGATGACTTTACCGAGATTTTAGTGCTTTTGGTTTCTGTCGGCTTGGAACGCAAACAACAAAGTCTTGAACCGTGGTACCTGATAGAATGCAGCGACCCAAACTATAATGAATGTATGGACCTTGACAGTGACAGTGACTTCGATATCCATGATTATAACAGGATTAAGGCCAATATTAGTTATGCCAACTGGCTGTTGACAGGCGGACCACCTGCCGACCCGTGCTATATGATTACGCCCGACGACCCATGCGTTGGTTTTCTCTGGCCGTGCGATTAGTTTACATAAGGATTTTACAGAATATGTAATGCTGATTTCAATACCCTGTGTTCATCAATCTTAAACTTAAAAACTATCAGTTTGAGTAAAAGACCCACCTTGTCTGCACATTAATGGCCTTTGCAACCTGCCTTAATACCCACAAAAAAAACGATTATATCTGATATTTTTCTTGACTTTTATAAAACAGCTCTATAGGATAAATAGTACAGCTATTAGGCGAGGGATTTGCGCAGAGAAAAGAAATAGGTTTTTTTGAAATGAAAGGAGAGTCATTATGAAAAGGTATCTATTACTTTTGACGGTTGTTTTTGTGTTTTCATCGGCGGCCTCGGCCGCATCGGTAAACCTTCAGATTATCGCCGGCCCTGACCCTCAGGGTACCGACCCCGGCAGCGGTGCTCCAAGTTATCTGCCCGGCGATACGATTACGATAGCGCTGGTTGCAAGTGGTTTCGGCACTGGCCCAACAGATGGCGTAGCCCTATTGTATATCTCCTCAGTAACGACAGATAATGGAGGTGCGGCTTCAAACCCGCAGTTACATCCTAAATTGATTCCAGATTTTATTATTGCTATTGCTCCTGCCCCTGGTCAGTTGCTTGGAGTCGTTAGTGCATCTTTGTCTTTGGGTGATTATGAAGGCATAGATTCGGGAAACCTGTTTTGGTTTGATTTCCAGGTCCCAGATTTGCAGCACTCAGAGATTATTACGATTGACCTTACAGATCTTGATATCGACAACAAATTCGGAACCGGCCTTACTTATACGTATGGCGGAGCGCTGGAGATTCACGTTACAGAGCCGCCCTGCTGCCCGGGAGATACCGACAATGACGGCGACATCGATATAGATGACTTTAACAGGATTAAGAACGACTTGGCCTATGCCAACTGGCTGCAGACAGGCGGCCCACCCGCTGACCCGAACTATCTGATTTTGCCTGATTCCCCGATAACCGGTTTTCTTTGGGACCCCTGTTTGGATATTATTGATGACAGCCGCATCGATTTATATGACTTTGGCAAGATTAAGGGCGACTTGACCTATGCCAGCTGGCTGCTGACAGGCGGGTCACCCGCTTACCCGAACTATATGATTAGGCCTGGCGACCCATGCGTTGGTTTTCTCTGGCCGTGCGATTAGTTTTGACCGGATTTGGGGATTTGCAGCGGTATGTCATTTTGCCGCAGAAGGGTGAAGGGCCATTAACTGTCTGTGGTGGGGGGCATAATCTTTTTGCGGGGTATCTTTGAGCATTTAATAATCGTAGTATCGGATGCCGTCGGAATCGGTTCCCGGCCAGTCAAGTCTTATAGTCTCTGTAGCAGCATGGTAGAGCCAGCCATATTCTCCGGTGGCTTCTTCGGGGAAGGATTCGTGGTTTGCCAGAGCCCTGAGCATCCATTTGTCATTAAAAGGGTTTTTGGGCTTTTCCGAGATATAGGGGCCAAAATCCTGAGCTGAGGGGTCGGGTACATACTGGCCATCAATATTTGTAGCGGCGGTAAGCTGTATGTAGAACCAGGTATATAACGGGGTCGATGATGTATCGCCATTGAAATATCCGGGTGGGGCGTCGTTGTGCTCGGCGGCGTAGATTTTAATGGCGCCGCGAAGGATGCGGAGATTGTCCTTCGCTGCAGATGCCTTGGCCTGGCTAACGTGTCCCTGAAAGGCCGGCAGGGCCATAGCCGCAAGGATGCCCAAAAGAGCGACGACTATCATCAATTCGACAAGTGAAAAACCCTTTTTCATACACATACCCTTTGACGTACCTTTACGGTATTATCTTTAATCGGCTGATAAAAGCGGGGACTTGACCGGATAAAAAATGTTATGGGACCAGAGAATTGATTTTTTTCTGCTGCTTTAATTCTGCTTTGACCAGTCGCCGCCCAGCAGGACAAAATCCCGTACATCGACAGTGCCGTCATTGTCGAGGTCGGCGGGTATTGACGGGCCCTGGGTCAGCCAGGTGTTAACCAGCAGTAAAAGGTCTGTGAAATCGACCGTGCCGTTGGCGGACAAATCGTAAATTTGCAGCTCGTAAGCCCCGATGTCAAAGCCGTCAAAGTACGGTCTTGGGTTTTCGTTAAAGTCGGCCGGCGGCGCATGAAGTGATGTTCCGGCATCCCTGCAGGGCGAGAAGTATGGTATGTGGTAATCGCCAAATACCCACGCTGAATTCGGGTCGTTCGGTTCGACGATGATATTAGCATCGTTGGTGTCGACCCAATAGCCGGCCGCGAGCAGACAGGGGTCGGCGGAGATATTACCCCCGGTGCCGGTCAGGTCATTTATATCGCCGATGTAGTTTCCGCCCTGGTTGTTCCAGACGTTGTTATTTATCAGGTTCGGCTCTGATGGCAATGAGCCATCCGGTTTTACGTACACCCCGCCGGTGGCGCCGTTATTAGTAATGATATTGTTGGTGATTGAGTAAGTGGCCAGATATGCAACCGCAATACCGCTGCCGGCATACTCGGCTGTGTTGCCAACAATTGTATTATTCGATACCTTGGCGCTGCCGTTTCCCTGGACCCAGATTCCGCCGCCCTCGTCGGCCTTATTGCCGCAGATAATGTTATTTCTGATTAGAGTGTTACTGTTCATAATCCCTATAGCGCCGCCGCGGCCGCCGTCACCTGTCCCCGAATAGGTCGCCGTTGAAATGTTGCCTGTTATAATGTTACCTTCGATGACTCCTCCCGGACTGTCCCACTGCCAGATTCCGCCGCCCCAGGCTGTTATGGCCTTATTGCCTGTAATTACATTATCAATAATCCAGGCCGTTGTATTGTCGTAGGTATAAATACCGCCGCCGGCCTCGCCGCTCGTAAAATTGTTTTCAATTCTGTTGCTCTTTATTAAACAGCTCGACCAGGGGCCGACGTGTACGCCGCCGCCGGCCGTGCCGGCATTGTTATCAATAATTGTATTGTTGAGCACCTCTGCGTAGGCGTTGTTTCGGCAATCAACGCCGCCGCCATATCTGTCGGCCGTGTTATTTGTGATGTAGTTATACATCAACACCGGCCCGACCGAATCGTTGACGTGTATTCCGCCGCCGAATTCACCGTGTCCGTTTTGCAGCCGCAGACCGGCAACTATCGTAGAATCATTTTGCCCGGAAAGAATACTAATACAACTTTGCTGGTCGTTGCCGTCTATTATTGTTTGTGCTACGGTGCATGGGTCGAATGGATTGAGACTTCGCAGCTGAATGTTCTTGGTGAGAAAATCAACGTTTTCCCGGTAAAAGCCGGGCAGCACAATAATTTCCTCGCCGTCATTTGCGTTATTAATAGCTTGCTGAATGGTATTGAAATCGAGCGGTACAACGATGGGTTTATATTCCTGCGGCCCCATATCAACTACACCGTTAACCGTACGGCTTGTTCCGTCGTAATCCTCTGTTAGCCAGACCTCAAGGGCATCATTGGCCCCGGCGTCAATGCAGGGTGAATTTGGATGCAATTCGTGCAGGGTAAGCGGCTCCGGAAAAGCCGGCAGGACCTGCGGGTCAGCAGATATATTACCGTTCGTTCCGGTCAAGTCGCCTGTTACGCCGCCGTAGTTGGCATCCGCATTGGCCCAGAGGTCATTGTTTTTGATTACCGTACTGGCCTGGTATGTGTAAATGCCTACATTATTATTGTCATAAACAATGTTATTTGCAATTAAGTCTGTCGAGCCGCTGCCGCTGATTATCGTAGCTGCTAACGTATTCGTATTGATGACGGTATTGCCTGTAAAGAGATTATTGATTACTTTGCCTGCTGTGCCGGCTTCGAATAATATCGCCGAACCCGTCGGATAATTGTGGGCCGGCCCGCTGCAGGTATTGCCGATAAAAAAGTTGCACGCGACAATCGGCGAGCAATTCACGAAATAATAAACCGCTCCGCCATGCATTCTTTCAGAGTCGTTTTTCTCGAACCAGTTATTCGTAATTGTTGAATAGCATTGGCCGGCAAGATATATTGCTCCGCCAATATAATGGGCGGTGTTGTATTTGAAGATGTTATTGGAGATTGTCGGCGAGCAGTTTACTCTTGCAAAAACACCCCCGCCGTACCAGCCTGCATAGTTGTCAATAAAGGTATTGTGCGTGATTACCGGTGAGGCACCATTGTGACAGAAGATTCCGCCGCCGCCGTATTCAGCCCGGCAGTCTTTGAAAATGTTTTTTGTGATGGTGGGCGAGGCATTGCTGCAATGTGCACCGCCGCCATCACCATTTTCACCAACCCAGCCTCGCCAGGTAACGGTAGGGTCGGTCTGGCCGGTACCGTTTTGAATAGTAAAACCGCTCAGTACCGAGTTGGCGTCTTCGCCCTTATTAAAAGTTACGACACTGCCGATGTTGGGGTCGGCAGGATTGGAGCCGTCAATTATTGTTGTTGCCACCACATCCGGGTCGTTAGGGTCTTCTGACTGAAGTATAACAGCCCTTCCGAGAAAATCGATATTTTCCAGATATGTTCCGGCTGAGACGATGATAGTGTCGCTATCGTTGGAATCATTAATTGCCGACTGAATAGTGCTGTATTGTCCGCTGGGGACATAGAGCGTATCTGCTGAAATTTCCGGGCAGCAGAAAGCAAGTGCTATAACTAATAAGAGTCTCTTCATCATCCCACCTCTTGAGTGGACAATACTACCAATGATATGATATTATAACACAAAAAGCCCGCTGAATCCAGATGTTTTTTGCTTGTAACTTGTGTTTTATTAGAAAGTTATAAAGTTTGAAACGGTGTTGAGGTAAAAGTTGTAACGGCCTGATTTTACCGGACTCTGGCTTAAAAAACTCCGCGTATAAAAGCAACATACACCGCATTATTCGTGCCAAAATCGGCTGTTGTGCAGCCGAAACAAATTATCCCATCGATTCTGTAATAACTGTGCGCATAACCATCTCCTCTACAATTATAGGGTATTGCCAAAAGAACAAAAATCGTATAGACTTAACTTGTGAAAAAATATGAATATTGTTGCGGGCGTAATTCAGTGGTAGAATGTCGGCTTCCCAAGCCGAATGTCGTGGGTTCGAATCCCATCGCCCGCTTTTGTTTTTAGCTTAAAAAGAGTAAGGTATCGTTGGGCTGTGAACAAATCGTCGAGGCGATGTTTGGGGTGGCGATTTTTAAGCGGCACTGAAGATTGGATGAACGACACAACACAAGAAGTCCTATAATTTCCTTGACAAAAATACCGAAATGCTGTATTTTAGTATTTGTCCGGCATCAGGAGAAGCGCAACAAAGGCCAGCTTCGCCCCTAAAAGAGAAAGCTTCTCAAACAAATTTAGTTGTTCCAAAGCAGAAAAGTAAAGCGAGTTTTTGGACGAATAACAACATTGTAAAGTATGATTCGACAGAGGGAGAAGCTGCGAAACGAAAACTATGACGCATAGGATGGTTATAGAGAGTTTACGAAGGCGCCAGGACAATAAGTTATTTTTGCCTTTCAATGTTTTGAGTTTGAACAAACGCATATTCCCGCTATTTTTGGGTTGTCTGTATATATTATTTCCGGCTGTGGCAGCGCGGGCTGAGCCATTTAAGCCGCCGCCAGTCAGCGCCGCACCCCTCAATCCTGACTTTATTACCTCTCAGATGGAGGTAGCAACGTTTGGCTTTGTAGCGTATGACGAGCAAGGCCACGCCTTAGGCCATATACCTTGCCCATTTGACCGCTCTCATCTGCTATCTCAGGCAGAATCGGGCCAACGGCTGCTTAGTGAGCCGCCAGCAAGCTATGACCTGAGGTCATCAGGACACGTTACCGATGTCAGAGACCAGGGCGGCTGCGGCTCCTGCTGGGCTTTTGGCTCGCACGGGTCGCTGGAAAGCTGGCTGCTGAAGAACAAGGCCCAGACCTGGGACTTTTCCGAAAACCATCTGAAGAACTACCATGGCTTTGACTGGAGTCCATGCGAAGGGGGGAATGCAGATATAAGCACGGCTTACCTGGCTCGGTGGTCGGGACCTGTCGATGAGTCGGACGACCCATATCACGACTGGGACGACAGGCCCTCCCCGGGCGGGCCGACCCAAAAATACTTCAAAAGTACACTGTGGTTTTTCACGGACAGTGACATCAAAAACGCAATTATGACCTATGGCGGAATGTATGTGAGTATGTACTGGAGTTCATCCTACTACAACTCTTCCGAGTACACATATTACTATGCCGGCACCGAGGTCGGCAACCACGCCGTAACAGTTATCGGCTGGGACGATAACAAGACCGTCTCAGGGGCACCGGGAGACGGTGCCTGGCTCATCAAGAACAGTTGGGGGACCGGCTGGGGAGACAACGGGTACTTCTGGATTTCTTACTATGACGCTAAGGCCGTGCAGTATGCTGCTGCTTTTTGTGACGCCGTACCGACTTCCTTCTACGCCACTAACTATCAATATGACCCACTGGGATGGACAAACTCAGCAGGATTTAGTTCCTCGATAGCCTGGGCCGCCAATGTTTTTACCACCACAGCAGACGAAGACCTCGAGGCCGTTGCTTTATATGCTGTTGATGACAATGTTGCCTATGAAATCTACATTTACGATGACTTCGATGGAAGTGAATTTTCCACCCTGCTGGGCTCTACTTCCGGCACGCTTACCAATTCAGGCTATCATACAATTTCGCTGCCTTCGGCAATCGAGCTGACTGATGGCGATGATTTCTCAATCGTTGTCAAATTCACAACAACAGGCTACATATACCCCATTCCTATAGAAATGGACTTCTTGGACTATTCCTCAGGCGCCACTGCCAATCCGGGGGAAAGTTACGTAAGCTCCGCTGGAGGAAC
>CAZECQ010000012.1:0-25216 GCA_964510545.1 uncultured Pirellulales bacterium | reverse complement strand
AGATAAATTAAAAGAAAGCCGGAGGCAATGATCGCTCCTCCCTGAAAACCTCCTCCGGGGGTGAGGTGTCCGTGGATAAAGACATAGGTGCCGAAAACCAGAATAAGAGGAAACAAAAGCCTGCATCCGGTATAGAGGACCAGGCTGGCTGGCCGTGTTTTTCTCGGTCCTTCTCTTGCACCGGCCGTTAGCACCGCGCCTAAGCCGATTGCAGCAATGAATAAAACCGTAACCTCGCCTAAAGTATCGAAGCCGCGATAACTTACCACCACTGAGGTAACTATATTGGTAGCCCCGGTTTCTTTTACACCCTCGTTAATATAATGCCTGCCTACTTTTGTCTTAGGCACGCCGAAGGGAATCTTTGCCAGCGACTGGCTGATTCCCAAGGCTACTATTACTAGTAAAAGGATGCTGATTATCCTTCTCATTCTTCGTACCTCTTTGTTCTGCTGATGGCAATAATAAATATGGCCGCAGTCAATGCCGCGCCAATGGCAGCCTCAGCCATCGCTACATCAGGTGCCTGAAGCAAGTAGAAAAGTATGGAAGCAGCCAGACTTACCAAAGCTGCAGCAATTACAGCGCTAATTAAGTCTTTAAAAACAGAAGCTGCGACGGCTCCAACAAGCATTAAAAGTACTAAAAATAAAGCAAGAAAAGTCATTGCTTTTCCTTATATTCTTCAAATTCCTTGGCCTTATCGACAACACTTCTATCACACAGAGAAACACCGCTCTTGCGAGATGCTCTTCCCAAGGCGTGGTTAGAGATAGGATTGGTGATAAGGATAAACAGGGCAATAACTAAAGTTTTCGGCAACCAGCCAGGCTGCGTTATTCCAACGCCAATGATGGTCAAGAAAGCACCCAATGTTGTACACTTTGTTCCTGCCTGAAGTCGGTTGTAGACATCAGGCAGTCTGAATACCCCCAAGCCTCCTAAGAAGAGAAATATTGTTCCGATTGCTGTAATGATAGTCCCTGCCAAGTGCACTTAAATTCCCTTTTCCAAAAATCTTGCAATAGCCACTAAACTGATAAAAGTTAAGACCGCATAAACCAGGGCGACATCCAAATAAACGTATCTTTCAAAGATAGAACCCAAAAGGACAAGCAAAGCGGTGGTAATCGTAGCCACCGTATCCACCGCTACCGCCCGGTCTGGGGCGGTAGGGCCTTTGAGCATACGTAAAAGGCACAAGACAACACCAGCCGCTATGATTGAAAGAAAAACAATGTCGCTCATATCAAACGCCATAATTCATTTCCTTATTTGCATATACGAATAATACGATTAAAGCACCGAAAAAAATCTATTTCCTCTTAATTATTTCCACAATTTTTCTTGCCCGCACATCAATAACTCTATAGCATGTCCTAGTTCCTTCTCTTCTGCCTTTAATGATACCTGCATTTTTCAATACCCTAAGATGCTGGGAAATCGTAGATTGAGGTAATCCTAATACCTTCTGGATCTGGGCAACATTGCATTCGTCCTTAAGAAGACCAACGACGATTTTTAACCTTGCAGGATGGGCCAGTGCCTTTAATATCTCGCTAATTTCTTCATATCTTACTGCCATGCCCGCCTTCTACTTCTCCGTTTCAAGCGACAGTTACCGCTCATTATGACATCTTCATTTTCCACAAGAAACTGTTTACCTTTGTTTATCCGAATATCAGCCTCAAATACTTCTCAAATCTTCTCCCAATGATATTTGTTGCTTCATCAATATCTTCGGTCTTTACATTTATCCAGTGAATCAGAAGTTCATCGCCAATAATATCCAATGTAAACGTGCCGGGGGTCAAGGTGATGGAATTGGATAAAATCGTCTTTGCGATGTCGGATTTAAGGCGAGTCTTTATGACCACAATACCTGGCTTTATGGGCATTTTGGGATGAAGAACCCGATAGGCAACGTCAAAATTGGCCTTGATTATCTCCCAGAAAAGCACAATTATATATATCAGGGAAAATAAAAACCCCTTTAGACTTAGCAGCGGGAAACCTAACTTAGAGTAAATGTGCGCTGCGAAGAGTGAAATAATTAGACAAACCACACCCCCGGTAATCAACTCCGGCAGGTCTAATTTTGAACTCAAGGCCAACCAAAGAGCGAAAGATATCACCAAAAGCCAGGCGAAGCTTTTTGCCTTTTCAGATATTGGGTAAACAGTCCTATGCATTTACAAAATCAAACTTTTTTAGCTGTATGTTTGTATACACATTCACAATAAAACGCATTTTTAACCTTATCGTTGGTTTTGTCAACAGATTTTTCAAATTTTTGAATATCTGAATATTTGAATTTTCTTGACAGATGCAACAACTGTTCTAAACTCTTTTTTATGTGAACATAAACCGAAGCGATGGACAGGGAGTTTATGAAGTACCGTAAAATTCCGGATGAAACTGTTCGACGATTGCCGATTTATCTTCGAAGCTTGCTGTCTTTGTCGGAACAAGAACGCAAGAATATATCCAGCCATAACCTGGCTGATTTTCTTGGGCTTAACCACTGAAACAATATCGTTTCAGAATCTTATCAATATGGCCTTAATCTTGTCGATGGTTATATGTACACCTCTGTACTCAACACGGGTTACTACGACAACGCCAGTAATAAAAATTGGGAATTTGAGGAAGATAATCCTGTTATAGAAACGAATTTTCCGTATGAGACTGGCACAGGATGGATGCCTATATGTTATCTTGACCAGGAATGTAACTTCATAGATGGCGGGTACCAGTATGTAGAGGAAACACAAGTCGTTGGTAAAACGACCGATGTTAACAGCTTGCCCGATTGCAATCAGACAGATATTGGCTTCCGTTATCCCAATTGGGCATTTTCGAATGTGGACGATAGCAGTTCACTTTCTGCTGATTTAGATGGAAGTATGAGAGTTGATTTCAACGATTTTGCGACTTTTGCTAACTACTGGCAGCAATCAACCACAAGTGAAGCTGACCTTGATGGCAGTGGCTTTGTTGATTTTAACGACCTATCTATTTTCTGTGACCAATGGTTGCGTACGCTTTCATTGGGAATTACACTTAATCAGGACCCGAATTTAGTTTCTGATGTACTGTTGGCAGAACTTGTCTGGCCTTCGGATGAGCTTTCCTATTACCTATTTATGGACGGTCGATGCCTCGGCACCTTCTTTGGCGATGATATAGAAATACCGACCTATGAATATTGCAACGGCTCTCATGAAGTCAAAGTAGTTGCAGTAGCGCTTGATGAACAAGTCTTGGTTGCACCGACCATAAATATCACCGTTAGTAACAGACTGCATTGCTTAACCGGTAGTGAGGCCTACAAGTACAATCAGGCTTATCGGTTCGCAGGTTTTTATGATCCTAATGATGGTAGTACTATAAATTTCGAGTTGAGAGATTTGGATGAAAGTGTTATCTGGCAGAATTCATCCGGTGGACATTTTAACGTGACGGTGCCGGCTAGTGTTTTGCAGAGTCCATATAACAAACTTACAATACAGGAAGTTGCAGGTACGGGCGGGGCCGCTGCGGCCAGCGGGCTAAAGAGCTGGATAAAGGACATAGTCAAGGAATTTGATATCACCAATGATCCAAACTGTGCTAACGCACGGTCTTTGCTGGTCGGAGTTAAAAAAGGTTTTATGGGAATCGGTGACTGGACTTATAACAGAAGGGAAGTCTGGAAAGAATACCTCGATGCCTGTAAAGAAGGAAACTTTGCCCCGACCATTTGCCTTTTCTTTAGCCAGGCAACACGAGCAAATATCAAAACAGCATTTGGATTGTCAAAGGTAAAATCAGTAATGATTATTACCGATGGTAACCGTCAAATTAGCGATACTCACCGAACCCATTTTGCTGCGTGGGATGGTCTGTATTTCTCCTATTTAAGAAGGAACTGGACCGGTAATCCCAATGACTATGAACCATTACCGGATAAGTACGAAAAAGGCTATTCTGTATGGGACCAAAAAGGTTCTTTTCACTGGCGCAACAAGATGTATGTTTTTATAGATGCCTGTAAGAACGGGACCTCGTGTATGCCTCCTGAATGGTTTGCTGGAATACCAATACCAGAGCCAGAGGATAATAACTATTCGGAGGAGGAGTATTGGCGTACAAGTGACATGGCGAGGGCTTTTGATATAATACCAGATATTTTGGAAACAAGACTGTATATGAGCTGGAGAGGGTTTGCTTTCAAAGGAAATCCTCTGACTCACTACAATAATTTCCTCCAAGATATTTGGTACCAGGTTGGCCCAAGAGATAAATCGTTTGAATATGGCATCTCGCACGCTGCTACTTCAGAAACGGGCAACAGAATACCTGCTTCAAACTTTAGTTGGGTTGGGAATACAAACATATATTTTGACAATTAAGGGATGTAGTAAAATGAAAACGATGGTAACAATTTTCAGTTTAATGGTATTGGGCCCACTTGGTTGTCACTCTAACAATTTCAACATGTCCAACGTTCAGTGGGCTCCGACCATTGAAGAAGTTGCCCGCGGACGCGACGTAAAGCTTGTAGTCTTCTTCCGCGAAGAGGGAACTCTTGATAAAGAAGGGCAGGCTTGTTCCAGCTTTGAAAGAAATTGCGAGAGTTGATGACCCAGACAAAATCGAACGAATTCAAGAGGCTTTTCAAGTGGGTCATTGCTGTCAGTGTCAGGATGATTGCGTGCCGCTATGGCCGACATGGATGGGTGCAATCAACAAAAACAATCAAGGGCTACTGATAAACTTAGGCTGGCAACATAGGGCTAAAAGAGTAGAGTGGCGGACGCACTACTCTGAAGAACTTTATGATATTCTTGCCGAATATGGAATTATTAGGCAGCGAAAGTAAAACTGCTTGTGATGGTGATGATTCCACATATAAGGGCCGGCTGGGCGTGGTCGGCTCTTTTGAAGTTAGGGATGTGCTCATCATGAAAAAGGCTGCATTTTTATTCTTTCGGGTTTGTTGTGTGACGAGCAGTCATTGTTTTGGAGCGAGCGATCCAAACCAAACTGCCGGTAACGTATCTGCTGTCGATTCTAACAACATAAAAACAACAGCGGCTGGGAACACCGAATTTGCCTTTGATCTCTATGGCAAATTGAAGAATGACCCAAACGCAGTTGCACCAAAGGGGAATTTATTTTTCTCGCCATACAGCATCTCAACCGCCCTTGCGATGACTTATGCAGGCGCCCGCGGCGAAACAGAGAAGCAAATGGCAGATGTCCTGCATTTTACATTGCCAAGGCAAAATCTCTACTCTGCATTTGGTGCTCTCCAAAAGCAACTTGTTCAAAAAGACAAATCATGTGGTTACCAGCTATTACTTGCTAATGCCCTTTGGGGACAAAAGGGTGAACCTTTCTTAAAGGAGTTTTTGGATTTTACTGAATGTTACTACGGGGCAGGTCTCAGCCAGCTTGATTTTGTTAATGAAGCTGAGCAATCACGGCATACAATCAATAGCTGGGTTGAGGAAAAAACAAACAATAAAATCGAAAACCTTATCCCGCCGGGCGTTAAAGGTATCTTGAGTTTTTCGCCGTGCCATAAAACAAACCAAAAAAAAGTCAAAGTAATAACCATCGATATTGCTATGGACCTTGCACGTTTGCCGTACTATATGCCCACAAGTCGAGCCGCTAAAGCGTAAGGTAAGTACAGTTACATCCGCGTTTTGAAGGAAGCTTGTTTGTGCTCTGCTAAGCATTTCCAGCAAGTGCGTATGATTCGCAGCGAGATACGGTCTTTCTTAGTTCGATACCTGCCCTTTAGTTTCGCCGATTAGCTTGTCCAACAAAGCAGCGTATTCAGCTTCGGTTCGCAATCCTACCAGACGGTCTACCTCTTTACCGTTTTTAATAATCAGAACTGTCGGGATTGCCGTAACTCCATATTTTTTTGCTACAGCGGTGACTCGGTCAACATCTACTTTGCACACGGCGATTTTACCAGCGTACTTATCAGCAAGGGACGATATGGTTGGAGCCAGAACCCGGCAGGGCCGGCAGCGATTAGAGAATAAGTCCACGAGACAAACCCCAGGTGCGTCAAGCACGCGGGTTTTGAAATCAGTCTTGCTGTTGATGTGGATAATGTTCGAACTTTCCTTTGCTTCTTTTGGCACTCGTGAAAACACCGACACCAATAATGCCCCCATCACTGCTCCATAAATCGCGCCGCGGTATGGATTTGCCGTCAGTGGACAGGTGCCGGACGAACACTTACCGAAATAACCCAAACCGGCACCGATTGCTCCGCCAATCATAACACCTAATAGAATCCTGGTAATCATAGTTTTACTTCTCCCTGCAATTTTCTCGTGATTTCCGGGATGAACTGGGTTTAACAAAATTGCAAAATCTGCACCGAAATCGTTGATGTTAGAATATCTGAATTTCCTCCATTATGCAAGGGATAAAATTCTTGGCTTGTAGATTCAGATAACAACGGTTGCAAAATGCACCTGTATATAGTACAAGTAAACTATGCCTGATAGGCGCTGTCTCTTCGGTTAAGGCCGATGTGCGTATTATTACTGCAACTAATAAGAAACTCGACCAACTTCCCAAGCAGTGCAAATTCAGAGAAGATTTGTATTACAGAATCAATGTAATGAAACTGGAATTGCCTCCGCTGAGAGACAGGAAAGAAGACATCCCGCTGCTGGTAGAGCATTTTATAAGCCGGTTTAACCGCCTGCACGATAAGAATATCTGTTGTGCCACCAATGAAGTTACCGCAACTCTGATGGCCTATGCGATAGTGGCAGTTACTGCACTAATGGGATTTACAGGCCATACCATAGCAGGAGATTTTAATTTCATGTGGACTGTCCCCATGGTCTGTGTAGCTGTAGCAGGTGGCTTATTAGGAGGCAAAATTTCCATTAAAACCAATGCTGCCAAACTGCAAAAAATATTCGCCTACAACATCTCCCTGCAGGAGTTTTTTCTTGGCCGTTTCCCAGCTAATTATTTCAAAATTGTTTTTGACAAAGAATTCTTTTTGACGTCACCAAGATTCAATTGTGTCAGGGCTTAAATTCGAATCAGTTGTCCATATTATACTTCGTTCTTCACCCTCAACCTGCGTTGCAGGTATTTCTGCCGCCGAAATAGTAACCGTAATTCTATTTGACAAGCTTGAACTTTTGCCAAGGGGAAATTCATATAATACATATTCACCTGGTTCGGTAAATTCGAAAGCTGAGCTTAAATCTCTTAATACATACTCACGATTCTCTCCGGGCTGAAGAGTAAAGCTACCGTTCGGCTGTAAATCATTTACATCAAAGTAACCTTCAAGAGGTTCTAGTTTATCACGGACGAGACGTTTCTTTTCCGACTTCAATTCTTTGATGGGGATCAATCTGCCATGTTCCGTCAGGCCTCTTGGTAATTCTATTTTGGTATGTGAGCTGGTGATCCGCCAAGCCCTCCTGCCATCATGCCCATTCCATTGGGTAACTGTCTTGTTCTTTCTTTTTGCATCCTCAACCTGAAAGGTCGATTTTCATCGCCTCGTTCAGCAGAATCCTCAGCACATCGGCAAAACCTTCAAAACCATTTTCAATTAACATTTCCATTACAACATCCAGCTTGTTATCATTGTTTCGGTGGGCCATCTTGTTTTCTCCTTAAGTAAAGTTAATAAAACCTTTATAGGAGAACGGGACAAGCCCACCTTTTCAAACGATTTTCGCAAGTGCCTGGGTTCCGGCTCGCTACGCTCGCCTCCACCCAGCCATTTGCTTGGTTAACCCGAATTTACAGAAACATATTTACACTAACTTAAAATGCTTGACTGCGGGTTGTGAAGTTGGTATTATCTCAACCCGAATTGTTCCGGAATAAAACAGACCGAGAGGCAGCGGCGGCATCGCCCCACATAAAGCCGTGGCGGTTTGCCTGTCCTTTTATGATTCTGACGGGAGGCCAACAATATGTCAAGTTCAGAAAATGACGGTTCAAGCAGGCAAACTCCGGGTAGCGTTGTTCAGGAAGGGGCGAACTTCTACGAAGACGAGATAAACCTGATGGATTATTTCAGAGTTCTCTGGAAACGGAAATGGTTCATCTTATTAGTGTCCATATTGCCGGCTTTTGTAGCAGGATTGGCCATATTCCTTTGGCCGAGAGATTATAAAATTACCTTCACTTATAATATGGGGCTGGGAGAAAAGGCCTTCAGGGTACTGGAGGATAAGTTTTACAGCACGGAGAATCTGGAGAAACTTGTTGAAAAATTGCAAGAAGACGGTTTCGATAGATGTGCCAAAAAATTGGCAGAACCCAAAACCACCGAAGACTTAAAAGAATTTGTTTCCTTCGAGATTTCACCACCATATTTTGAGGATATAAAACCCTCAGAGGCTAAGGACTTCGAGGAACTGCAAAAAAGCCTACAGACGAAGGAAACTCTTCTATTTATGCACGTGAAGGCAAAATCGGAAGAAAACATCCAGGAAATAGCCTCGTTTTGCAGAAAAAACTTCGAACAGGTCATACCTCTGTATTCAGAGAGAGAAGAACTAAATAACAAGATTATAAGCCTGAAGGAAATGATGGCTGACATTGAAGAGGCAAGATACACGTTAGACCTGCAGTTAGAAGGGAAAAAAACTACTTTAGAGAAGTTGAAGAATTCGAGTTTTGAAGGTTTAGACAAGTTACCAAGTGACATCGTTTTGCAGTTCAATAATATAGGAGATAATAGCGCCTTTTTGCCTTTGCCGTACCAAATACAGGCAGCAGAGACGCAGATAATTAATCTTGAAGAGCAAATTAGCGCCAACAAAGAAAAGTATGACTACTATGCAGGTTTGCTTAAATTGAATGAAAAGCTCATCAGCTATATAAAGAAGGTAATGCCCTCTTATTGTACGCTTGAGCAGTTTCATTCGTTTTTAACCAATATGTTGATTGAGTACGGCGAAAACAACCAGTTGCAGGATTATTTGAAGGCCTATATCAAAAGAACAGAAAATAAGATAGCGAATGCTATACCGTTGGTAGAGAAGCCAAAGGTTTATCCTCTTGCCAAGGGAACAGCCAAGAAAACTGCTATTGTGTTTGCGATAGCGTTAATGTTGTCGGTATTTACGGCATTCTTGTTGGAAGGCCTTAAAAAAAGCCAGTCCCGGCTTTCATAGAAGTATACTTACGAGTTAAAAATAGAATATGTAATAATGAACAGCGGTTGAGATAGCAGCCGACGGGGACGGAGTCTGAAAAAACGGTTGTGGCGTTTGAAATTGGGTTTGTTTGGGTTTGTTTTGGATGAAATAGTTCGTAGTTCGTTGTTCATAGTTCATTGTATTAACTGAAGTTATGTTCATTTGAGTATTCGGGGAATTGGGTTTGTTTTGGATGAAATAGTTCGTAGTTCGTTGTTCATAGTTCGTAGTTCATAGTTCGTAGTTCGTAGTTCATAGTTCGTAGTTCATAGTTCGTAGTTCATAGTTCGTAGTTCGTAGTTCGTAGTTCGTAGTTCGTAGTTCATAGTAAGGGGGCTGTCAGATTCCCGGGCGTTGGGGCGGTTAGTGAGGATACCTACGGCACAAGTTTGTGTTTCGCCAGCCATCAGGATGGCCTTATGATTTGCTATAATATACGAATAACGAACTATCAACAATGAACCATCCATATTCACATATATATTATACCAAATTTTAAGCTTGATTTCAACTATTTACTGCCCTGAAGGGTATTTATGATTAAAAAATTATTCCGCTCGCAGTTCCATAGTCTGCTGGCATCCCAACGGCGGAATTTGCAGAATCTTTCCGCTCTGGTAATACTTAATTTTCTGACGGCGGGTCTTTCTTTCGTGACCACCGTCAAGATTGCCAACGTGATTGGCAAAGAAAGCTTCGGTAATCTGGCTTACGCTATCGCGCTGGGAATGTATGGACAGGCGTTTGTCCGTTATGGAATCGACCGGACGCTGGTGCGCGATCTGATTCATTACCCTCACCGGTTCGCAGAACTAGTAGCCGGGAGTCTACTGTTACGGGGCGGCATTCAACTCCTTGTGATTGTTGGGCTATTGATATGGAAATTCACTTTTGATGCGTCCGGCGCACTATCATGGGGATTAGTGGCCGTAGTGGTGGCCTATTCGCTTAAGTCACTCGACATGCAGCCGGTGTATGATGCCTGGCTGAAGATGGGTCGCCATGCCGCATATAATTTTATTCAGCGGGCTTTATACTTTCTGTTAATCTGGATGATAATCCTCTGGTCACCGAATAACTTGTCTATCGCATGGATTGGCTTTGGTTTGCTGGGTACGGAAATTTTCTACCTGCTGCTTCAACAAAAGTGGGCGTTCCGGAGAATTGATTTTGGGGTGATTAAGGCTCCTTTGACCAGTGTGGCCGTTGACCTGTCTAAAAGTAATTTCTGGATATGGTTGGCAGCAATGGGGGCACTTTCATGGGGTTCTTTGAATCAAATTATCTTGAAGCACTATTGCGGGGCTGCTGAGCTTGGTGGATACGCGGCAAGCTGGCAGATTGCCAGTGTGGTCATGCTGTTACTGGTCCAGGTGGGTCGAATTGGTAACCCAGCTATTGCTCATAACACGAGGCCACTGACAAATAAAAAGGCACGGATTCACTTTTTAGTGCGATATTCCGGTGTGATGCTCCTCGTAGCGACACCAATTTGTATCCCTTTGTTCTTTTTCCCTGAGTTGATTTTAAGAACAATCTTCAAACCGGAATACGCTTCAGGGGCGGGGGGGTTGCGAGTCTTCGCCATTTATATGTTGGTTCTTTCTCTTGGCGTTGTTGCTTCACAGTATGTGATTTCGGCCAGGATGGAAAGAACCTATTTTGCCAGCGTTATTGTGGGTGGAATACTGAGCATTACCTTATGCTTGGTGTTGATTCCAAGGATGGCGGGCTTTGGAGCGGCCCTGGCGTTATTGATTGCTCATGGGATTTCGATGGGGCTTTATTGGGTAGCAATGATTCAACATGTTCGAAAACAGCGATAAAAAGGTCATCGTGAAGAATGTCTGTTCTGAAGTCGTCGCCAACAATCTATGTATCGGCTGCGGAGTATGTGCAGCCGTTTGCCCAAAGAGAAATCTCGAAATCCGATTTAACGAATACGGCGAAAACAATGCTTTTGAGACTGGTGCCGGCTGTGGTGAAAAATGCAATCTATGCCTGAAAGTGTGCCCATTTTATGATAATGAGGAGAATGAAGATACCCTCGGAAAGAAACTGTTTGCGGACATCCCCGATATAAAACATACGCCGGAAACAGGATATTATTGGGAATCGTTTGTCGGGTACTCGAAAATCAACGGGCATCGCGAAAATGGAGCTTCCGGAGGTTTGGCAACGTGGACGATGGAAACGCTGTTAAATGAAAATTTAGTTGATCATGTGGCTTGCGTATCTCCAAACGATGACCAGGAAAAATTGTTTAAGTTTAAGATATGTAACACCCCTGAGGAAGTTCGTAAATGTTCCCGTTCCTGTTATTATCCTGTCGAAACAAGCGAGGTTATTAAGCATATTCTTCAACACGAAGGTCGGTATGCGATTATTGGCTTGCCGTGTGTTTGTAAAGCCATCCGTTTAGCAATGCAACTGAATCCAAAGCTTCAACGTAGAGTAAGATTCGTATTAGGTCTTGTATGCGGGCAGACCAAAAGTAAATTTTTCGTCGAATATGTTTGTGCTCTTGGTGGCGGGGACCCTCATTGCCTCAAACAAGTTACGTTTCGTATCAAAGACCCAAACCGTCCAGCATCAGAGTTTGGAATGAAATGGGTCTGTAACGATGAGATGAATCCGAGGCGTGAAGGTGTAGTTTTCTGGACTGATGGTATGAACCGAATTTGGTTCGACCGCTACTTTACGCTCAACGCTTGCAACTTTTGTGACGATATATTTGCCGAGCTATCGGACGCTTGCTTTATGGATGCCTGGTTATCGCCTTATAGAAATGATAATCGTGGGCATACGATTATCTTAATACGTAATAGGGATTTACTTAATCTGATAGAAAATCCTGATTCCGAGAAAGCTCTTCAGATAAGTCATCTGCCCATCGAGCAAGTAATTCGAAGTCAAATTGGTGTGATATTCGAAAAACGCAAAGCCATTTCGGAGAGATTGGCTCACTGTGACAGGGCGGGGTTGGCAGCACCAGCTAAGCGAGTCAACAAAAACACTAAACTGAGGTGTGATTCTCGATTGGAGATTAGAACGAGATTAATCATTTCGCAAAGGAGCCCCGATATTTGGCTGAAATGCGGGAAAAGACTTCGAGAATTTCACAGAACTATGTTCTTACCGAGAGGGACACTTGTGTTCATTAAGTGGTGCCGAGGTTTTATTAAGAAAATTAATTCTTGGGTACCCATTTTTACCAGCAGATAACAAGGATATACCTATGCGGTTCTTACTGGCAGGAAACTCGACATATACGAATCACGGCTCAGAAGCGATAGTCCGCGGTACGGTTATAATATTGAGAGAGTTTTTCGATCGTCCCGAGATTGTATCTGCAGAAACGGAACGCTTTCCTTATTCTGATGTTCCTGAAACGGATCTCGGAATCATTCACAAGCCTGTTTTCCTGCCCAAACCGCATTCGACCCAATGGTTTTTCAATCAAGCTCGAAAGGCGATCCTTACTCGGCCGGTTGCCTACAAACATTTTGCCAGAGGCCTGTTGCCTGAAATTAAAAAAGCAGATGCTGTGCTTTCACTGGGTGGAGATGGCTATAGAAAGAGGCCTTTTTTGCCCATCGCAGAAAATGATCTGGCTGTAGAGGCAAAAATCCCTGTCATACTTTGGGGTGCGTCTGTTGAGCCTTTTGCAGGATCACTAAAATATCAGAAGTCGGTGTTCAATCATCTCAGGAGACTTAACGCTATCTTTGTTCGCGAAACCATATCACAGGAATATTTAGCTGATAATGGAGTCAAAGACAATGTGTACTTAGTTGACGACCCGGCTTTTCTAATGGAACCGGAGATGCCTGGTGACAGTGAATTTGTTGAAAATCTCCCTCGTGGAGCAATTGGGATATCTCTGAGTGGTTTATTCCTTAATCAAACGCGTTTTTCAGAAAACCATGAGGATGCTGTTTACAGAATTGTTGAAGCAGTGCGCCAACGATTTGGACGCCCAATCATTTTGGTACCTCATTGCGTGTCTTATGCCAATGATGACCACGCTTTTTTGGAGGGTGTATTGAGAGAAAATGCCTCTCGTTGGCCTGATGTAATATGCCTGCCAAAATTATGCCCAGCGGCAGAGATCAAGTGGGTAATATCTAAACTGCACGCCTTTGTCGGCGCCCGAGCGCATTCCACGATAGCTGCTTTCAGTACATACGTGCCTACTGTGAGTCTTGTTTATAGTTTTAAAGCAGAAGGATTCAATCAACGGTTGTTCAATTGTCTTGATTATGTTGTCAAGAAGGAGCAATGCGAGCCAGAGCTTATTGTTGAGAAGCTTGAGTTGGTTCTGGATAATCATGATGAGATTCGTAAGACTTTACGGGAAAAGATGGTCGAGGTAAAGAAAGGGGCAATGCGGGCTGGACAATTGCTTAAGGAAATTATATCGAATAACCGCGGATCTGAATGATAAATTATTACACCTGTCGCAAACGCGCATATTAGAACCAAAACTTTAAACAAAGGAGTATCTATCTTGTATAGAACTGCCAAAACTTGTGCAAAGAGCCTTTTTCGTTTTTTGGGATTGGATATTAGGCGAGCTCCACAATTCGAGCCTTATGAATGGCTAAAGGAAAAGAATATAAATACTATTTTTGACATTGGGGCTAATACCGGACAATTTGCATGGCAATTTCACAGGCTCTTTCCTGATGTAGAAATCTATTCTTTCGAGCCACTTGAAAATTGCTATAAAGAATTATTAAAAAACATGAGACACGTTCCAAAATTTCATGCATTTAATTTCGCTTTGGGAGATAAAAACGGCAAAGCTGAAATACATCACAATAACTTTTCGCCAAGCTCATCGCTTTTAGAAATGGAAAAGTTGCACAAGGAAGCTTTCCCTTATACCGATAAAGTTTGCGTTGAAGAAATCGAAATAAAACGTTTGGATGATGTAGCAGACAATTTGTCTATAAAAGAAAATATTCTGATTAAGATAGATGTGCAAGGTTTTGAAGATAAGGTAATCTTAGGTGGTGAGAAGTTAATATCAAAGGCCTCCGTGCTTATTTTAGAAACAAGTTTTCAGCCTCTTTACAAAGGACAGCTCCTTTTTGAGGATATTTATGAAATGTTGAAGCGCAGGGGCTATATATATTCGGGGTCGGAACATACCATCAGAAATCCGAACGACGGAAGCATACTCCAGTGTGACTCTGTATTTTGCAGGGATAAAATTTAGGATATGAATTTATGAGTGAATCAGATTTTTTCTGTCTAAATCCTGAATATTCGACAATGCGAATGATTACAAAAGAGCAGCCGAGAATTGAAAATGCTCTGTCTTCAAAATTGCAAACAGAGCTTTTTTTGCCAGCCAATCCTCAGCGGCAAGGTGAAGGCGGCCTGAGAACCAGAGGGTATTTCAAAAACAATCTTGACGATAAGCCATTGGTAAGTGTGATTACCGTTGTTTTTAACGGCCACAAATATCTTGAGCAGACAATTCAAAGTGTTCTGAATCAAAGCTATGATAATGTGGAATATATTATTATTGATGGCGGTTCCAATGATGGTACCATCGATATCATCCGAAAATACGAACATGCAACTGATTACTGGGTTAGCGAACAAGACAAGGGTATTTATGATGCGATGAATAAAGGAATTGATCTTAGTTGTGGAGAGTTGATAGGAATAATAAATAGTGATGATTGGTATGACGAGAGGGTTATAGGGGTTGCAGTCAAAGCATTTTTGTCTATGCCCGGTGCATCTGTTTTTCATGGAGACTTGTATAGGGTCGAACAGAGAAGTGGAATACTATTTAGAAAAAAACCTCTGTCTATGAGGTTGCCGATAAAGGGTATGGTTTTAAACCATCCCACTATGTTCATTAAAGCAAGTTGTTATAGAAATTTGGGCGGCTATGATACGTCATTTTCCCTGAGTGCGGATTTTGAGTTGTTGAGTAGGTTCATTGCAGAGGGAGTTGTTTTCTACTATTGTAAAGAGATTCTTGCGTATATGAGGTCGGGCGGAGCAACTGATGGATTAAGTAGGTTAGGCAGAAGATGTATTGAAAGCTATACAATCAGGAAGCGTTACGGTTATTCTACTATGTTGAATTTCATCCAGAGTTGCGGGATGTTTTTCGTCGGGGGCATGAAGGCAGTGCTGAAATATTTTCTAACCTGCGCCGGAATGGGATGCGTTTTAGAACTCTGGTATAAGAATTGCAGGCCGCATATTTGTCTAATCGATAAAAATAGGCAGTCTTGAGTATGGTAGGTTTTGCCGTTTTTTTGATCGCGAACATTCCGAGTATTGAGTTTTTCCTGCCGGGTTCCTTTCTTGTTAATATTGGGTTTGCGGGCGTTTTATTCTTCTGCGGATTTTCAAGGCGCGTTGTCAAAAACGATTTTGCCCTGAGGCTTTCTTCGAGTGTAAAGCTGTTCTTGTTTCTGTTGGTATCGTTTGTTTTGTATGGGCAAATCAGCGTTTTTATTTCTTTCCAGTATATAGATGATTATGTGTTTTTGCAGTGGCTGAAGTATCTTTATATCGTCGCGGTTTCCGCCCTTATCTTAATCTTCGCAGAAAAACAGGACATAAAAATTTTTGTTGTTTCTCAGGCGTTGTGGGGGGCGTTTGTTGCGGTTATGAGTATTGCGCACATTCTCGAGTATTCTGGTACACAGCACTACAATACAGTTGCTACCCCGATAGGGGCGTCGTTAATAATGTTTTTTTCTTATGCGACTTTTGCAAAGTCACGCGTCAGAGGGTTATTGTTGGCATGTCCCTTTATTATGCTGTTGTTGCTGGCTTTGATTTCACTCCCCAGCAGGAGCGCTTTGCTTTTCACGACTACTGTCATTTCTCTAATAACCTTGGTCGATATATATTATACACATTCGTTATCTGGCAGGGTATTAAAAATCAGCATTTATCTCATGATTGGCTTCCTTTTCTTTTATTGTTGTCAAAACAGTGGATTGTCGGCGCGGATGTATAGAATTAGAATGCACAGGTTGTTTAGTGAAATTGGCACAGAACCGAGAGTCCCCTTGTTATTAGATACGGTTTACAAGATTATCGATAATCCTTTAGGTTATGGCTTGGGCTCTTCTATGCGGTTGGTAGGATATTATCCACATAATATGTTTTTAGAATCGCTACTGGAATTTGGGATTCTGCCGACCACGTTTTTTTTCTTGATAGCTGCTGTGTATCCTGCATGTTTGTGCATCTGGGCGCTGAGAAATAAAGACCTGTTATTGTTGCCTGTAATTGCATTAGTTGCGTATTTGTTCTTAATCTTTAATACATCCTATTCGGTTGCACATATGTATATGTACTTTTCGATTCTTTCATTGGCGATGGCACATCAGAATCTGGCATTGTCTCACACAAAAAGGAAACGAGCAGGTATGGTATGGGCGTCGACGGCAAAGCCTCTGTTATAATTCCGACGTATAACAGGATACTTTCATTGAAAAGGGCGATGAGAAGCGTTTTGGCGCAAACGTATACAAATTTTGAAATAATAGTTATTGATGATGGTTCTTCCGATGGAACCCGAGAATATCTTTTGTCGCTCAATAATCCGCGAATCAAGCCGATATTTCTAATGGCCAACAAAGGCGCTAATGCCGCCAGGAACACAGGCATCAAAGAAGCCGGAGGAAAATATATTGCTTTTCTTGATGATGACGATGAATGGCTTCCTGATAAACTTGAAAAACAGGTTAACATTCTTGAACATAATAGCGATGTGGGGATTGTATATTCGGCTGCCTATATATCCCTAAAAAAGGAAAATATAGAATACAACACCATCCCGAAGGCAAAAGGCAGAATATTTGATGATTTGTTGGTAAGTAATGTTGTAGGTTCTACCTCTACGGTTATATTAAGAAGCGAACTGTTATCCGTCTATGGTGCATTTGACGAAAGAATACCTTCAATGCAGGACTACGAGTTATGGATAAGATTGTCTAAACATACCAAAGTTGATTTTGTGGGAAAACCTTTGGTTCTTTATAGTTGTATAACCAAGGAGAACAGCATATCAAAAAATGTGCAAAGCAACATCCAGGCGTTCAATTTAATATCGATGCTGCATAAAGAAGAGATTGATAACTTGCCCTGGAAACTTAGGCGAAAAAGAAGAGGTTGGTTCAATGCTACATTAGGGTTGAAGTATCTTTATAATTACAGGCGGGTACAAGCAGCAAAGCATTTCATAATGGCATTTTTTCTGACATCTTCTTTTAAGTACCTGATTGTGTCTTTGCTTTCTCTTGTTAGCCCCAAGCTATTATTCCACATTAGAAGCAAAATACGAACTCGTTAATTAGGATTCTCAAAAACAAGAATGAAAAGAATCTTATTAATCCGTCCCGATTTGCCAAAGGACTACCCAATGGGCAAGTTACCTCCGTTTCTACCACTGGGTTTGGGGTTTTTAGCAGGCGTCTTAAAGAATGCGGGTTATCACGTTGTAGTTCTTGATAATTATCTTTATGGCAAGCAGGCGGATGAGTTGTTGGAAGATATCAGGTCTATCAAACCTGATTTAATCGGCATTACAGTAACTGTTGCTACAACGTCAACCGCTGCTGATATTGTTTCGGCATTGAAGGATGAAAATATCCCGCTTGTAGTGGGTGGTCCTCAGGTTACCATTGATCCGGTTGGTACCGTGAAAAGGTTGAATGCTGAAATAGGGGTGGTTGGAGAAGGCGAAAATACACTTTTCGAATTGTGCCAGGTTTTATGCGACACAGGAAGCTTGTCTTTTGACCACCTCCAAAAAGTTAACGGGCTTATACTAAGAGCTGGCAAAAATGGAGAGTATTATTTGACTCCTAATAGGCAGTCTATGAAGGAATTAGACACATTGCCGTTTGTCCCCGTGTCTCTTTTTCCTTACCAGAAATATCAACATACTACCCCGGAACTTAAAGCCAGTCCTTTGGGCTGGATGAGTACCAGCCGCGGCTGTCCGTGGAATTGCAGTTTTTGTTCGAACATTCTCGTATGGGGCCGACACTATCGTTGTATGGGGCCAAAGAGAGCGGTCGATGAGATGCAATACCTTGCGGATAATTTTGGCGTAAGGGCCATAAACTTCAGGGAAGACAACTTTACTGTGAACAAACAAAGAGTTATGGGAATATGTTCCTTAATCAAGGAAAGAAATCTCAAGATAGAATGGATGTGTGAAAGCCGTGTTGACATAATAGACGAAGAAATGCTGACATCAATGAAACAAGCAGGCTGCAGCGCGATATATTTCGGCATTGAAAGCGGCACACAGCGAATATTAGACCTCCTGCGAAAGGAAACAACCGTAGAACAAAACGAAACCGCGGTAAACTTATGCAAAAAAGTTGGAATAAGGCCAATAGTTTCCATAATGTTAGGCATTCCCCGGCAAACTCTAAAAGAGAACTACGAAAGCATTAGTTTTATAAAGAAGTTAGACCCGGATATGGTTTATTTTAATGTTTTTATGGGCTTCCAGGGCACGGATCTATATGAATATATAATAAATCATGGTTTAATTTATAAGAAATGGGAGGAGATAATACTTCCCAATAGTGAAGTCTTAACCTGGCCTGAAAAATTAAAATTAAAACAAAAAGCAGAACTGTTGTATAACACTTCACCAAAAATCCTGTTTAGACATATAAAACGGATGGGACTTTTCCGGACCGCCCAAAAAGGGGTATTAACCATCAGAAGGTATATACAATCGAGGTCTAATACTTAAATGCACCGCCAGAATACCGCAGAACTGAAACTGTCAGTATTAATGAGCATCTGCAGCAGAGATAACGCAGGCTATTTGGATGTGGCGATCGAAAGCATTGTAAATCAGACCAAATCAGCCGATGAAATTGTTATAACTCAGGACGGCCATTTAACCCAGGAACTATCCCGGACAGTCCGGCAATGGCAGCAGAAACATCCCGGCCTGCTCAAAATCGTCTCATTACCTGAAAATAGCGGCCTTGGCGTTGCGCTTCAGCAGGGCTTAAACGCCTGTTCATATAGCATAATAGCCCGAATGGACGCTGATGATATTAGTTGTCCTGAAAGATTTGAAAAGCAGTTACAATTTCTACAGGACAACCCCGGCATAGCTGTTGTTAGCTCATGGATGGCCTGCTTTGAAGATGACCCCGATAAAATCATCTTTATAAGAAAAATGCCACAAAAGCACGAACATATTAAAAAAATTGCAAGATCCCGCAATCCAGTACTCCATCCTCCGGTTATGTTTCGTCGCTTTGAAGTGGAAGCCGTTGGTGGTTACACTGACTTACGACGTAACCAGGATTATCATTTGTGGGTCCGAATGCTCTTAAAAGGTTCAAAAATAACTTGTATTCCTGAACCGTTGTATAAGTTCAGATGCGACGGGAACTTTTTGAAGCGCCGAACAGATCTAAAACATGCGATTTCAATGATAACGCTGCAAAAAGAATTTGTAAAAATCGGTTTTATATCCTACCCACGATACCTTTTCAATATCGGCGTTAGAATATCAGTATGTATTTTGCCTGTTCCAGTTACCCGGTTCATACGGAAAAAACTATTAAAATTGTAGTTTCATTACTATGATGCAGATATTTTTATTCTTATTAAATCCTTTTCTAGTAAACCTCGCCTTTCTTTTATCTTTTCTTATCAGATACGGCCTGTCCTTTCCAGAGTATAATTTTGCTCCTTTTAAAAAGAGTTTTGTGTTTTTGACGCTGATATATATGTCGGCATTAGTTATTTTTGGAGTATATAAGGGCAGATTCAGGTCGTCATGGGAACTGTTCGAAAGAGTGTTTATAGGCGTTTTTCTCGGGACGCTGTTGAGCGTTGCCTTTGTTTATGTCTTCAGGTCGAAGTGGGGGGCATTTCCGACAAGCGTGTTTGCCATTTCATTTCTTATTAATCTGCTTTTGATTTTTAAGGTCAATCAGTTCATCCTGAAGTCCGGCAGGAGAATCAAAAAGAAAGTCGTAGTCATCGGGCAAGGTAATATAGACGACGTCATGGTAGGGAGAGCCAACATAGAAAGAATCGAAATCAATAAAATCAAAGAAATAACTAAGTATGCAGACATTGATGAGATTATTATCTGCGACCAAATCCCGAATGAAAAAGATATGAGCTTTATAACCTATTTTGCACAAAAGCTGAAGGCAGAAATTGTTTTTAGCCCTGTTTGTTACGCCAAACTGCTGCCTGAAAAAATCAACGGCAATAATTTAACTCATTCATTAGCTACTTTTGTCGGCAGGAAACAGGATACCGAAGAATTCCTGATAAGAATTCTCGATATTATAGGCAGCCTGGTCATGTTGATTGTACTAAGTCCGCTCATTTTTCTGGCTGCACTTGGTATTAAACTTACTTCCGAAGGACCTGTTATTTACAAACAACAGCGGATCGGGAAAGACGGCAAGATTTTTACTCTGTACAAATTCAGAACGATGATAAATGATGCTGAGAAGCAGCTTGGGCCTGTCTTGGCAACAGAGAACGATCCGCGGGTTACGAAAGTCGGCCGATTCCTGAGAGATACGCGCGTCGATGAAATTCCGCAATTACTGAATGTCATACTCGGCCAGATGAGCCTGGTCGGTCCCAGACCTGAACGGCCATACTTCGTCAAGCGTCATAGAGCATTGATGGAAATAAGATTGGCCGTCAGGCCGGGATTGACGGGACTGGCACAGATAAGAAATGCCTACGATTTACATCCCAATCACAAAATTAAATATGACTATCTGTATATTCAGCGGCGGTCTTTGCCATTGAATCTTTATATCCTCGCAAAGACTATTCCCGTCGTATTATTAAAAAAAGGCCAGTGACTACCATTGCAGCCGCGCTCTCAACGAATCACCTTGTAAATCACCAGTGTCCCGCTCTTTTTGTGATTATTTATCCACGTTGAGTATTCTTCCTTAATGTCTTTACCAATCCCCGGCTTTTCATCCTCACTTCCAACAATTCTTACGACATATTTGGCCTGCTCAGGGATATTCTTGTCGTATATCAATCCTTTCCGCTCTGCATAAAAAGCTATGCGCCTATCGGGCACAGCAATAATATCTTCGAGGTCGGTGTTTTTCTTCAGCCATTCTGCCGCCTCCTTATAGCCCTGCTTTTCCAGTCGCAGAGGTGTAATCCTAACAAATTTGGCTATGCAGACGCTCAGGCCAACTGCTGCAAGTACGAAAAACCAGCGTCGCCTGTTCCTGTGTGCTATTAAGTTGTTTTTAGACATCCTTCTGTTGAGCCAGTATGCAATTAACTGAAGGCCGACCACCACATAAAAAACGGTAAACACAACCATAGGCATACAATGTCTTCTGCTTATATAGCCGTAATTAATATGGAGCAGTACCATCATTACCGCATACAGGACTATTAAGGCAAATATAAAGAGCTTTTCGGTTAGCAAGACCTTCCGCAATTTGCCAAAATGATGATAAAGACCAACCATCAGCGGAAGTATAAAAAAATGCATCAGGTTTTCACTAATTTGTTGTACGAGCTTGCCGAGAGCTTTTAATATATCGGCTGGCAACCCTGAAGCCGTGTATCCTGCTGCGGTATCGTCAAGACCATTTTTTTTGACACCGTCGGCCTGCCGGAGTGTGTTATAGTTGATAAGTCTTTTCAGCTTTGTCGGCAAGACCGTCCCTTTTACTTTCAGATAAGGTGCCGCCGGGGCCGCAAATCCCAGTAAAAGAATCAGCGTTAAGAAAACAGCTTTGGGCCTGCTCATATTCTGTTTCGGAAGAAATAAGCTGATTAACAGCCACAAGATTGCATATATTACTATCTGTGCGCACTCTGCCCGTATTGTGTGCCCAAGTCCTGCTGTAAAGCCTGCGACCACAAACATCCACCATTTCCCGAATTTGCTTGCCCACATTAGGAATAGAAGTCCCGTGGACAAAAACAAGATATGAGGCCATTCACGAATAACATCGCTTCCGAACTCTGCCGGATAAGGCAGCATAATTAAAATTAATAGTCCCCAGAAACTGCGACGCGGTCCGACCAGCAATTTCCCGATAAAATACAGCGGTATTAGCGACAGCACCCTGCATAATAAGGTTATGCTTTGGGCCGAATATATCCAGCTCTGTGCCGACGAACCGTTACTAAACAAAGCAGCATATTTATGAGCTATGAAAATAAGAAACGGATAGCCTGGAGGCTGTGCTTTTATGGTACCGATTGGATTACTTGAAAACTGTTTAGCTCGCTCAATATAAATGACGCCGTCTTTGGCAATAAGAACAGTCGTGACAATTAGATATGTGCCTATTCCAAGAGCAATTGCCAATAAAATCAAAATATACGCTAAATCACGTTTTTCGACAAGCCGACCCGCCTCTTTATCAACAGCCATTAGGACCTCCTGTTTTCTTAACCATAGAGTGTCACTTTTTCGTCCATTTGTCCAGCCAGTCGAGCACGGTCTGATGCCAGAGAATTGAATTGTTCGGCTTAAGCACCCAGTGACCTTCATCAGGAAAATAAAGCAGCTTGGCGGCAATGCCGAGACGGCGAAGGGCATTAAACGCAGCAATTCCCTGAGTATCCACTACGCGAAAATCCTGTGCACCGTGAATGACCAGCATAGGCGTCTTCCAGTTCTTAACGTAGTGAACGGGATTGTGCTTTTCGTAGCCTTCGGGATTTTCCCAGGGTGTGCCGATATGGTCCCATTCGGGGAACCACAACTCTTCGGTATCAAAATAGGCCATCCTTTCGTCGAGGTTACCATCGTGATTGACCAGGCACCTGAAGCGGTTTGGCCAGTTGCCGGCAATCCAGTTAATCATATATCCTCCGAAAGAAGCGCCTAAAGCACTGACGCTGTTACCATCCATCCACAGGCAGCGTTTCAGAGCGGCGGCGAGACCTTTTTGCAGGTCTTCGAGGGGCTTTCCACCCCAGTCGCCGCGGATGGAATCGGTAAAGGCCTGGCCGTAGCCGATAGAGCCGTGGAAATCCACCATAACTGCGGCATAGCCGGCACCGGCATAGACCTGAGGATTCCAGCGGTAGTGAAATCTGTTTCCAAAAGAACCTTGCGGTCCTCCGTGAATTAGAAAAGCAACAGGGTATTTCTTCTCAGTTTCAAAGTCCGCCGGCTTCACCACGTAGCAGTAAACCGTCTCGTTATTGTATCCTTGGAAAGTGAACTGTTCATATTGGCCCATTCTGGCGGCGGCGATTTTTTCAGCGTTGATATTCGTAATTGAGCGCACATCAGAGCCATCAGGGCTGACTGAGTAAAGTTCTACAGGCGAATGTAGATTATTCAAACCGTAAACAATGCGCCGGCCCGCTGCGGCAGGTGAACTTACATAACCGTCCCTTACAACGGTACGAACATTACCGGTTTTTACATCGATGGCGAAAAGGGATTTCTGGCCTAAGTTAGGGGCCGCTGCGTAAATCGTTTTGCCGTCCGGCGAAAAACAAATAGATGACGGCGAACGGTCCCAGTTTTCGGTTAAAATTCGCTCTTTGCCGTCAGGCCACCTTCGCAGGACAATCCGAAAGCGGTCGGACTCATAGCCGGCTCTGGCCATCGCCAGATATGCCAGGGTCTTTCCGTCAGGTGCAAAAACCGGCCCTGTATCCCAGGCCTGATTTTTTTCGGTCAGGCACTTCGGCGGCTTCGAGGCATCGACAGGGACGCTATAAAGGTCGAAATCGGTTGACCAGGGTTCTTTGCCGTCTGCGAGACGAGCGGTGAAGATAATTTCTTTGCCGTCCGGCGTGAATGTTATCTCTTCCGGCCCGCCGAAGGGTTTGGATGGTGTGTCGGCGTTCATACCCGCCATCGCGTCCACCGGCTCGTCGCCTGCCAGCGGCATAACAAACAAATGGGAGCGGCGGCCGTCTTTCCATGTGTCCCAGTGCCGAATAAAGATGTGCTCATAAATCCGCCCACTTGTTTTTTTCCGTTCAATTTCATCGAGTCTTTCCTCTGTGCACTCCAGCGAGTTGCAGTCAGGGAAGACTTCCATAGTAAAAGCGATGTTCAGACCGTCGGGCGAGATGAGAAGATTTCCGACATCAAGGGGCAGTTCGGTAATCTGTTCGGCTTCGCCGCCGTTGATGCGGATTCGCCAGACTTGTGAAGAATCGCTGCGCTTGGATATAAAATAAATAGATTTGCCGTCGGCAGAAAACCGAGGATTAGAATCGTTCTCGGTGTGTGACGTCAAACGTCTAAGGCCGGTTCCGTCGGAACGAACCATCCAGAGGTCGCTCCGGGGCCGGTCGGCTTCAAGGTCGGTCTTTTGCAGGACAAAAACGAGCCACTCACCGTCCGGCGAGACCTGCGGGTCGGAGATACGTTCCATAGCAAGTAAATCGCTCACCGAAAACGGATGAGTAGATTCACACGGCCCCGAAGCAAAGCCGGAACTTACAAAAATAATCTGAAACAAAATTATTAAACGCATAATATTCTCCTTAAATTCGAATGACACTTTATTCGTTACGTGTTATTTCAGTTGGGGTTTTGTTCGTCAGATAGACGCCGGAAACGACTAATACCGTGCCGATTAACAATGACAAAGTGACCGGTTCGGCCAGAATGAGAAATGCAAGTGTAACGCCCCAAATCGGAACGAAGTTAATAAATAGGCCGGCCTTGACCGGTCCGATTTTTTTTATCCCTTCATAGTACCACACAAAACCTATCACCGTTCCAAAAATCGCCAGGTAAAAAATGCACAGCCAGTCTGTTACGGAGTAATGGGAAAGAGCGCTCATCATACCTTCAAAATATGCCGGCGGAAATAAAGCAGCTGCGCCGATTGCGGATGCGAAAGAGACCAACACAAGCGGCGAGTAGTCGGTCATTAATGATTTTCCTATTAAAGAATAGGCCGTCCAGCTTAAAACACAGAAAAATATATAAAGTTCACCACGTCCCAGGCCGCCATTGACAATCTCAATCAGATTACCCCTCGAAATAACAATTA
>CAZECQ010000011.1:0-27386 GCA_964510545.1 uncultured Pirellulales bacterium | reverse complement strand
CCAAAAAAATGGCGGAGTTGAAAGCTATGTACGAGAGTTGGGCCGAGCGATGCGGCGTGCGGCCCTGGCCTGTGAAAAGGACCAAAAAGAAGAAAAAGTGATAGATGAGGAATACCGGCTTTATAATTTTCTGTCTAATTTTCGATAGCTGATTGCTTCTGCGATGTGTTCGGGGCGGATGTCTTGTTCTGCGGTTAGGTCGGCTATTGTTCGTGCGACTTTGCAAATTTTATCGTGCGCCCGGGCACTCAGGCCGAATTCGGTCATCGCCTGTTTGAGCATCATTTCGGAAGCAGAATCGAGTTTGCACCACTTTTCAATCTGTTTGTGGCTCATTCTTGCGTTTGTCATTATTTTTCCATCGCCGAACCGCCGGGCCTGGACTTCTCGGGTAGCGACAACATCTGCTCTTACTGTTGCCGAGTCAAGCCGGCCTGATTTGGAGCGAAGCTTTCTGAAACTTATGGCCGGCACGTCGATGTGAATATCGATTCTGTCCACCAGCGGCCCGGATATTTTCGAGAGGTACCTCTCGATTTGATTTGGTGTGCACCTGCACCTTCTTGCATCGGAGCCGAAATAGCCGCACGGACAGGGATTCATTGCTGCAACGAGCATAAATTGAGCTGGGAACCTGATAGTGCCTTTGGCCCGGGAGATGGTGATAAAGCCGTCTTCGAGCGGCTGGCGAATCATCTCCAAGACATGTTTGCCGAATTCGGCGAACTCATCGAGAAACAATATTCCGAAGTGCGCCAGTGACAATTCGCCTGGCCGGGGGGTCGTACCGCCTCCGACCAGTGCCGGTCCGCTGGCTGAATGATGCGGCATTCGAACGGGACGTCTCGCCAGCAGCGCCTTATTTTTGCCGAGCAGGCCCACCGCAGAATATATGCGGGTAGTCTCAAGCGATTCGGCCAGTTCCAAAGAGGGCAGAATCGTTGCCAGTCTCTGTGCGAGCATTGTTTTACCGGCGCCGGGCGGGCCAATCATCATTATATTGTGTCCGCCGGCAGCAGCGACCGTCAGCGCCCGCTTGACGCTTTCCTGGCCCTTAACGTCCGCAAAATCAACCTCGTAATTCGAAGCTACGTTAAAAAGCTCATCTAAATCAACCATCGTTGTTTCAAGCGGCAATTGCCCGCTTAGAAAACCTTCCGCCTGGGTCAGTGAGCCAACGCCATAGACCTCCATATCAGCAACGACTGCGGCTTCTTTGGCGTTTTCGAGAGGCACGAGCATTCTGGTAAAACCGTTTTTTGCGGCGGTCATCGCCATACTCAGTATGCCGTTGACCGGCCTGACTCTGCCGTCCAGCGCCAGCTCGCCGACGATAATAAAATCCTTAAGGACCGTGCTGACTAAAATCCTCTGGCCGATAAGCATTCCCAGAGCGATGGGCAAATCGAAGGCCGGCCCCGCCTTTTTGACATCGGCAGGGGCGAGGTTTATCACCGACTGGGTTTTGGGATATTTGTAGCCGCAGTTGACGATGGCGCTTTTGACCCGTTCGGTGCTTTCTTTTACAGCGGTATCCGGCAGGCCAACAATGATTGATTTTTCAAAACCGCCGCGGGCAACGTCAACTTCAACCTCACAGATTAATCCTTCAATTCCTTCAAGTGTTACGCTATGCAGTCTTGCTAACATAATTTCTCCTCATTATCAGATTTGAAAAAGGGTATCTTAAACTCTGGCCGGTCTTATCGCAAGGGATTTTAGGATTTTTGGCGCTATATCGCAAAAAAATCGGAAGATAAAATCCAATAGACAGGTTAAAACCAATAAAATATTGCGATTTTGCCAATTTGCTCTTAAAATGGGTTTTTCTTTGTGAGTATAAGCTGATTTTTTTGATGGAGAAAATTATGGCAGAAACAATACCGACACGCCAGGAGGCTTTGGCGCTGCTGAAGGAATACAATAAGAGCGAGGGGCTGATTAAGCATGCCCTGGCGGTAGAGGCGGCGATGCGTTATTGTGCCCGCAAACGGGGCGCCGATGAGGAAAAATGGGGTATTGTCGGCCTGGTTCACGACCTTGATTATGAGCAATTTCCCGAGCAGCACTGCCGCAAAACCGAGGAGATTCTCACCTCCGGCAACTGGCCGGCCGAATATATCAGGGCTGTTCTTGCCCACGGCTGGGGTATTTGCACTGATATCGAGCCTCAAAGCGAAATGGAAAAAGTCCTTTATGCGATAGATGAACTGACCGGGCTTATAGTTGCCACGGCACTGGTTAGGCCGTCGAAGAGTCTGATGGACCTCAAGGCCAAATCCGTTAAAAAGAAGTGGAAGGACAAAGCGTTTGCGGCGGGTGCAAACCGCCACGTAATCCAGAAAGGCGCCGAGATGTTAGGAATGGAGATTTCTGAGCTTATCACAGACGTGATTATGGGGATGCGCGAAGCGGCTGACGAACTTGGGCTTCGGGGCGATATCCCAGCTGAGCAGGCGGGTGGTTAAATGTTGGGTTTAGTTGTGGAAATATTAAAAAAGAAGCAAACTTAGGGGAAAAGCCCTTTTTCAGTAGAAAAGGCATTTTTCAGTGCTGATAATGGCCATAGGGAGCTAATAACATAGAATTTTTGCGCAAAAAATTGACAATTAGGAAAAATTTGGGCAAAAAATGGAAGAAAAAAGAAAGAAGATGGGGCAAAATGAATGAAAAATGGAAGAAAACGTGAAAAAAATGAATGAAAAATGGAAGAGAGAGAGGAAGAAAATGTAGAATGAATGAAAATAGAGGAAGACGGAAATAGAGGAAGATGGAAAGAAATTAAAAAAAGTGAAAAAAAATGGAGAAATTACAAAAAAAAGCTTGCAAAGTTTGCTCCGGGTTGTATAATGGAGATTGTATTGAAGAGTTCTTTTCTTCTAAATAACGTTTTGGTGTTGAGGCAGTTAGTATTTTATAAGTTTGCTCTATATTATTTAAAAAAAGCTGTCTCTTAAAAGCTGGAGATTGTAACCTCTCCAGCTTTTTTTTTGCGTTTTGCCGGTTTTTTTCGGACCTAAGTGCATCAACTGCTTGTTAAGTGCGTCAACTGCTTGTATTGATCCAGTGGAAAGCCCGCATCTACTGTCAAAAAGCCCGCACCTACTGTCAAATTGCTTGTTGCGTTTTAGTTTAACATGAAAAGGTAGGCCAAAAACGTCGTTTTTCCGGTTAAAAAGAATAATGCGGTGGAACAGAGAATAATTATGTAAAAAATTTAAAAATTTAGGGAACACCGGGCCAATTTTGCGCATCTTGTTAAATGAGTTTAGAAACGGAAGAAGTAGTTTTGGAGCAAAACGGTAAGATGAAAAACGAAGAACTGCAAAAGTATCTGGACGAATTGGCGGATGCCACAGCTGAGCCAGTTCGGGGCGGGCTTGCCGATGAGATAAAAGGCCAGGTTCCGCAGGCACTGGCGCCACATAAAGGCGGGATGGATACCGTCAATATTGTCATTCATTTAAGGGTAAGCAAATTGGCGGCGGCAGCGGTTATAATTCTAACGATGCTCCTGTGTGCCCATTTGCTTGGCGGCAAAAGTTCCAAAGGCAAAGGGATACTCCAGGACAGCAGGCTCTTGATAAGCTACTTTTTGGGCAGTGAAAGCACCGGCGACGGGGTCCTGGCCGGTGTGTCGGGTTATTATGAGAATCTTATCAGCCAGGGCATTGATGTTGCCTATTACGGCGACAGAGTTGACCTTGAGGACGCCAATTCGGTTCTTATGCAGTGGAAAGTATCCGAAGGGCGGTATAAAGTAATTTTTGCTGATTTGCGCACAAAAATAGTCAGCCCGGAGGAATTAATCGGACTACAGAGGAGAATGCTCCAAAAGGAGGTAAAATAAGCGTATAAAGCCTGAGAAATATTTTATTTATTGCTTGAAATACGAGCAGAACCGTGATAGAATAAAAGAACCTGTGGAATAAGCAGCAACTTTTGAAAAAGGCCGTTTATTGATGGAAAGAGAACGGAAAGGAGCTTATATTATGAGTGGAAAAAAGGCATTTACATTAATTGAACTGTTGGTTGTAATTGCCATTATTGCTCTTTTGATGGCGATATTGATGCCGGCTTTGAACAAGGCCAAGGAACAGGCGAGAGCTGTAACCTGCCAGTCGAACCTGAAACAATGGTCTCTTGTTTGCCAGATGTATGCGAACGCCTGGGCAAACTTTATAACTATGGGTATGCCCTCACCTGGAAGGCAGTATGGTGAGTGGGTCAGGGCCCTGGCATCGTATTATAAGGAACCGGAAATACGTCTTTGTCCATCGGCTTCGAAACTCAGTGCTGGTATCAAGCTTGGCAGCGGCTCAGAATGGGAAGGGTCAAAAAGCTCCCCCTGGGGCTCCAGATTTGATGCGGTGGCCGGCAGTTACTACAGCAGCTACGGAATGAATGACTGGGTCTGTGATGTCGCAAGGCCTCCCAAGAGTACGACCTGGGCGAGTAATTTCGACAACAACTACGGAAGAGGAAATCTGTGGAATGGCTTCAGGAATGTCAAGCAGGCAAATTTAGTGCCCCTAATTCTGGATTCCAGGTCCTATGGCGGCATTCCCATGGATGACGACCCGCCGCCGGCGGAGGATGACGCCAAGCGTGCCTCCACCCCAGGTTATATGGACATCTTCTGTATCGACCGGCACAAAGGACAGATAAATAGTTCTTTTATGGATTTGTCAATAAGAAAAGTTGGGCTCAAGGAGTTATGGACGTTGAAATGGCACCGAAGTTTCAATGTTTCCAACTCATACACTATGGCCGGTAACGGCGGAAGACCTTATACCGGCTGGCCTGAGTGGATGAAAAAATTCAAAGACTATTAAAGTTAAATTTGGCAGATAAGAGTAATCTCTGAAGCCATTGTTTTTTTTTGCTTTGTTGGGCTGCTGAGAGGAAATTTGAGAATTGCTGCGACGAGTGGGCGCAGGTGTTTATATATAAGGTGAAAGTTGTAATTTTTGAAAAGAAGGAGTTTTTATGAGCAAAAAGGCATTTACGTTAATCGAGCTTCTGGTGGTGATTGCCATTATCGCTTTGTTGATGGCGATATTGATGCCGGCACTGAACAGAGCAAAGGAGCAGGCCAGGGCAGTTAGCTGCAGGGCGAATCTTAAGCAAATCGGCATAGCGGCACAGATGTATGCCGACGCATGGAACGATAAAATCCCGCGCGGCGCCTGGTCACAAGCTCCAATACCCTGGTTCGTACTCTTTCTTCCCTATCTGAGCCATCAGCAGAACATCCCGGATTACCGCAGCGTTAAGATACATCGCTGTCCCAGCTACCCTGACAAGGAACAGACCGTCTGTTTCGTCGTTAACAACTGGGATTGGGTTGATTACACAGAAGGAAAAGAGTACAGGGAAAAAGAATACATAAGGTTGACTACGTACAAGCACCTCGACTGGACTGTTTACCTTGCCGACAATGAAGATGGTCCCTGGCGGGAGATAGTCAGGCAAGCAGGTGACGTAGCAGGCCGTTATGTCGATATGTATTTGAAGACGCATATGGCCAGTTCCGAAGACGAACCTGCAACTCAAGGGGAACTAGGCCGGCGCATTGCACGCGATCGACACGGAAACGGCTACAATGTCCTGTATTTCGACTGGCATTCCGGTTTTCTGAAAACCACCGGCCCGGACCACAGAGGTGGATTGAGTGAACATGAAGAAATGGAACTCTGGAGACTTTGGAAGTAGATAGCCGCTGCTGAAAAAAACAATAGCGGCGCTCTTGCGCAACTATTAGAATAAATAGTCCACTGATTTGAGCGCCGTGTAATGTTCGTCCGTAAATAGCACGGGAAAGTAGGTTTAATCAAAGAGGTGGATATTGTGGAAAAACGAGGTGTGTTTAGTCCCTTGGAAATAAAGTTTTGTAACAGTGCAGACAGGCGGTTTGCAGCCGCCTTTACCTTAATAGAGCTTCTGGTGGTAATATCCATAATTGCGCTGTTGATGGCGATATTAATGCCTGCGCTGAATATGGCAAAGCAGCAGGCAAGAGGAATTGTTTGCCGCTCTAAATTAGGGGAAATCGGAGTGGCCGCTAATATGTATGCTGATGACAATGACCAAGAGGTCCCTCGCGGCACAAATATCGCCGCAGTCAGTAACGACCGGATGTGGTTTATGCTTTTTATGCCGTATTTAGCCGTTACAAAGAGGGACTTTGGGCAGCGCTATGACCCTTTCGGCGATATGAATATATATCGCTGCCCAAGCTACCCCAACAAGGAACAGGCCCTTTGCTATGTAATTAACAACTGGGAATTCGAAGGTAAAAATGATTTTGAAGGCAAATCAGCCAATGAAGATAAACCGGCCAAATTGACACTCTATCGCCATCTCTCAAGGACTATTTATATTGCCGACAATGAGGCCGGCCCCTGGCGAAAAATAATCAGAGAAATGGGTGACAGGGGTACCGGCGAAGCAGATATACAGCATGTGTCGCACCTTCCCAGCTCTGACGAGGAGGTCAATGCCGCCTTGGGCCGGCGCATTGCCCGGCGGCGACACGGTAAAGGCTACAACGCCCTTTACTTCGACGGACACACCGGCCATGTCAGCACCAAAGGAGCAGACTACCGAGGCGGGCTCAGCGCTCATGAGGAAATTAACCTCTGGAAGCTCTGGAAATAGCATATTAACTGCGCAAGAGCAGATATAATATAATCAGAGAGCCGTATAGTTGCCGTTGAATATTGCCGGCCGATTCATAGCGGAATAGAGGAAGGAAATTATCTATAGGTAGCAAGTTACTTTTTATGCAAAATCGAGAGGCCTTTACACTAATAGAGCTTCTTGTGGTAATCGCCATCATTGCACTGTTGATGGCGATACTTATGCCGGCACTGAACAAGGCGAAATTCCTGGCAAAATCGGTTGTCTGCCAGTCGAACCTGAAACAATGGGGTCTTCTCTTCTCGATGTACACGCAAGAGAACGATGGTTATTTTATGACCGGCGATATAACGGCGCCCACAAATCCGTGGACCCGCGGGGCGTGGCTGATAACATTAAAGCCTTATTATAAGGCATTGGAAACACGAAAACCCGAAGTGCGTTTCTGTCCAATGGCAGAGAAAGCAGAGGCGGGGAAGGCGGCCGCGGGCCTTACACCGCCTGGGATTGGCGAGCCAGAGCCGGCTTCAACGAGTTTGGCAGCTACGGAATGAATTTGTGGGCTTACAATGCAAATGTGTACATAAGGGGTAATCTCTGGGGCAGAAAGCTTGAAGACCATTGGAAGACTATGAATGTCAAACGTGCCGGTGAGATACCGCTTTTTCTGGACAGTTGGTGGCCTGGAGGAGCACCGGCTGGCACCGACGCGCCACCGGCCGTAAATGGACCGCCCGCACCGGCGGGCAACTTAGCTGCAAATGCGTATCACATACCGGAAATGCCTCATTTCTGCATCGACCGGCACAGCAAAGGAACGATAAACGGTGTCTTTATGGACAGTTCCGTCAGAAAATTGGGTCTTAAGCAACTGTGGAAACTCAGATGGCATCGCAATTGGAAGGAAGCTGAGGTACCAGAATGGCCGGACTGGATGAAAGAGTTTAAAGACTACTAATGTGAACGAATGCCAAAAGAACCTCTCTCAAAACCAGCTTTTTTATGGATGTACAAATAAGCCCTGAGATAATCACATTTATATAGCCGAGTGGATTTGTCATAAAAGCAGCAGCAGCAATATTTTATAAACGGCAAGAGACTTTTTAATTATGCGGCTTTGCGTTTATCGACGCAGCCAGAAGGATATGCCTTAATCTGTCAACAGTCAGAGAGTTGAGATAAGTTTCGCTGAAGTCCAACTTAAACCGGCCTTTGAAATTTTTAATTTTCCTCTTCAGCTCGTTTTTGCCCAAAGAGGCAATCGTTGTAGATGTTTGCTCAAAATATTCTTTCGAAGTCATCGCCCGGTCCTTGTTACGTATTGGTTTAAGTTGAATTCACAGGTTCTGTATCGTCTCCTGTTCCGGGCTGCTTTTGTATTAAATTTTCTGTTGTAATCGAATCGGGAAAACTGATTTATTATAGTGCTAAAATTTTTTTGTTATTTAACAAATAGTCTGATAACTTTTTAGTTATGAAGACAGAAGAACTCAATTACGATTTGCCCGGTGAGTTGATTGCTCAACATCCAAGTAATGTTCGAAGTGGCTCAAGACTGCTGGTTTTTAATCGTTTGGGCGGCGCACTAATCGACAGCAGTTTCAGCCGGCTCGGCGATTTTTTGTCGAGAGGGGATTGTCTTGTCATTAACGATACAAAAGTTCTTCCTGCGTGTTTTTTTTGCCGTCGCAAAACCGGCGGAAGAATCGAAGGGTTATTTCTGTCAGAAACCGCTGGAGGTGTGTGGGAAGTGATGCTCAAAGGGGCAGGCAGGCTTCAAATCGGCGAAATTATCTATCTAAGGACCAAAACCAAAGCGGATTTTTGCCCAGCAGTTCTGCTCGAAAAGAACCGTGGAGGTAAATACCGGTTGAAGATAGAGACAGAGGCAGGACTCGAAGCCATCCTTGGCCGGATAGGTTTTCCTCCGCTGCCACCCTACATAAAACGTACAGACGATGCCGCTGCTTCGCAAGAGGATGCGAATCGCTATCAAACCGTTTATGCCAGAAGTAGTGGAGCGATTGCGGCACCAACGGCCGGCCTGCATCTTACAAAAAAGCTAATCGAGGATTTGCAAAGCGCCGGAATCTGCTTTGCATATATCACCCTTCATATAGGAATCGGTACTTTTAAGCCGATAACCGCAGATAATCTTGAGCAGCACCAAATCCATCAGGAACAATTCAGTATTGATGAAGAAAACGCCCTGATAATCAATGCGGCAAAAGAAGAGGGCCGCCGGATAATCGCCGTTGGCACAAGCAGTGTGCGGACACTGGAGACCGTCGCCGCAATAAGTTCACAAATCATCCCTGCCAGCGGCACAACGGATTTGTTCATCAGTGGCGGTTATAAATTCAGGTTCGTCGATGCTATGGTAACAAATTTCCACCTTCCCAGGAGCACCCTGCTGGCGCTGGTTGCAGCCTTTGCCGGTCTCGATAACATTCTGGCCGCTTACAATCACGCCATTGAGCAGCGGTATCGTTTTTATTCCTACGGTGATGCGATGCTGATAGTGTAGCTGCGGTTATGTCAGGCCAGATAAACTTTGTCTTTTGGCTTGATTTGGGGTATCTGGTTCACTTTTGCCTTGATATCACTTTTCTCTAATGCAAAACTCGGCGCTATTTCAATAAGGCAATCGGCAGAGCCGTCAGCTTTTTTTGGTACAGTGATGCCGGCCGATTCCAGCCAGGCCGCCCCACGTGCCACTATCATTGCCCTTGCGGCTTCGGCACTGTCGATACCGGCAGCGTTTTTGACCGGCGCAAATTCATTGTTGCGAATGGTCTGTAAAATTATAGACTTCGAAGCCAGTGGTACAGCATCGAAAACAAAGCTCTCCAGCTTTATTCCGTTTGGCTTATCAGGTTCCACAAGCTCTGCATTTTCATCAATATGCGGAATTTTTTTGTCTGCCCGGTGCAGCGGCAGAGAAAAACCTTTCTTATTTAGTTTTTCAATGAAACTGCAATTGATGATGTGGATTGCGATACTGCCGAGGCAGAATAGCAGTGAGCCATCGGGATTTTGCATCTCAGCCAGCTCGTCCGGCAAATCGCTGTATTCGATGACAGTTACCCTGCCGTTGACCAGACAGAAGTTGCCGACCTTTTCTTTCGGCCCTGTTTTTAGTACGGCTTTAGATGACATCTGGGCCTTGTCGAGCGAATGTAGTCCTATAAAGAGGGGGTCAACAATATTAACCAATGGATTATCGATTTGGAAATAGCTGACTAATTCCACGCCCCTTTTTTTCATATCTTCAAGTGCTCCGCTTTTGTAAATGGCCTTTAGGCTTCCGCCGTGGCCATCCGGTGAGCAGGCAATATTACTCTTTTCAGATAACAGGATTTTGCCATCGAAACTAAAGTTCGGCAGGGTGCCCTGCTGAAATATAAAGACATCGCGTTCTCTGAGTCCGTAATAGCCGTTTGAGCGAAAGATTTCTACCGTTTCAGTATGGTTAAGGGGGCTGGTCATAATGTACCAGGGGCAGGGGGTTTGGTATTTTTTGGAGACGGCCGCGATGGATTCGGCGAAAATCTGAAACAGAGTCTTGTTTTTAACAGGGCTAATGTGAAAATCTCCCTTTGGCCCGTCGAAACCAAGGCGGGTTCCCTGCCCTCCGGCCACGACGAAAGCGGCCACCCTGCCCTCTGAGATTATTTGTTTACCCAATTTAACAGCCTCGGCGTATTTTTGCTTTTGCCCGGTGTCGAGCGGCTCAGGGCTATAACTGCCGGCAGCCGTAATTTCACCACCTGTGGGAGCAGAAAGGGGGTTTTTAATATATTTTGCTACCCACTCATCTATTCTTGATAAATCCAGTTGCTCAATCTGGGAAAGCAAATTCCGCTTTTCAGTCGTGCTTAATTGCTCAAAAAACGCCAAAAGATGGCCCTGTTCGTGTTTTTCGAGTAATTTCTTTACATTTTTTGCGTTTTTTTTAGCTCTCATAGCCTCTGATTCTTTACCACCTGGCCAACAGGAAAATACAGATAATACGCAAATTACAAAAATTTTCAAGAATTTTGAGGATTTTGACGAAATTTATCTTGACTAAATAACTATTTGGTGTTATTATTAAAGTGACGATATGGGTAGGTTTGGAACCCTTATTATAATAAATCGTCATCATAATAAACGTCATTTCATAACCCAAACCTGCCTGAAAATGCTGTGATAAAATACTTGAAAGCTTTTTTAGCTTAGAACTTAGGCTCCTTTAGATTGAAAGACTTTGTTGTATGAGTGTTATTGGCAAATTTCAGAGTTACGAATTGGAACCGGCTGTTTTTAGGCGAATAATAAAATCAAAAAGAGATTCGCAAAAAAACAGTGCTTATATATTGTTGTGTGACGTAGTCGCATTTATTTATTTTGAAAATAGTTGAAGTGGCCTTAAAAACAGCCGCTCTTGCGAATCTCGAAATATTGTAAAGGAGAAACAAAATGAAAAGGAAAGGTTTTACATTGGTTGAGCTGCTGGTTGTGATTTCCATCATCGCGTTGTTGATGGCAATCCTGATGCCTGCTCTGGCAAAGGTCAAGCAGCTCGCCCACCGAATGGTCTGCGGGACCAACCTCTCGGGTATCGGTAAGTCGATGATAATGTACAGCACCGACAACCACGAGGAATATCCAATTGGAGGGGACAGGAGGCCACTTCCCGTGTGGGGAGATACGGCCGCATGGCAGGCATTATTGCGTCCGGATGTCTGGACCGATAGCTCAAGCGTTACATCCTGTTTTTATCTTTTGATAAAGTTTGCCGATGCTCAACCCAAGCAATTTATCTGCAAGGGTGATGTTGGCAGCGCGGTCTTCCAGCTCTCGGAGATACCCGGTGTGGTTATCACCGATATCACTGAGGCTTGGGATTTCGGGCCAGTTCCGGCCCGACCGGGCAAATACTGCAGCTATTCCTACAATAATCCTTTCTGGTATAACAATATAAGTTATGCTGTATCGACGGTAACCAACCCCGGCTGTGCTATCGCTGCAGACAGGAACCCTTATTTTGATGAAAACGCTGAACCTGTCATCGGTGACAACGAGCTTAGAGAACCGGTATTAGACACCGAGGATGGTTCCTACCTGGATCCGGATAAAAAGAGTAGCACCGCAGCGCATCAGCGGGAAGGACAAAATGTCCTCTTTAATGATTCACACGTCAAGTTCGAAAGGTTCCCAAATTGCGGCGTCAATAATGACAATATCTGGAAACCCTGGGGCATGAAAAGCTCCGCTATGTCTGCGGCGCAAAAGCCTCAAATAATGCAGATTGGTTCCCCAATTACTACTCTTCAGGCGGCTCATGATGGTAACTGGCGACCCTGGGGCGAGGAAGATTCAGTACTGGTCAATGAAACAATTTATAAATGAAACAATTTATAAAAGCCCCTAAAGGTGGGATTGATTTTTAACGTGTTTGCATAATTGCGGCCCTGTACAGAACTGTACAGGGCCGCTTTTTTCCAGAGAACTATCTCAAACCACGACCCTTTTTACAATTTTTTTAAATAATTTCCAGAAATATATTGAAAATCAAAATTGCTTTTGACATATATTTCTGTTAGGGTGCGATTTTTGTTTTTTAGATGTGATAAACAAAATATTTTAGGGAGACTGAATATGGGACAGACACTTGCATATAAAATACTTTCCAGCCATTTGTTAGAGGGCACACTCACCGCCGGTGAGCAGGTTGGTATCAGGATTGACCAGACCCTTACGCAGGACGCCACAGGCACAACGGCCTTTCTGCTTTACGAATCAATGGGAGGCGGCAGTGTTAAAACTGACTTGTCGGTCAGTTATGTTGACCACAATATGAGTCAGTTCGGCCCGGAGAACCACAACGACCACATATATTTGCAGACCGTAGCTGCCAAATCAGGGGTTTACCATTCCCGTCCGGGCAACGGCATCTGCCATCAACTCCATCTGGAAAGGTTCGGAAAACCCGGGGCGACACTACTGGGCAGTGATTCACACACGCCCACAGGCGGCGGAATAGGGATGATTGCAATAGGTGCAGGTGGAATGGATGTGGCCGTCGCTATGGCCGGCGGGCCGTTCTATCTGAAAAGCCCGAAGGTCATCGGCGTCGAGCTGACAGGTAAATTATGCGACTGGGTTACCGCAAAGGACGTTATACTGAAGATGCTCAGCATTCTTTCTACAAAGGGCAACGTCGGCTGCGTCGTCGAATATTTCGGCGATGGTCTCGAAACTCTCTCGGTGCCCCAGAGGGCAACGATTACAAATATGGGCGCCGAGTTAGGCGTAACAACCAGTCTCTTCCCCAGCGATGAACAGACCAGAAAGTTTCTCGCCGCCCAGGACAGAGAGCAGGATTACAAGCCCCTCACCGCCGATGCGGACGCCGAATATGACCGGATAATAGAAATAAATCTCTCTGAGGTCGAGCCGATGACAGCGTGTCCGTCTTCACCGGGTAATATAAAAACCGTTGCCGAAGTTGCAGGACTGCAGGTAAGACAGGTAATCATTGGAAGCTGTACAAACTCAAGTTATACCGACTTAATGACAGTTGCCAAAGCCTTAAAGGGAAAAAGAACGAGCAATGATGTCGAATTTGCAGTTGCACCGGGCAGCAGAGAGGTCCTCAGTATGCTGGCCAAAAACGGCGCTTTGGCCGACATCATCGAAGCCGGTGCAAGAATTCTTGAAGCAGGCTGCGGCCCATGCATCGGCCAGGGCTTTTCACCGGCCAACGAGACCGTAACAATCCGAACCTTTAACAGAAATTTTGCAGGCCGAAGCGGCACAAAGGGCGATAAGTCATATCTGGTCAGCCCGGAAACCGCTGTAGCGGCCGCACTTACCGGAAAGGTTACCGACCCCAGAGAGCTGCCGAAGCTCTTTGGCATCGAATATCCCACAGTTCCACTGCCGGACAAATTCGATGTCGATGACAGTATGATAGACAAACCCTTAAGTGAAGAAGAGGCCGCCAAAGTCGAGGTACTTCGCGGCCCGACCATAGTTGTGCCCGAAGCGCCGCCTGCTTTGAAGCAGAATCTGAAGGCAAAAGTCCTGCTCAAATGCGAAGATAAGATAACCACCGACCATATTATGCCTGCCGGCATTTACCTGAAGCTGCGCTCGAACGTTCCCGAATACGCAAAGGTGGTGTTCAATTGCTTCAACGAAGAGGGCAAGCCGACTTTTGCCGAGCGCTGCCTTGAATTAAAGAAAAACAACATTGGCGGTATCATCGTAGCCGGTGAAAGTTACGGCCAAGGCTCATCAAGAGAGCACGCCGCACTTTGCCCGATGTATCTGGGCGTCCGGGCCGTCATTGCAAAAAATATGGAGCGAATTCACAAGGCCAATTTAATCAATTTCTGTATCGTACCGATAGAATTTGCCGACCCGACCGACTACGACAAAGTAAATGAAGGTGACGAATTTCAGATAGACAATCTTCGCCAGGCGGTAGAGAGCGGCAGTGACGAAGTTAAGATTATTAACAAGACGAGTTCATCCGAGTTCACCGGCAAACTGGAGCTTTCAAAACGGGACAGAGAAGTCCTGCTTGCGGATGGCCTGTTGAGTTACGTCAGTAAAAAGGCAAATGAGTAAAAAAACTGTGGCCGTTTTTGGTACCGGCAGAGCAAAAGCAGGCGATTTGGCTTATGAACTCGCTTACCGGACAGGTAAACTTCTGGCTAAGTGCGGCTTTGTAATAGTCAACGGCGGTTACGGCGGCGCAATGTTGGCATCGGCCAAAGGCGCCGCCGAGAACGGTGCCGAAACCATCGGCGTGACCTGCTCGGCCTTTGCTTCTGCTGAGGCCAACGAATATATCAGCCGGACAATCGTTACCAAATCCCTCGATGAACGCCTCGATACCTTAATAAAACTCGCCCAGGCCTATATCATACTGCCCGGAGGCACCGGAACGCTGCTCGAGTTGGCGAAAGTCTGGGAATTAAAAAACAAAGGCTTTCTTAAGGAGCAAAAACCGATTATACTTGTAGGCGAATTCTGGAAGCCGCTCGTTGATTTGGTAGTCAGGGACAACGCTGAGAGTATCGGCTGCATTTACCAGGCCGACGGCCCGGAGCAGGCTGTGGATATTTTAACAGGGTCTGTTTGACTTTTGTTTTTTTACGCAGGTGTACCGATAATGGTCAGGAGATTTGCAGTTGCCATCTTGTTCGTAGCTTTTGTTGCAGGTCTTTGCGCCCCCATTGCAGCAGTTGGCGCCGGGTTGTCCCGCAAAGGCATCCTGCGGGACGGCTTTGCGCTGACCGGCATTGTTGGGAAATTAACCGCCCCCGCCAGCGGCAACGATATATGGCTCTTTGAGCTTGCGGCAGAGCTCAGCGATGAGAGAAGTCAAATCGCCGCAGGCAGCAGCCTGGGGCTTCTGGCCTCATCGGCGCTGGAAAAGATGATAGCCGATGCCAATGAACATCCGGAGAAAACCTTTCGGCTCTGGGGCGAGATAACCGAATATAAAGACAGAAATTTTATATTCCCCATATATTCTCTGCCTGTCAGCATAATCAATGAACCGAAACCATCGACACAGAATAAACAAAAGCCCCGGATAGCTATCAATGAACCGAACGATGTATTGGCCATACCGCAGGAAATAGTGGACAGGCTTAGCAAAAAGCGGGCCGTTCGCACTGTCAAGCTCAGAGGCACCCCAAACACAATAAATCCAGACAGCAAAGACCCCGGCAACAAGCGACAGAAGCAGGATTTTATCCTGTCCAACAGGACTGCATTTTTAGTCGAACAGGCCGATAGTTCAAATCTGAAAATCTATAATTCGAAATTTGTTCTGGACGCTCTCGGTCGCGGTCTTGGAAACAAGGCCCTGCCGGCTTTGCCCTGCAAGGCACTCGAGCGGGCAGAAATAAAACAGCACTCAGAACTCGAACCAATGAGATTCAAAATATCAGGCGTTGTAACCGAATATAAAGGACGACATTACCTGCTCTGCCAAAAGGCTGTATGGGTTCACAGCCACGAAAATTTCCCAAGATAAAGGACAAAGCAGTGAGCAAAGAACTCGACAAAATCCTGATTTCAGCATCTCAGCCAGATTTCAATAAGAGATTAGAGAAGTTACGGGAGAAAAAAGCACCGGCCGGGAGATTTGCTGGCTATGATAGTGAGGGCAGTATTGAAGTGCTGAAAATCGTTCGCAAAGTTTCAGATGGAGGTGATGAAGCAGTAGCGGAATTTACAGAAAAGTTTGATGGAGTTAAGTTAACATTTCAAGACTTTCGGATTTCCGTGCAAGAATTAGAAAACGCGCATAGCGAGATTGAAAAGAACAAACCTGAACTTTTGGCATCCATTCGTCAAGCAATTGAAAATGTAAAGAAGTATCAAACCGAAATCTTCATCGGCAGCAATAAAAGCTGTTCCGGCGGGACGGGAATTAAATACACCCCCATAAAGCGCGTTGGTATTTGTGTGCCGGGGGCTTCAGCTCCACTGCCTTCTACGGTGATAATGACCGCAGTGCCGGCACAAGTTGCAGGCGTGAAAGAAATAGTTTTGGTTTCGCCGCCGAGGTATAACGGTAGTATTCATCCGGTAACTTTAGCCGTTTGCTTTGAGCTGGGAATCGATGAAGTCTATCGCATCGGTGGTGCACAGGCAATAGCAGCTTTAGCTTGCGATAAGGGAAGTATACCGATGGTCGACAAGATTGTCGGCCCGGGCAATCAGTGGGTACAGACAGCGAAGAAAATGGTCTCCAATGACTATGTTGGTATCGATTCCATTATGGGGCCGAGTGAAGTTTTGATAATCGCAAATGATAAGGCAAATCCAGCCTGGGTGGCAGCCGATATGCTAAGCCAGGCAGAACACGCTTCAGACAGTAGCGCAATTGTTTTAACCAACTCTGAAACAATTGCCACAAAGATTCTCGAAGAACTGAAAAACCAGATTGGAAAATTGTCGAGAGCTAACGAAGCCAAGAAATCTTTACTTGGATTCGGTGCCATTATAGCTTTGAATGATATAACTGAAGTTATTAATCTTGCAAACGATTTGGCAGCAGAACATTTGCAAATTCAATGCGGTGGCCAAAGCAGGAAAATCGCCGACAAAATCGAAAATGCCGGGGCAATATTTATCGGTGAATATTCACCGGTTGCAGTCGGTGACTACTGGGCTGGGCCAAGCCATACCTTACCCACTGAAATGAGAGCAAAATTTTCAAGTGCACTTACGAGTAACGACTTTATTAAATCAACCAGTATCATCGAATATGATAAAAAGAAACTCACCGAAAGTTCCGAGGATATTATCCGCTTAGCCCAGGCCGAAGGCCTCGATGCACACGCAAAAAGCATAAAAATCCGACAGCAGGATTGAGCCTGCAGCATCGGCAACCTAAACTTCCCAGTTAAGCTTTTCCTGATATCGCCAGTAAAACCTGCCTAATAGATGACCCCCAATGAACAGTAGATATATGTTGCCACAGAAAAAAGTGAAAGCTAAAACTCGTGATGTATGTATCCCAGATGCTATTTGTGTTAGTAAGCCGAACCCGCAAAAAACTATAATCAGTCCGCAATATTGGAAAAACGTACTGAATATAGAGCCGATGATAACGAAAGGATTAAAACCGGAAGAGGAGTTGAACATAACAACAGCCAGTAAGCCCATCGGGAAAAAGAAAACCCCGTATCCCAGTAATATCCAGTAAACCAAATCGGTCTTGTGAATAAAAATATAGTAAAAACCAACCGGCCCCAAAAAAAGAAAAATACAGCCTACTATGCTTATAGTTTGCGAAAACATGTCACCGAAGTCGGGTGAGTTGCCAAGGGTTTCCGGAGCCCTCAAGCCGCCGAGGCCACTGTCGCGAATGCACTCGGCAAAATACCAGTACATGTATAAACGGAGGGTGATATTTACAATCATAAATGGAATTGTCAAAGTAAAAGCAAGTGGACCGAGAAGAAACATCACAGCACTAACCAAAAGCGGTACCCCGATAAAAATAGCAAGATTTATCAGGCCCGGCACACTTGCCGGATACAGGAATATATCAACAAGCCAGAGGAGTTTTCGTTCACCGGTGGGTTCATCTTGTTCTGCTTGTAATCTTTGCTCAACTGTCTGACCAAAACCATACAAGTCTTCGTACGTATTGTCCTGCTCGGTCGTCTCAGCTGGGACTTCACGTTTTTGTTGAACATCCAAAAGAAGGCCATCCAAATCAGCATTCTTCGGGCTAATCTTTACATCCGAAGTGTGCTGGTCCGCCGTTACGCCGCTTCTTTCCGCTCTTGGAACTACAACAAGACTTTTACATTTCGGGCATTTCCCTTTTTTGCCGGCGTGCGTTTCGGGAACGCTGATTTTCTTGCCGCAGCTTCGGCAGCTAAACCTGATTTTAGCCTGCTCCTGCGGCACTACCAGAATACTGCTGCACTTTGGGCATTTCACCCGTCTGCCGCGGAATTTATCCGGCGCCTTGATTTGCCGACCACAATTGTCACAGCTAAAATTAACCACAACGCCTCCCGCCGACTCAATTATTTGCACTTTGCCTGACTGTTACCGCTTTTTGAAGAACTGATGTCCTTCTTAAGGATAAGACACCGAATCACCCGTTTTCTTCACTGAAAAATATGAAAAAACATTTTTTTAGACAAAATACTTTTCAGCACTAATCAGGTACCGCTTAGTTGTTCTTTTATCAGCGTTTTAGCTTTGGCGAGAGCATTATCTATTTTTTTGGGTTTTTTCCCGCCTGCCTGCGCCATTTGGGGCCTGCCGCCGCCGCCGCCGTCGATTATCGGCGCAATTTGCTTAATCAAGTCGCCCGCATTGAAGCCCTTTTTGACTAAATCATCAGTCATACCCACAAGCAGTGTTGCCTTGCCGTCTTCCTCAAACCCCAAAACGACCGCAGCCGATTTGCCCTTCTTTTTGAGCATATCGATAGCCGCCCGTCCCTGTTCGACCGTGGTCGCGCCCAACCGCCCAGTTATTATCGATGTCTCGCCGATTTTCTCGGCCTTTTCAAGGAGCTCTCTTGCCTGAGTCATCGTGTCCGAGCCGCTTTGCCGGGCAGCGGATTTGAGCTGCCTGCTCAGCTTTTTGTTCTCTTTGAGCAACTGCTTAATTCTTTTTGGCAGTTCCTCCGCAGGGACCTTCAGCATCGCCGAAAGCGCATCTACAATTTCGTTTCGCTGTTCGAGATACTCAGCAAGCCCCCTACCTGTAAATGCGGTAATCCTTCGTACGCCTGCCGAGATACTTTCTTCCCTGATTATCTTAAAGCCGCCAATAGAGCCGAGTCTGTCCAGGTGCGTGCCGCCGCAAAACTCTCTGCTGAACGCATCTTTAACCTGCTCGGTGCCCCCTGCGCCAATAGCTACTACCCGCACCTCGCTGCCGTATTTCTCGCCGAACAGCGCCATCGCGCCGAGTTTTTGCGCCTCATCTATCGGCATCACAGTGCATGTAACCGGCAGGTCTTCAGCGATTTTCCCCCTGACTAATTCCTCTACCTTTTCTATTTGCTCATCCGTCAAGGCAACCGGACAGGTAAAGTCAAATCGCAGGTAATCGGGACATACCAGACTTCCCTGCTGCGCCACGGATTTGCCGACCACCTCCTGCAGCGCCCACTGCAACAGGTGTGTAGCGGTATGGTTTTTCTTCGTCGAATCCCTGTCTTTACTGACGATTGCTGTTACCTTCTCGCCAACATTAAACGTCCCCTCTATCATATGACCCTGATGGATGATACAGTTAGCTATCTTTGTAGTCTCTTCAACAACGAATCTGCCACTCTCTGATTCGATGACACCACAGTCACCGACCTGCCCACCCGCCTCGGCATAAAAACATGTCCCCTCCAGGACAATACCAGCTTGGGCGTCGGCTTCAATCAGGCCCTGGTTTTTGAAACTGTCGGCCTCAATAAATCCGACTATTTTACTTTCGCATCTGTCGTTGTGGTATTTATGCGCATCTTCTGTCGTCGGCAGTTCTACCTCACCCAGCGCCATCATTAACGAGGCGCCCTTTTGTGCTGCCCTTGCGCGCTGTCGCTGCTGCCCCATCAGCTCATCGAACTTAGCGGTATCGACTTTCAGCCCGCGTTCCTCGGCCATAAGCTGCGTCAAATCAAGCGGGAAGCCGTATGTGTCATAAAGCTGAAAGGAATCTTCGCCGCTTATGGTTTTTTCAATCGTTTTTTTTGCCCGCTGGGCGGCAGTGTTGAATATTTCTATGCCTCTGTCAAGCGTTCTGCCGAAGCTTGCTTCTTCCGATTCAATCACCGTTGAAACATAATCGGCCCGTGCCTCTACTTCACCAAATGCATCGCCCATAACATCCACAACCACAGGCACAAGTTTGTACATAAACGGCTCGTGCATCCCTAATTCTCTGCCGAACCTCGCCGCCCGACGCAGTATCCGCCTGATTACATAGCCCCTGCCTTCATTGGATGGCACAGCGCCGTCTGTTATCGCAAAGACCAATGCCCTTATATGGTCGGAGATGACTCGAAAGGCATTATCGGTTTTGTTGTTCAGCCGGGATTTGTATTTGTGGCCGGTAATATCACCGGTCGCATCCATTATTGGCATAAACAGGTCGGTATCGTAGTTGCTCTTTTTCTCCTGCATAACCGCAGCGATTCTTTCCAGCCCTGCCCCTGTATCGACATAATTGGCTCCTAATCCGGCAAGTTTGCCCTCTTCGTCCCGGTTAAATTGTATAAAAACCAGGTTCCAGAGTTCGATGAATCGCCCGCAGCCGCTGTTGACGCCGCATTTGTGACCGGGCACGTTTTTTCTGTCACACATCTTAGACCCAAGGTCGATATGTATTTCGCTGCACGGCCCGCACGGGCCGACCTCGCCCATCTCCCAGAAGTTATCTTTCCTGCCAAAGGCCAAAACCCGCTCGGCTGGTATCGGAGTAACCTTCGTCCACAAATTAGCCGCTTCCTCATCGGCCGGCAGACCGTCATTACTGTCACCGGCAAAAACCGTTGCCCAAAGACCTTCCGGCTTGATGCCCCAGACCTCGGTAAAAAGTTCCCACGCCCACTTGATTGCCTCTGCTTTGAAGTAATCGTCGAACGACCAGTTACCTAACATTTCAAAAAAAGTGTGGTGATAAGTATCTTTGCCGACTTCTTCAAGGTCATTGTGTTTGCCGCTAACACGAAGACATTTTTGACTGTTTGCCACTCGGCGATGTTCCGGCGGCGTCAACCCTATAAAAATGTCCTTGAACTGGTTCATCCCTGCATTGGCAAAAAGCAATGTCTCGTCATTGATGGGAACTATCGGTGAACTCGAAACAAATTCGTGTCCCTTGTCCCTGAAAAAATCTATAAAGCCACTTCTAATCTGTTTTGCACTCAGCATACTGTTAACTTCCGATTTTAGACGCTCATTTATCAATAGCCGCTAATCAATTCTCAGCCACCAGGCCTTTGGCAACGAGGATTTTCTTTTCCAATTCCTCGCGCAACTCCTTGTTCTCGGCAAGATATTGTTTTGCTTTTTCTCTTCCCTGTCCGAGCCGAATATCACCGTAGTTCAGCCAGGCACCGGATTTCTCGACCACCTCACAGCCAACACCAAGGTCGATTAAATCGCCTTCGTAGCTGATTCCGGAATCGAACATAATATCAAACTCGCTGTCACGAAATGGCGGTGCAATTTTATTTTTTACCACTCTGGCCCTTACCCTGCTGCCCACAGCTCCACCGCTGTCCTTTATCGTTCCTATCCGTCTTATATCAATCCGGACCGAACTGTAAAATTTCAACGCCCTTCCGCCTGTGGTCGTTTCCGGATTGCCGAACATAACACCGATTTTCATACGGATTTGATTTATAAAGATAAGGGCAGTCTTGCTTTTGTTGATAACAGCAGCAAGTTTCCTCATTGCCTGGCTCATTAATCTTGCCTGCAGACCCATATGGCTGTCACCCATTTCGCCTTCAATCTCAGCTTTTGGCGTCAGCGCAGCGACCGAATCAATAACTATGACGTCGACCGAATTGGACCTTATTAGCATCTCAGCTATCTCAAGCGCCTGCTCGCCGGTATCAGGCTGGCTGACGAGAAGACCGCTGACATCGACGCCCAGTCTTTTTGCCCACGTCGTATCCAGCGCGTGCTCGGCATCGATAAAAGCCGCCACGCCGCCCTGACGCTGAGCACTGGCGATTATGTGCAGAGCCATTGTAGTTTTGCCCGATGACTCCGGCCCAAACAATTCCGTAACCCTGCCGCGGGGAACACCAACACCACCGAGAGCAATATCCAGCGACAGCGAACCGGTACTGATACCCTCAATCCGGGCGTACAGGTGCTCATCCATTTGCATAATAGCACCCTGGCCGTACTGCTTCTCGATTTGTGCAATCACTCGCTCCAAAGCATTTTCTTTACCTGTTACTTCCGAGCTTGCTTTCATTTTTTTTGTCTTCGCCATTTCCCTTTTCTCCAGCTTAAATAGTGCACATCGTTTGCTTTTTTCCTATCCGTTATCCAATAATTTACAATTACCCAGCACTGTATAAACAGGCCCTTTGGGCGTCAATTCGCTCTGGTACACAACTACCGAATCGGCCGCTATAGTTCCTAATTTATATTCCTTATAATCCTCACTCACCTGTGCCAGCTTGATACCTGCTGCCGGCTTTCTTATCCTGCACAAAGTCAGGTGCCCGGCAAATTTTCTGGTTTCTTTCGGCCAGCCGGCCTCTGATAACTGCATATCAATATCTTCCTGCAGTTGCTGCAGTTGCTCATTTCCTGCGCCAGCCCCTACCCACAGGACCCTGGCGCTTCTGCCGCCAAAATGTCCTACCACTTTCACATCCACTTCAAAATTTTTATGCCGGCCTGCGACCTCTTTGACTATACGGCAGACATCAACAGCTTTTTCATCTTTAACTTCACCCAAAAACTTAAGCGTAAGATGTATATTCTCCGGCCTGACCCATTTGACATCACTCTTTTTAATATCGGCCTTGCTCTGCAGCAGCTGCTGCAAATCACCCAGACCTTTTCTGGTTGCCTCGTCAATATCTATCGCTATAAACAATCGCATTTTTATTCGTTAGTATTCTACTCCAGATTCAGTTTTGCCGTCTTTACGTTAAAACTGTGTTATGTTTCGAAGCGTCTCGAATCTGCTGTCAATATCGGCTTTGCTTATCGAGGTCAGTCCTGTCAGCGAAAAATCCGCAATCGCAAATGATGCAGCCACCGTTCCATAAGCAATCGCTGTTTTTAACGAGGCAAAATCGGTCTTTCCGGCTTCGGCCAGATGTCCCATCAAAGCCCCTGCGAAGCTGTCGCCGGCCCCCGTCGGGTCTTTAACTTCTATTGCTGGAAAAGCCGGCAGAATAAACTTTTCGCCCTTACTATTACACATTATTGAACCCGACTCGCCTTTTTTAGCAATCACAATCCTCGGGCCCATATCCAGAATATTTTCCGCTGCTTTTATCAGGTTCTTTTCCTTGGCCAGCATTTTTGTCTCGTCTTCATTAATTACAAGCGCATCAACTTTCTTCAGCAGGACTTTTAAGTCATCGAGTCGGCTGTCAATCCAGCAGTCCATCGTATCAGCAGCTACGAAAGAAGGATTCTCAATTTGTTCGAGCAATTGAAGCTGAAGGTCCGGCGCCGTATTGGCAAGAAAGACAAACCTGCTGTCTTTGTATTCGTCGGGAACCTTCGGCGGCGCTTCGGCCAAAACGTTTAATTCAACGTTTTCTGTTATCGCTGCGCTCATAGTATCGTGATACGACCCTTTCCAGCGAAAAGTTTTGCTGAGCTCTCTTGTCTCCAGCCCATGTAAATCAACGTCTCTATCGGCAAAAACCTCGGCCAAATCAAATGGACAATCCGAACCGACCGCACCTAAGAATCTGACACCGCAGAAGAAACTTGCTGCCATACTGAAATAAACTGCCGAGCCGCCAAGACAATTCTCGCTGACGCCATAGGGCGTACTGACCGTGTCAATGCCTATCGAACCTGTTACTAACAATGGCATTTTCCTGCCCCCTTTCCCTTTCTATTATTTATTATTATCACTTCCAAATTTTTTCAGCGTCATATCTATCCTTGCCAGAGTATTTTCTCTGCCTAACATATCCACCGAATCGAAAATCGGCGGGCTGATTGTAGTCCCGCAAATGGCAACACGCAAGGGTTGAGCTATTTTGCCCAGCCCGACCTGTTTTTCTTCTGCTAAGCTGCGAAGCATATTCTCAATGGCTTCTTCGGTAAACTGCTCCATCGCAGCAAGTTTGTCTCGTACTGTTTGCAGTATAGCAAGACCGTCATTTTTCAACAGAACTTTTTTGACCGCTTTGTCATCGTACTCGATTTCGGCGTTGGCCAAAAAAAGAAATCTGCTCTTGCGCTCAATATCAGCCAGGGTTCGGGCGCCGGCGTTAACCCTTACGATTCTCGCAAGCAGCTTCTCATCCGCCGAAAGACAGGGAGATTCGACGGTTGTTAAGTAATCCTTAAAATACCCAAGCAGTTTTTCCTCGCCGGCCATACGAATGTGCTCGGTGTTGAATGAAATCAGTTTCTTTCGGTCAAACAGACTGTTGGCTTTTGACAGACGCCCAAGGTCAAACGCCTCTATCAATTCTTCAAGAGGCATAATTTCACGGTCATCGCCGGGATTCCACCCTAAAAGCGCAATAAAATTAACCATTGCTTCCGGCAGATAACCGCTCTTGGAAAAATCAACAATGTTGATTTCCGGCAGCTCGGTCCCAAGATATTCAGCCATTGCATTAACACTCGGCATATCCACAGCACTCTTGCCCGCGATGAAACCGTTCAACTCTTCAACCGTTAAATTGCCAGCCTCGGCAAGCTTGTCCAGCTCGATGCCCTCCCCGGCCTTGATTGCTTTTCTCAGCGCCTTTGGCCTTTCACGCTTGGATAGCTTCCCGCCGCTTTCGCTGATGGTAACGGACATATGGGCGTATTTCGGAAGTTCCATGCCGCTGAACAGAGCCTCCCATAATATCTGCTGGCCGGGCGTATTCATAAGATGTTCCTGACCGCGGATGACATGCGTAACTTTCATCAAACAGTCATCAACCACACAGGCAAAATTATATGTCGGAAGTCCATCGCTCTTTTGTATTATGAAGTCACCGAGTTCACCTGCGCCGAATTTAACTTCCCCTCGCACAATATCTTCCACGGTGATAACCGTATCAGGCATAGCAAAACGCACAACCACTTCCCTGCCCTGGGCCTTTGCTTTCTGAACATCCTCCTCGTCGGGAAAGACTTCAGGCCTTGGATAAATAAAATTTTCTTTCTTCGCTGCGGCCTTGTCACGCATCGCCTGCAGTTCTTCGGGTGTGTCGAAACAGTAGTACGCCTTTTTCTCGTCAAGAAGTTTCCTTAGATATTTGTCGTAGATGTCTTTTCGCAGCGATTGCTGGTAAGGCCCGTTTGGCCCGTCAACCTCAGGCCCCTCGTCCCACTCGATACCCAGCCATCGCAAATCGTTTATTACCTGCCGGGTAGCGGTGGGTGTATTCCTTTTGGTATCGGTATCTTCGATGCGCAGCACGAATCTGCCGCCCATTCGCCTGGCAAAAAGCCAGTTAAAAAGGGCTGTCCTGGCTCCGCCGATATGCAAATACCCTGTTGGTGATGGTGCAAAACGCGTTACGACCATTTTCAACCTCAACAATTGCTTTGAACTTGTCGAAAAACTAAAAATACGCTACAGAGGCTTTATTGTCAAGAACCAGATGCCCGCCTCTATCGGATTTGCCCAAATTGATTAATTCCCGCTGTCAATTCTTTTACAGATAACTATAATGTACTAAATTACAGGACAATAGTACCATTTTTTGAAGGGTAACTGCAAATATGAGCACAGATAATTCAACAGTCAGACTTGACTTTGTCCGGCAGATTGTCGCCGACGACCTTAAGACAAACAAATGGGACGGCCGGGTCGTTACTCGCTTTCCACCCGAGCCGAACGGCTTTCTGCACATCGGACACGCAAAAAGTATCTGCCTTAACTTCGGAATCGCTGCCGAATTCGGCGGCCTCTGCAATCTGCGCTTCGACGATACCAATCCCATCAAGGAAGAGGCCGAATACATCGAAGCTATCAAGCAGGACGTTCGATGGCTTGGCTTTGACTGGGCCGACCGCCTGCTGTTTGCCTCCGATTACTTCGAGCAAATGTACGAATACGCCATACAGCTCATAAAGGCAGCCAGGGCCTACGTCTGCGACCTGAACCCCGACCAAATCAGAAAATATCGCGGCACGTTGACCGAAACTGGAAAAGACAGCCCTTATCGCAATCGCAGCGTCGAAGAAAACCTCGACCTCTTCGACCGGATGAAGGCCGGCGAATTCCCGGATGGCTCACGTACACTGCGCGCCAAGATTGATATGGCACATCCCAACCTCAATATGCGAGACCCCGTTATGTACCGAATCCTGCACGCAGCACACCCCAGAACAGCCGACAAATGGTGCATTTATCCGATGTATGACTGGGCGCACGGCCTGGAAGATTCTATCGAGGGTATCACTCATTCGGTTTGCACCCTCGAATTTGAAAACCACCGCCCGCTCTATGACTGGTTCCTTGAGCAGTTGGGCGTTTTCCATTCACAGCAAATTGAGTTTGCCCGCCTGAATCTTACCTACACCGTAATGAGCAAACGAAAGTTGCTGCAACTGGTCCAGCAGGGCTTGGTAAACGGCTGGGACGACCCGCGTATGCCGACCATCTCAGGTATGCGCCGCCGAGGCTGCTCACCGGCTGCTGTCAGAAACTTTTGCAAGCGCATCGGTGTAAACAAGTTCAACAGCACCATCGATATCGCTCTTCTCGAACACTGTTTGAGGGAAGATTTGAACAGGACATCGCCTCGCGTAATGGCCGTTCTAAAACCGCTAAAAGTCATCATCGATAACTATCCTGAGGATAAAACCGAACAGCTCGAAGCTGTCAATAACCCCGAAGACCCCGCCGCTGGCACACGAAAGCTCCCGTTCTCGCGCCAATTGTATATCGAACGGGAGGATTTTATGGAAGAGCCGCCGAAAAAATTCTACCGTCTTGCCCCCGGACGAGAAGTAAGACTGCGCTACGCGTATTTCATTACCTGCACCGATGTAGTTAAAGATGAAAACGGCGAGGTTGTCGAATTGCACTGCACTTATGACCCAGCCACACGAGGCGGCGATGCCCCCGACGGACGTAAGGTAAAATCAACTTTGCACTGGGTATCAGCCCCGCATTCGCTACAGGCCCGGGTGCAGCTCTACGACCACTTGTTCACAAAAGAAAATCCGGATGATGCCCCAGAGGACCAGGATTTTAAAACAAACCTCAATCCAAACTCACTTCAAGTCCTGACAAATTGTCGTATAGAGCCATCGCTGGCCGATGCAGAACCGCTTAGCAGGTACCAGTTCGAACGGCTCGGTTATTTCTGCGTTGACCCTGACAGCTCCGATGATAAACTCATCTTCAACCGCACGGTATCACTGCGCGACACCTGGGCCAAAATCCAGAAAGCACAAAAGAAGGGATAGGTAAATCACCATCCCAATAGAACGACGCTTCCAAATCAATTGCCGTTGACTTAATGGAATCTTTTCATTTGAGAAAAATCATTCGCAAAGATGCCACAAGTAAAATCACCCCGAAAATCCTTC
>CAZECQ010000010.1:0-28511 GCA_964510545.1 uncultured Pirellulales bacterium | reverse complement strand
AGAAAAGTTAACACAGAAAATGTGATTTAGATAATGATTTGGGCAACACGCCCTTAAGTCAGATTTAAATTTTTAATTTTGAGTTGTGGAATCGGGCCCCTTCGATGATAGTCAATGCAGGTGGGACAGACATCTTTAAAAAAAACAAACAAAATCGTTGATTTGGCAATATGTTATTAATATAATGTTATGTTTTATATCATAGCAAGAGTTTAAGAAAAGGATATACCGTGAAAGTTGACCTGAGAGAAACAGAAGAAATAATCGAGAAATTCCGCGATAAAAAAGGCGCCCTGATACCGCTGCTGCAGGCCATTGAGGCCTCTTACGGGTATGTACCCAAAGAAGCGATAGGGCTGGTGTCGAAAGAACTGTCGATTTTCCCGGTGGAAATATACGGCATACTGACGTTTTATACACAATTCCACCTTACTCGGCGCGGCAGGCATACAATCAGGGTCTGCCAGGGTACGGCCTGCCATGTGATGGGTGGAAAGGACATTCTCGATTATCTTTCGGAAAATTTAGAAATAAAGGAAGGGGAAACTACAAAAGATGGAAATTTCTCGCTTGAAAGAGTGGCCTGCCTGGGTTGCTGCGGGATGGCACCGGTTTTGGCAATAGATGCCGACTTTCACGGAGGACTCAAAATCGAAGAACTCAATGAGCTGATGACTAAATACAAATCAGATAAGGAAGAATAGATGGAAACCCAAATTCTTATTTGCATGGGAACAAGCGGACTTTCGGCCGGGGCTGAAGAGGTGGAAAAACTCTTTGCGGAAGAGCTGAAACGTCACAGCCTTAGCGATAAATGTAAAATCGTAAAGACAGGCGACAGGGGACTCTTCAGAGACGTGCTGGTGGATATTATAACGGAAGAACTCGGCAGGATTACATACGAATATGTCAAGCCGGAAAACGTTGCGGAAATTGTAGAACAACATCTGGTAAAAGGCGAGCCAGTCAAAAAACTGCAGGCGGGCGAAGACTATAAGCAGTTTTTTGCAGAACAGACAAGAATCGTTCTCGAAAACTGCGGCGAAATTGATCCGGAGGACATCGAAGATTACATAGCACACGGCGGGTATGAGGCGTTAAAGAAGGCGTTTGAAATGCCGCCGGAAAAAGTGTTAGAGGAGGTCAAAAATTCAGGGCTGAGGGGCAGAGGCGGAGGCGGCTTTCCGGCAGGGAGAAAATGGGAATTCTGCAGGAACGCAAAAGGCGATAAGAAATACGTGGTGTGTAATGCGGACGAAGGTGACCCGGGCGCGTTTATGGACCGCAGCGTACTGGAAGGCGACCCAAACGCAGTTATTGAAGGGATGATTATAGCAGGCTACGCCACCGGCGGCAGTGAAGGGTATATCTACTGCCGGGCTGAATACCCTCTGGCGATAAAGAGACTGAGGATATCAATTTCGCAGGCCAGAGAAAAAGGGTTTCTGGGTGAGAAAGTGCTCGGCAGTGACTTTTCGTTCGATATCAGTATCAAGGAAGGTGCGGGTGCATTTGTCTGCGGCGAAGAGACGGCGCTTATCGCATCAATCGAAGGGCGCAGGGGCAGGCCGATAACCCGCCCGCCATTTCCGGCGGTCGAAGGATTATGGGGCATGCCGACGCTGATAAACAATGTAGAAACATTTGCCAATGTAAGACATATAATCGTCAACGGGGCAGATTGGTACCGCAGTAAAGGGACGGAGGGTAACCACGGCACAAAAGTGTTTGCGTTGGCGGGAAAAGTGAAAAATACCGGCCTGGTGGAAGTGCCTATGGGAAGCACTATTCGTGAGCTGATATTCGGGCCTGGCGGCGGAATGGTGAAAAAACGAATCGGCTTCAAAGGGGTGCAAATAGGCGGGCCCAGCGGTGGATGTCTGCCTGAGAGTCTGCTGGATACGCCAATCGACTACGAATCCATTACGAAAACAGGAGCAATAATGGGTTCGGGGGGTATGGTCGTAATGGATAAACAAACGTGTATGGTCGATATTGCAAAATTCTTTATCAACTTTACCGTGGCCGAATCATGCGGCAAATGTGTGCCCTGCAGAATAGGATTAAAGCGAATGCTGGAAGTGCTGGAAGAAATCACCGAAGGCAAAGGCGAAGAAAAACATATCAGGTTCCTGCAGGAGATGGGCACCACAATAAAGGAGACGGCGCTTTGCGGTCTTGGCAATACGGCGCCAAACCCGGTACTGACGACTCTGAAGTATTTCCCTGAGGAATACCGGGAGCATGTAAAAGATAAGAACTGCTTGTCCCATGTATGTACGGCACTTCTGGATTTTGAGGTCGATGAAGACAAGTGCACCAAATGCGGACGATGCTTTAAGGCCTGTCCGGTCGGGGCCGTCGATTGGAAGAAAAAAGAGTATGCAAAAATCGATAAAGATAAGTGCATAAAATGCAAATCCTGTATTAATGCTTGTGATTTTATGGCGATAAAATGATTAAGATAAATATTGACGGTAAAGAAATAGAGACCCAGGCGGGTAAAAGTGTGCTCGAGGCGGCGCTTGAGGCGGGAATATATGTTCCGAACTTATGTTATCACCCGGACCTTACCTCGACAGGAAGCTGTCGATTGTGTGTCGTAAAAATCGACGGTATGAGAGGACTGCCGACGGCCTGTACGACCAAGGTACAGGAGGGAATGGTTGTACATACCAATACCGAGAAACTTCAGGAGCTCAGAAAAGACCTCATCTGGTTGCTTTTAAGTCAATATCCGGGTGAGCCTGAAGAGACGTCTCAACTGAAAAAAGTTGTCGAGTGGATAGGTGTAAAAGATGCGCTGCCGGGATATGTTGCCGAGCTGGAGACACTGCCTGTAAATGCGGATGAGCCGCTTTTTATCAGAGACCCCAATAAATGCATCCTTTGCGGGCGCTGTGTTGACATTTGCCAGCAGGTAAGAGGCGTCGGGGCAATTGGTTTTCTCAATCGCGGTATCGACAGTACGGTCGGTACCGGCGGAGATTTGTCTCTGAGAGAGGCCGAGTGCGGGTTCTGCGGGGCGTGTGTGGAGGTCTGCCCGACAGGGGCGTTGATTGATAAGGAAGAATACGATGAAGCGGAGCGAGAAAAAGTACTGCTGCCTTGCAAATATGCATGTCCCGCGGGAATTGATATCCCCCGATATGTGAAGTTGATTTCAGAGGGTAAATTCCAGGATGCCTTAGAGGTTATAAGACAAACTGTTCCGCTGCCGAATATATTAGGCTGTGTATGCGACCATCCCTGTGAACAGGCGTGCAGAAGAATCGACCTGAATGGCGCTATATGCATAAGGGCGTTAAAAAGGTTTGCGGCAGAGAAGGACACGGGCAGATGGAAAGAAAAAGTCGAAGTTACGCCGGCTACAGGCAAGAAAGTGGCGATTGTAGGTTCCGGGCCTGCAGGTCTGTCTGCGGCGTGGTTTCTGCAGAGACTGGGACATTCAGCAACCATTTTTGAGGCGCTTGCAGATACAGGGGGAATGATGAGGGTTGGTATTCCGAGATACAGGCTGCCGGCTGATGTTTTAGATAAGGAAATTAAAGATATAGAAGAAATCGGCGTAAAGATAAAAACCAACACCAAAATTGAATCACTCGATAAACTGTTCGATGACGGTTTCGACGCAATCTTCCTGGCTATGGGAGCGCCGAAAGGAATTAAGCTCGGAATGCAGGGAGAAGACGATGAGCGGGTACTGGATGGAATATACCTGCTAAGGTCCATACATTTCGGGAACATAAAAGAGGTCAGTGGCAAAGTAGCTGTTGTCGGAGGCGGCAACGTAGCTATAGACGTTGCGAGAAGCTCATTAAGATTAGGTGCGGACAAAGTTACTATTCTCTATCGGCGAACAGAAAAAGAGATGCCCGCCGCTGAAGAAGAAGTAAAAGATGCGCTGGAAGAAGGGGTGGAGATTAGCTTCCTTGCGGCACCAACAAAAGCATCGGCGAAAGATGGTAAATTAGAGGTCGAGTGCATCCGAATGGAACTGGGTGAGCCGGACGCCAGCGGCAGGAGACGGCCTGTGCCTATTGAAGGGAGTGAATTTACGATTGAAGTTGACAGATTAATAGCAGCTATCGGTCAAAAGACATCGGTGCCGGCGGGATTCGGAATAGAAGTAGATAAAAGAGGGCGCATTGTTACAGACGAACGTATTCTTAGCTGTTCAAAAAAGGGAGTGTTCGCAGGCGGTGACGTGGCAAGCGGTCCGGCTTCAGTAATTAAAGCAATTAACAGCGCCAGAGGGGCTGCGATGGCTATAGATAAATATCTTGGAGGAGAAGGACAAATCGACCAGATATTTGTTACCGCTGAAGAAGTAAATCCTCAGCTGGGACGAAGAGAAGGATTTGCCTATAAAGAAAGGGCAGAAATGCCGCTGCTCGAAGCGGATAAAAGGGTGCGTGATTTTTCCGAGGTAGAACAGGGTCTTGATGAACAAACAGCGATAGAAGAAGCCAGTCGCTGTCTAAGATGCCAATTGCGACTGAAAATCTCCAGAGCACCGCTGCCGCCAAAAAAACGTGATAACTCAAACTAAACTTTTACGGATTTTGATACCGACGAGCGTTGACGCAAGAAAATTAAAAAAAATTAATCCGGTGAATATATTGGTTATTTCATATTTTTTTAGTGTGTAAATGCTTTTTTGAAAAGAAGTTACAAAAAATACGTGAAAATACTTAAAAAAATTTAAAAAAATTTATTGACAAATAATCTCTCCTCCGATATAATACTATTGTGGAAGTTAAAAAGCACTTGACAGGGCTGGGTATTTTCTCCTCTCCCTCCGCTGCCTGGCCCTGTTTTTATTTTAAAAGTTACACGAGCCGGTTTTCTTGCGCAGGTTATTATCGAACTCCAGCAAGTAATAAAAACAAAGATACAAACCAAACACACCTCCCTATATAGATTCAATTTCGGTTAATTTCATAAGTTTTTTAACAGGAAGCACTTATGAACCACACAAAAATATCCTGAAAAATTAAAAAAAACACTTGACAAATAAGAGTAGATACTACATAGTTAATGATACGAAAGAATTAAAAAGTTAGCAAGCTACAGATTAGCAAGGGTTCAAAAATCAAGTTACAGATTTGTAAGATGAAAACAGGCTGTACGTCCTAATTGCTAAAATGAAAATAAAATGAGGAATGGCCCGCCTGTTTTCACGATAATCAAAGCCGGAGTATTGAGCAATAAAGTCAAATACGGCCGGTTTTATTATCCAATAATGGAGCGGCCCGGAGGAGGGTGGCTCCATTATTTTTGTTTGGAAAAACAAAGATTACCTCGTTTACCCGCTGCGATTAATAGAGCAAAAACTCCTTTAGAGACGAAAGTTGCAAAAAAAACGAAAAATTGAGGAAATTTCCTACCCAATCATAACACAATGGGATATAATTCACACAACTTTAAGATTAACGGTTTGGAGAACAGTTTATATCAACTTTAATGAAGAGGTTACAAACGCTGCCGGTGATAAAATAACGCTGAGAAAGCAGAGCAAGACAAAGAGGGAAATAATTAATGTCAAAGAGCAGCAAAAACGATGAGTTGAAAGACTGGCTGGAGGCCTTTAAGTTGAAGTGTCGAGCTGCGGGGCTGAAAGTAACACCACAACGAACAGCAGTTTATAAAGTTTTAATCAAGTCAAAAGAACACCCTTCCGCCGATAGAGTATACCGGAAGGTCAAAAAGAGCCTGCCCAATATATCACTGGATACAGTGAACAGGACATTGCTGAGCCTAACTGATATCGGGGCAGCGTTTGCCGTTGAGGGCTCCGGTGATGCGAAACGGTTCGATGGGAACCTGAAAAGTCATCAGCACTTCAAGTGTATAAAATGCAAAAGAATCATTGACTTTCATCATAAGCCATTTGACAATATATCTGTTCCGAAAAGCATCAGCAAAAAATTTACGATATTGAGAAAGACGGTATATTTGGAAGGTATTTGCAATTTATGCAGAAAAGGAAGTAGATAAAAAGTTTTTTGATAAGGGAGGACAGAAATGGAACTGAAAGGTACTCAAACAGAAAAGAATTTATTAGTTAGTTTTGCAGGTGAGTCCCAGGCGAGAAACCGCTATACGTATTTTGCCAGCCAGGCAAAAAAAGAAGGTTACGAACAAATAGCGTCAATCTTCGAAGAGACCGCCAACCAGGAAAAAGAGCATGCGAAACGCGAGTTCAAATTTCTCCAGGGCGGCGAAGTCGAAATCACAGCCGCTTTTCCGGCAGGGGTCATCGGCAGCACACTTGAGAATTTAAAGGCGGCAGCAGCAGGCGAACACTATGAAACCACAGAGATGTATCCTGAGTTCGCCAAAGTCGCAGACGAAGAAGGTTTTAAGGAAATTGCGGAGGTCTTTAGAAACATAGCTATTGCCGAGAAGCGTCACGAAGAACGATATGTTGCTCTGGCAAAAAATATAACCGATGGGATTGTCTTCAAACGCAAAAAACCCGTAAGGTGGGTGTGCAGAAACTGCGGCTATGTTTATGAGGGCAGCGAAGCTCCCGATTTGTGCCCGGCCTGTGCTCATCCACAAAGCCATTATGAACTGGAGGCAGTCAACTACTAACAAGTAAGTTTTTTATTGCCGATTGACACCACGGTTGGTTATTGCTATCGTGCTATAGATACGGCTTTTAAAAACAAAAAGGGGTGGAAAGATGCGAGAGATAAAACCGAACGTTTATTCTGTAGGTACGATTGACTGGGACAGAAGACTGTTTGACGAATTAATCCCTCTGCCCGACGGAACGAGCTATAACGCCTATCTGATAAAGGGCGGAGAAAAAACAGCGCTTCTTGATAGTGTTGACCCCACTCAAACGATGCTTCTCATAGACAATATACTCAAGATGGGAGTGGATAAAATTGACTATATTGTCGCCCACCATGGAGAACAGGACCATTCCGGCAGCATAGGCGATATTCTAACACTCTATCCACAGTCAAAGGTGGTAACAAATCCGAAGTGTAAGGGGATGCTGATAGATTTGCTGCATATTGAGGAAGATAAATTCATCACAGTCGAAGACGGTGAAACGCTTTGCCTGGGCGATAAAACCCTCCAATTCGTTTATATTCCGTGGGTGCACTGGCCTGAAACATTGGGGACGTATCTGCAGGAAGATAAGATATTTTTCCCGTGCGATTTCTTCGGGTCTCACTTTGCAACAAGCAGCCTGTTCGTTGAGGATGAGCCGACAGTCTATGAAGCAGCGAAGCGTTACTATGCGGAGATAATGATGCCTTTCAGGACGGCAATCGGTAAAAATCTGGAAAAAATAAAAGCTCTCGAGATAGATATGATTGCCACGAGTCATGGCCCGGTTTATGACAGGCCCGAATTCATCATCGATGCTTATAAAGACTGGATAAGCGACAATGTCAAAAACGAAGTGGTGCTGCCTTTTATTTCGATGCACGAGAGCACCAAAAAAATGGTGGAATATTTTGTAGATGCCCTGATTGAAAGAGGCATTACGGTTAAGCGGTTCGACCTTGCATCGGTCGATATAGGCAAATTAGCGATAGCTCTGGTCGATGCGGCAACGATTGTCTTAGGCAGTCCAACGGTTCTGACAGGAGCACACCCACAGGTTGCATACGCAGCAATTCTGGCAAACGCCCTTCGGCCAAAAACAAAATTCGCTTCAATTATCGGCTCATACGGCTGGGGCGGTAAAATGACTGAACAAATTACAGGGCTGATTTCAAACCTTAAAGTAGAACTGCTTGAGCCGGTTATGGTAAAGGGCTGTCCGAGAAATAATGACTTTGCCGCTCTGGAAAGACTGGCTGATGAAATCTTAGCCAAACATAAAGAGCTTGGGCTCGAAGGTTGAAATTATAAATTTTGAAAGGACTAATTATGACTGCAAAACTTCAAGTTTACAAGTGTATGGTCTGCGGTAATATTGTCGAGGTGGTTCACGGCGGCGCAGGTGAATTGGTCTGCTGCGGTAAGCCGATGGAAAATCTGACAGAAAAAACCGCTGATGAAGGCAAAGAAAAACATGTTCCTGTGATTGAAAAAGTCAACGGCGGCATCAAAGTAAAGGTGGGCGACGTTCCACATCCTATGGAGGAAAAACATTACATCGAATGGATTGAAATTTTGACCGACGGCAAAGCATACCGACAATTTCTTGAGCCGAGTGATGCGCCTGAAGCCAATTTTAATGTGGATGTAAACGAAGTGACCGCCCGAGAGCACTGCAGCATTCACGGATTGTGGAAAGGAGAATGATGATGGGTAACAGTTTCAGCGCGGATGAAATTTTTGAGATGGCAGAGGAAATCGAACGAAACGGCGCCAAGTTTTATCGACAAGCGGCCAAGAACACTTCTGACAAAGAAACAAAACAAATGCTGCTCGAACTGGCTGATATGGAAGATGAGCATCTCACAACTTTTCAGCAAATGAGAAGCAAATTAAACAAAGAGGGAGGTGGCGAAGCGGCTCTTGACCTCGACAATCAAGCTGTTGTTTACCTGCATGCAATGGCTGATGCCCGGGGCAGCGAAGGCAAAAAAAGCCCGACGCAAGCACTGACCGGCAATGAAAGTATGAAAGAAATTCTTAATGCAGCTATAAATGCGGAAAAAGACTCAGTTGTTTTTTACTATGGGCTACGAGAGGCGGTTCCAGCCAGGGCCGGCAGAGGCCAGGTCAGGGCGATTATCCATGAGGAACTCAGCCATATCACCACTCTGCTGCAAAAGAGCAAGGAACTGAATTAGCATATTAAAACGAAATACGTTCAGGGCGAGCTGCCGGACGCCAAAGCGTTCAGGAGAGACAGAAATGCTGGATTTAGATTCGTTGTTTAATCTAAGTTACGGAATGTGCATAGTCACTTCGAAAAACAATGGCAGTTTCAACGGGTGTATCGTCAATACGGTATTTCAACTAACACCTAAGCCACCCATAGTAGCGGTTAGCGTTAATCGACAGAATTTGACGCACGAGTACATTTCCAACAGCGGAGTTTTTGCCGTATCAATTCTCGCTGAAAGGACACCTTTGGATTTTATCGGTAAGTTTGGTTTCAGGAGCGGTAGAGATATAGATAAATTCGAGCAGGTGAACTGTAAAACAGGTCAGAGTGGAGCGCCAATTATTCTGGATAATTCAGTGGGTTTTATCGAAGCTGAAGTTATCAACACAATTGATGTCGAAACACATACGCTTTTTATCGGGAAAATTACAGCCTGCGAGACCATCGACGCCGGCAAAATACCAATGACATATGCTTATTATCGTGATGTCAAGCATGGGCGTACTCCCAAAACGGCTGCGACATACCACGAAACAAGGACCAAAACAGCAACAACAAAAGGAAGCACAAGTATGAAGAAATATAAATGTCTTATATGCGGATATATCTATGACCCGGCTACCGGTGACCCGGACAATGGCGTTGAAGCAGGCACTGCTTTCGAGGATTTGCCGGATGACTGGGTGTGTCCTGAATGCGGGGTTGGTAAAGATGAATTTGAGGCGGTAGAGGACTAATCAGGACATTGTTTTTTACCATCCTCCCGGGCCGAGCAGGTCGCTGACCGGCTGGTCCCAGAATTTTTTGTCTCTGAAATACTGCTTAAGCATCATTGCCGCCACGACGCCGTCACCAACGGCAGTTGCCAGCTGCATAGCAGCGCCGATTCTGCAGTCACCGGCGGTGAAGACTCCGGGAACACTCGTGCGAAGATATGCACAATCGCACCTGATGAATCCGTTATCCGTGAGTTCGACAAAACCCTCCAGGAAGCCGGTGTTGGGGACCATTCCAATAAAAACAAAAACGCCGTCACAGGGATAGTCTTCTTCCTGTTCGTTTTTTACGTTCCTTAGCCGGACAGAGAGGACTTTGTCCGGGCCGTTTATGGCGACCGGAACAGTGTCATATTTTACGTTTAGATGGGAATCCTTTTGAGCGGCTTTTTCCAGAAGTTCTTCTGTGAGCACTTTGGTTGCTCTAAATTCGTCCCTTCGGTGAATAATAGTAACCTCTTCGGCGAATTTAGTCAGGTGCAAAGTTTCTTCGATTGCGGTGTTGCCGCCGCCAACTGTAACGACCTTTTTGCCTTTGAAAAACGGCGCATCGCAGGTTCCGCAATAGCTCACGCCGGCGCCGGCAAATTCTTTTTCGCCTGGGACGCCAAGTTTTCGATAATCACTGCCAACCGCCAGTATGAGCACTCTTGTGAGGAATTTTTCTTCATCGCAGGTAACTTCCAGAAGGCCGTTTTCGAGTCTCTTTAGGCCGGTAACTTCTTTTGATGTTTTTATTTGGGCGCCGAAATTCTCAGCCTGCTTTTGCATAACCTGAATCAGTCCCGGGCCGTCGATGCGTTCAAGGCCGGGATAGTTTTCAATTCTATCGGTATTATTGATTTGTCCGCCGGGGAGGAATTTTTCAAGTACTAAGGTTTTCAGCCGGTCGCGAGCGGAATAAAGAGCGGCGGCAAGGCCTGCCGGGCCGGCACCTACTATAATGCAATCATAATTTTCAGACATAATAAAGGCTTCCTTCAAAATTCTTAATCCGTAATTTTCTGCAAACAGTCTTGTAACCTAACAACCACATCCGGCCTAATGAAATAACATAATCGGCCCAGAGCGGCAAGTTAATTTAGCAGGGTTTACTCTGCAATCTCTCAGATGTCAACATCCTCTGCGCAAGGCGGACTATTCGCCGAGCTTGACAGCGGTGCCGTAAGCTAAAAGTTCAGCGGCACTGCCCACAACAGACGTAGTCATATAGCGAACATTGATTATTGCATCGGCGCCCATCTGTGCCGCCTGCGCTATCATTCTGTTAGTAGCTGCTGCGCGAGCCCTACCCATCATTTCCGTATATTCCGTCAATTCGCCGCCAAGGATTAACCTCACTAAGGCCGATAGGTCCTTGCCGAGCCAGATGGCAAATACCGTATGGCCCTGGACGAGGCCGAGAATTTCACGTGTTTGGCGGCCGGGCACTTCTGCGGAATTCAACAGCAAAACTCCTGCTTCAGACTCGCCTCGCAGCGGCTCCTCTGCTGACGTCTTGAATTTGGTTTGTTCGAGAGCCACTGTCGCCAGTACCACAAGGATACCGCCTAAAAGGGCGAAGACCGCAATCCGCAGCCACCACGGCACGACCGGGTCGTCGGCAACGAGCACGTGCCAGGGTATGCCGGCAAAAATGCAAGTGAACAGACCTACAACAAACGCTAACGAACCAATTTGTCTAACTATTTTCATAACTTTCTCCTTAAACCATTAAAGTCCAAAATCTCAGCTAACGAGTGGCATCGGCCACAGCCTTCAGGATGTCAGCTAGATGTTTTGGTTGACTGAGAACAATTCCTTTACTGACTCGCGCATCAGCACGATGATAGTGAACACACCAAGCACCGTTCCGAAAGGCATAAAAATGCACTCGATTCCTGCCATGATGAGGCAAAACAGATGATACTTTCGACGTTCGAGGAAACGCCCTGTGGTGATGATACCGCCAGCCAATATCCAACCTATCATTATGAATAGTCCAGCAAAAATGACGAAGAACCAGCCAATGAATGTAGGTGGCGCCTCTCCCCCATCGGATTCAAACTTTCCGGGGGCAAGTATGAAAAACAGGCCGATGATAAGGTGGAAAATCGGGAATAATGCGAACAATCCTGCCAGCCCGCCGACTACATAATGAAAGATGGAAAGCAGCTTGAGGTATTCTTCGTCTTGTTTCATCTCATCGTTCCTTCAGCCTAACTATTGTTTATATGGTTTCGGTATAAGGCATTTCATCTGGCTGACTAAAACCAACTGCTATATCATAGCATTGGCTGGGGAACTATCAACCGAGAAAAACCTTGAAGAATAATAAAAGAGCAGTAATATAACGAGGGGATGAATAAAAAAATGCCTCAAATAAAAGATGTACTCGAAAAACTGTATGCAAAATACAACCATCGCAGTTTTATCAGGCAGGACCCGCTGCAATTCGTATATCAATATTCGAGGAGTGAGGATATGGAAATTGCAGGTTTTCTGGCGGCCTCTCTTGCCGTTGGAAGAGTAGGGCAAATCGAAAAAAGCGCAAGCGACCTGTTGGGACGTATGGGTGAAAGTCCATACGAATTCGTCAAAGATTTCGGTGAAAGCGAAAGAAGAAAATTAAGGGATTTTAGGCACAGATTTATCAGCGGCGATGACATATCAGATTTGTTGGAGCTTTTGCGGGAGGTTGTGGGCGAATTCGGCGGTATTGAAAAGTTCTTTGCCAAAGGTTACAATCCAAACGATAATAATACGGTCCAGGCATTGGCCGAATTCTCAAAGACGCTGCTGGCCGAGTATGCCAAACGACACGGCGGCCAAGCCGGTCGGGGACTGAGATATTTGTTAGCCAGCCCGGCGGCAGGTAGTGCATGTAAGAAATTGAACCTTTTTTTGCGATGGATGGTGCGCGACGACGAGGTCGACGCCGGCTTGTGGAAGTCGGTCGATAAGGCCAAACTAATTGTGCCGGTGGACGTACATATGAGCAGGCTGTGCAGGATTTTAGGTATGTACGAGCGAAAGACCGTTTCATTGGGGGCGGCTATAGAAATAACAGAAGCTTTTGCTGCAATCGAGCCGGCTGACCCTGTAAAATATGACTTTGCGTTGAGCCGGATTGGCATCCTGAAGGGATGCACGGGGCGGCACCGCAGCGGTTGTGAGTTTTGCGAACTGTTCAGCTTCTGCCGTAACAGATGATTTTATAACAGGTATATGGAGTGATTATGCCTTTGAACAAGGAAAAAGTGAAAGTGTTGTTTGTCTGTACGGGTAATGCGTGCCGAAGCCAGATAGCAGAGGGATGGGCCAGGCACTTAAAATCAGATGTTATTGAAGCCTACTCGGCCGGCGTCAGCCCGGCTACTCTCAGTTCCAGAGCGACAAGTGTGATGGCTGAAGCGGGAGTCGATATTTCAATGCAAAGGTCAAAACACATTGATGACGTTTCAGACATAGAGTTTGATTATATCGTTACAGTTTGTGATAATGCCAGAGAATACTGTTCCATTTTTCCCGGGGCCGGCAAGCTCATTCACAGGATGTTCGAAGACCCTTCTTTTATGGTGGCAGCTGAAAAGGAGGTTATGACGGCTTTTAGAAAGCTGCGGGATAAGATAAGGGCCTTTGTCGAGACAATGCCGGAGAGCCTGGAGAAATTGGCAAAAGAGAGCCGTAAGGCAGAGGAGTAAAGAGAGATGTCAGAAAATAACAGCAAAGATAAAGAGCTGAGTATGTCTGAAAAATATACTTCTGCGATAACGCTCTCGGATATGGAAATTTTTGTGTTTCCGGAGCTGATGTACAGTCTGGTTTTAGCTAATATTATGAGCCCGATTATCTGGCAGTGGCGCCAACTGGACTGTTTTGAAAAGCTCCGGGGCAAAAGCAGCTACAAAAAACTGATGCGGCTCAAACAATTCATCATAGACGAGTATGAGTTTAACCTTGACCTTGAGACGTGGGGTCTTACAAGCAGGGAGAAAGAGCTCAAACGGTTTGAGAAGTATATTTCAGCCGAGCAAATTGCTACAAGCAACGCCCTGTTCGGCTACCACGGCGATAAATACTACTTCGATGTTGATATCCGCAAGCACTTCGGATTAGATAAATATGACAGTGACATCATTCCATACTGGAAAACCGAAACAATCGAGGCGATGGACGCCTTTCGATACAAAGAAGGGTACACAAAACGGGCAGGAGAATGCGTTTCACTATCGGCGCTTTATGCGGCGGCGGCATTTATCGTCTGCTCAATACCTTTAAAAGACATCTATATGCTCCTGACACCTCTTCACTCACAGAATTTTATCGACATACAGGGTGGTGTTCTGACCAATAACCGCAGGCTGGTTACCAGAACAATGTGGTTTAACGGCACGGCCCTTTCAAATAAGGCGCAGCGTGCACTGCGAAATGAAAACGTTACAATCGTTGCCCACAACAGCGGCTATGTGCATTATATGTACGACGATGCAACGATACAGAAAGAAGCCTACAGGTATTTTGCCGGCAGGCTTGGCGATTACCTCTCAACCAACGTTACTCCATTGATTATTGCTAATTTCCTTCGGTTCAATAGAAAATACCAAAGCTCTTTTCAATTCTGCCGCGAGCACCGTCAGGAGAAAAAGTACATAAAAGTGGAAGTCCTATTTCGCTATGAACACGGCAGCAGCTTGAGGATTGCCGACGATACATTTGGCAGGCTGCTTGCCGAGGTCTCACACGAGGATTACTTACCTTATAAGCTGGACGACAGGATTTGCTGTGAGCAGCTTATGAACTTTATTGATAATGAAAAGGTTGATGTTCGTCAAAGCAGCGGCCGGGAAAAACTCATAGAATACCTTAAACCATATGTCCCTGATACAGGAGAGTTTGTTGAAGAACTGGCTGACTTCGTTCACACCGAAGCAAAACTGCCGTCTTCAGAAAAGAATTATCTACCCTCCAGCCCAATCGAAATCGGTATCGAACAAAGCAGAGAAGAGATAATCGAATGTTTACAACAGCAGCGTCACAATAACGGTACGGCAGAGCTTGCCTTTTATGCTTTTCGCGATATGGCAAATTGTGACTGGCGGCCTTTTATCAAGGCAGCGCTGGAACGCAATCCGGTCTCAATTCAAAAGGCTGGGGAAATGCCGGCTGCAGACGTATATAAGCAGCTTGAAAAAATTCAGAATACATCCATTTATGACGGCAAGCGTCTGGCCCAGCCGGACGAAGTGGCAAATTACGCAAGAGGCGACGGCATCGAAAAGGCATTTCTGCTGGCCAATATAATTCGTCAAAAGCAGCCTGAACAGGATATTAAAATAACTGTATATGATAATGAGGTGGTGCTTACATCCACAAGTGAGTACCGCTTTACTTCTACAAAGGGGTTTGAAAAGCAGGTTTTTATTCCGGCAAAAGGAGCCATAAGGACAGGGGATTAAAATATTAAATTATTAACCGGGGAGAGAATTTTAAGGCGAATAATTTTTTTAAGAAACTTTAATTTTTAGTTGACAAGCAGAGGAAGTAAGACTATATTAGTCTTGTATGAAAAACATTAGAGTTTTTAAGCAGGACAGAAGATGGACATTTTGAGGCGAAATACTGATTATGCTTTAAGAGCAATGGTAAATCTTGCCCGGCACAGGGGTGGAGAGTTAATGTCGGCCAGGCAATTGGCTTCTGACGGGGCTTTTCCTTATCAAATCGGCTGTAAGATACTACAAAAGCTCCATAAGAGGGGCTTGGTTGAAAGCTATATGGGGCAAAGGGGCGGATTTCGGTTGAGCAGAGAGCCATCAGAGATTACTTTGATGGAGATTGTAGAGATTTTTCAAGGTGGTATCAGGCTGAACAGGTGCCTGCCGGGTGGAGAGGGTTGTGAACTACAACCGGAATGTCCTATTAGCGTAAAGCTGGAAAGTCTTCAAAGATATATTGACGGATATTTCGGCGGGATTACATTGGAGGAGATTTTGGACGGCAGCAAGACAGTTGAGAAGAAAAAGTCAAAAAAGCGGTTTCGAAAGGAGAAAAATGAGCAGTAAGAAGCCGGACAAAAACGTACTGCAGGACTGCCTTGGCAAGGGGCGGCGATTGACCGAGCTGATTGAATATTCCACTGATTCGATAGTAAGCAAGACGATTCTTGATAAGCCGGTTGGAACAATCACTCTATTCGCATTCGATAAGGGCCAGAAATTGAGCGAACATCAAGTTCCTTACGATGCCGTCGTCGAGTTACTGGATGGCAAAGCCAAACTAACGATAGGGGCAAAAGAGCAGGAGGTTTCGGCAGGAGAAATTATCATAATGCCCGGCAATGTGCCACACTCTGTTGTGGCTGTGGAGAATTTCAAGATGCTGCTGACGATGATTCGTGCATAAATGTTTTATCAAATAATAAAGGGGAAAAAATGGTTAGATGTCCCGGACAAGACCAGAGATTTTGGAAGCCGGATGATATTTATGAAATTAAATGTCCCGGATGCGGCAAGGCTATAGAGTTTTTCAAGGATGAACCCAAACTCAAGTGCCGTAAATGCGGGCAATTGGTGATTAATCCGAAGATAGACCTCGGCTGTGCAGAATGGTGCCAATATGCTGAGCAGTGTCTGGATATTATGAAAAAAACGAGCGATAAAAAGAAGCAATAATAAAACTGAAATTAACAGTGGATTTGTAAAAATATGATTTGGTGAAATCGGTTGTTGAATATTTATGCAGATATTGCTGAAAAATGAAAGGGGGTAAATTATGTTTTGTTATCAGTGTGAACAGACGGCAGGCGGGACGGGATGTACGAAAGTCGGTGTTTGCGGCAAGGACCAGGACATTATGAGTCTGCAGGATACGCTTACCTTCGGCTTAAAAGGTATCGCCGCTTATGCATATCACGCGCGTGAACTCGGAAAAAAAGACGAGCAGGTTGACGCATTTATGCACGAGGCGATGTTCTCAACATTAACAAACGTTGACTTTGACCTCGAACGTTATCTGGAGCTGGTATTGAAAGCAGGCGAGATGAATTTTCGCATTATGGAGATGCTCAACGATGTACATACATCAACTTTTGGCAATCCAACACCGGCAACTGTGGCAAGAGGAACCAAGGCAGGGCCGGGAATCGTTGTTACCGGTCATGACCTGCTTGACCTTTATGAATTGCTAAAACAAACCGAGGGCAAAGGTATTAATATCTATACCCACGGCGAGATGCTGCCGGCTCACGGCTACCCGGAGCTGAGAAAATTTAAACATCTTGTCGGCAATTACGGAACGGCATGGCAGAACCAGCGAAAAGAGTTTGATGATTTCACCGGTGCGATTTTAGTAACGACCAACTGTGTTATGATACCAAAAGACTCTTACAAGGACAGAATGTTTACCTGCGGCATCGCTGGCGTCGCAGGTGTAAAGCACCTCAAAGGTCGTGATTTCAGCGAGGTAATCGAGACGGCCTTGTCCGGGTCGCCACTGCCTGAAAATCCGCAAGGCACTTTGAGCACGGGATTTCATTATACGGCGGTCCTTGGGCTGGCGGAAAAAATAGTTGAGGCGGTAAAGGCAGGCAAGATTCGGCATTTCTTCTTTATCGGCGGCTGTGACGGTGCCAAGCCCGGACGCAATTACTTTACCGAGTTTGCCGAGAAAGTGCCGGACGACTGTGTAATATTGACCGCAGCGTGTGGAAAATACCGATTAAATGCGCGTGACTATGGTGATATTGACGGGATCCCGCGTTTGCTCGATACAGGCCAGTGCAATGACTGCTATTCGGCGATTAAAATTGCATTGGCACTGGCTGAGGCATTTGATTGCGATGTGAACGAGCTGCCTCTTTCGCTGGTGGTATCATGGTACGAACAGAAAGCGGTGGCAATCCTGCTGACACTGCTGCATCTGGGAATAAAGAACATAAAGCTTGGTCCGAGCCTGCCGGCTTTTCTCAGTCCGAATGTACTGAAGATACTCATCGAAAAATTCAATATCAGCCCAATTGGCAATGTCGATAAAGATATGGCTGCGATGCTGAAGTAAAATATAATTGAAAAAGTGCATCAAAATGGTTTTGCGAAACATAGTAAAAATAGATGAAGAAAAATGCAACGGTTGCGGCTTGTGTATCAATGCCTGTGCCGAAGGCGCAATAAAATTAATCGACGGCAAGGCAAAGCTGGTAAGTGAGGTTTATTGTGATGGTCTCGGCGCCTGTATCGGGCACTGTCCCCAGGATGCTATAACGGTCGAAAAGCGAGAGGCGGACGAATTTGACGAGCAGGCGACAAAAGAGTATCTGGCCAAAGAGAAAGCCGCTCAAGAACAAGGTGATTTTGTATGCCCCGGGAAGATGGCCCAAAAGCTGCGAGAAAAGGCCGATGTGAGCAACACCGCCACCGCTGACGTTCAGTCACAGTTACGTCATTGGCCGGTACAGTTAAAGCTGGTTTCGCCAAATGCTCCATATTTCGATAATTCTGATTTGCTGCTGGTCGCCGATTGTGTGCCGTTTGCAATGGGTGATTTTCACAATAAGCTGCTAAAAGACCACAGTATTGTCGTTGGCTGCCCGAAACTCGACGACAGCGAATTTTATGTTGAAAAACTTGCGGCAATTTTGAAGGCCAATAAGCTTAAAAGTCTGACTGTTGTCCATATGGAAGTACCGTGCTGTTTCGGGCTGACAAACATTGCACGCAAGGCAATAAGCTGCAGTGGGGTGAAAATAGCATTTGAAGATGTTACAATAGATTTGCACGGCAATGTAAGTAAAACTGAAACAATAGAAGTCAGCAAGTGATTTGATAAGGAGACCTATAAATGGGACAGGAAAGTTCCGTCCTTAAATACACAGGCAAGATATTTGCGGACTTCTGGAACACAGCGGCTGAAATGTCACCATATCTCCTGTTCGGCTTTTTCGTGGCGGGAATTCTTTCTGTGTTGATATCGCAGCGCCTCGTGGAAAAACATCTGGGCGGCAGAGGAATATGGCCGCTACTGAAGGCATCAATTTTCGGTGTTCCACTGCCTCTGTGTTCGTGTGGTGTGATACCGGTATCGATGTCACTGCACAAACACGGTGCAAGTAAAGGTTCGGTGATATCATTTCTGCTGTCCACCCCTCAGACCGGTGTTGACAGTATCTTTGTTACTTTAAGTCTTCTCGGTCCTGTCTTTGCGGTTTTCAGGCCGTTGGCGGCATTGGTAACCGGCATTGTCGGGGGCGGTCTTGTTAATGCTCTTGATGGGGCAAGAGAGGACAGCGCGCAGGCCCCTCCAAAATGCACAGACGAGTGCTGCGGCGGTGCAGAAAATCATCATAAAATCAGAAGAGGATTGAAATACGGTTTTATTACCCTGCCACGGGACATCGGCAAAGCGATGCTGGCTGGACTGGTAGTCGCTGCGGCCATCTCGGCGCTGGTTCCGGATGACTATTTTGCGGAAAAACTGGGGACCGGTATCCCTGCAATGGTGGTGATGATGTTTTTGGGCATACCGGTTTATGTCTGCGCTACGGCATCGGTGCCTGTAGCTGCTGCACTGATATTAAAGGGCCTGACGCCGGGAGCGGCATTGGTATTTCTTATGACCGGCCCTGCCACCAATGCTGCATCATTCGCAACTATCTGGAAAACTTTAGGGGCCAGAACTGCAATAACCTATCTTGCTACAGTGGCAGGATGTGCTCTTGTGGGCGGGATTTTTCTGGATTCAATCGCCGCCTGGTTTGACTTTGAAACAGTCACCCGCCCGGGGTGGATGCTGCCGACAGTTATTAAATACATCTCGGCCGTTGTGCTTTTGGCCGTCTTGTTGTTTGCAATATTCAGCAAAAAAAAATCAGCCGACTAAGCTTGCAAACAAAAAAGATTTAATTTATCATATCCAGATAAAAGCTCTTGAAGAAATCGCATTTAGCAGAGATTTTTTGGGGACAGGCGAAAATGGATATCAAGTCAGCTATCACCAATTATTCCCTCAGCCATTATAGATTAATAACCTTAATTATGGTCGTCTTTACCGTGGTGCTGGGTGCGCTAATACCTTTTATACACATTGATACCGACCCTGAGAATATGCTCTCAGAAGGTGAAGCCGTTCGTGTATTCCATAACCAGACCAAAGAGCGATTTACGTTGAACGACATTGTAGTTGTAGGTATTGTTAATAAAAAGAGACCCGATGGGGTTTTTAATCCAGGGTCACTGGCCAGAATTTATGAACTGACAGAATTTGCAAAAACTCTTTCCTGGCCGGACGAAAAAAAGCACGATGAACAGGCCGGAGTTATTGAAGTTGATTTACTTGCACCATCGACGGTTGACCATATCGGCCAAGGCGGTCCGGGAGAAGTAAAGTTCGAGTGGCTGATGAAAAAACCGCCTGCTACAGAGGATGAAGCTTTAGAAATCAGAGACAAGGCGATGAGTAATCCTTTACTCAAAGGCACAGTTGTTTCTGAAGATGGCAAAGCAATTTGCTTATATCTACCGCTAACAAGCAAAGATTTAAGTTACCGTATATACAGCAGGCTAAAAGAAAAAATTGCCACATTCAGTGGTGATGAACAATATCACATTACTGGTTTGCCGGTTGCTGAGGACACCTTTGGTGTTGAAATGTTCATCCAGATGGCCATCTCAGCACCACTGGCAATGGCGGTAATCTTTATACTTATGCTGCTGTTCTTCCGCAAAATTGTTCTTGTTATCTCACCGATGATAGTGGCAATGGTTTCGGTGATTTCAACGATGGGGCTTCTGATTGGATTGGGCTTTCCTGTGCATATTATGAGCTCGATGATACCGATTTTCCTTATGCCTATAGCTGTGGTTGACTCGGTGCATATTCTATCCGAATTCTTCGACCTTTATACGAAGGAAAAAGGAAGGGTTAATACCGCCAAAGAGGTTATGAGCAATCTGTTCACACCAATGCTTTATACTTCACTTACTTCAGCGGCCGGCTTCGCTTCTCTCGCCCTTACACCAATTCCACCGGTTCAGATTTTCGGCGTCTTTGTAGCTGCCGGAATTATAATTGCATGGATATGTACCGTAACATTTGTACCTGCTTATATAATGATGATAAAGGAAAAATCTCTTGAAAATTTCGGCCATGAAGCTGTACATATAGAAAAGCAAAATAGACTTGCAAAACTGCTCTGTTTTACCGGCCGATTTACATATAACAAAGCTAAGCCAATATTGATAGGCGTCATTTTGGTAACTGCTATTGCCATTTATGGAATTACGCAAATCCAGATAAACGACAATCCCGTAAAATGGTTCTCCAAAACCCACCCAATCCGCCAGGCCGACATCGAACTAAACAAGCATTTCGGCGGAACCTATATGGCCTATCTGGTTTTGGGCTCAGCCCACCAAAAAGGTCTCCCAACGAAATACATCAACGACCTTCACAGCCGACTCTTGAAAAAAATCCTCGGATTGAAAGAACCATACCCGGATTCAGTGAATGTCATTCCTGAAATGGAAAAGATTTTTTCAGAACAGGCCTCCACCACCGAAACAAAGAAGGATTTGCTGGATGGTTTATATGATTTTGCCAATACAAAGGTTAACACCGTCGAAGAGAAATACGTTGATATGTGGTATGAATTGGCTGACTTCTTTGATTTGGAGAAAGAACGAATTAAGATTTTCAAGCAACCCGACGTGCTGCGCTACATCAGCAGGCTACAGGAACATTTGAAAAAAACAGGTCTCGTCGGCAAAAGTAATTCTGTGGCCGACGTTGTAAAAAAGGTCCACCAGGAACTCATCGACGGCAAGCCCGAAAGCTATATTATTCCAAAAACTTCCGGTGCGGTTGCTCAATGCCTTCTGCAATTTCAAAGCAGCCATAATCCTGAGGATTTATGGCACCTTGTTACGTACGACTATATGAAGGCCAATATCTGGATTCAACTGACCAGCGGCGATAATAAAGATATGGAAAAAGTCGTCAAGGCTGTCGATGACTTTTTTGCTGAAAACACGCCGCCAGTACCGCTGAAATATGATTGGGCAGGACTTACATATATAAATACCATCTGGCAGAACAAGATGGTCTTAGGGATGCTGCAATCGTTTTTGGGCAGCTTCATCATTGTCTTTATAATGATGACGATACTTTTCCGTTCACCTCTGTGGGGTATTATCTGTATGATACCTCTGACCATTACCATAGTTGTTATTTATGGCATAATAGGCCTGGTTGGCAAAGATTACGACATGCCGGTTGCTGTGCTAAGTGCCTTGACGTTAGGGATGGCCGTTGATTTTGCGATACATTTTCTCGAACGTGCAAGGGCAAGTTTTGCAGAGACAAACTCCTGGCAATCAAGTTCCGGCGTAATGTTCGGCGAGCCCGCCAGAGCTATCAGCAGAAATGTGCTTGTCATTGCCATCGGATTTCTGCCACTGCTTGCAGCTCCCCTGGTACCGTATAAAACAGTGGGAATATTCTTATGTGTAATAATGGCTCTCTCAGGAGCAATTACACTGCTGGCCCTGCCAGCCATTATAAAACTGGCTGAAAAAGCACTGTTCAGGCTAAGGCCGGCACCAAAATCTATCGGCTGCAATTGTGGTTTCTGCCTGATTATCTCCGTCGCAGCGGTTGGGTTGGTTGCTGTTAACCTGCACCAGTACTGGAAGCTCGGGCCGAGCAGGCTGGCCTGGTTCAGTATAACAATAATACCTGTAATGGCGCTTGTCTGCGGGATAATGTCACGCAGGCAGGCATGTAAGAGAGCAGAAAAAAATAAAAGTGAGGTGTAATATGAAAATATTTGTAACGGCAATTATGTTTATACTTTCGTCTCTATCCTTTGCGAATAATGATATGAATACGGCAGATGCAAACAAAGCGTCCAAAGTAAAAGCGATAGTCGAAGCAGCACACCTGCCCTCGGTCGAAGAGATTGTTAATAGTGCTAATCTTGTGGCGTATTATCAAGGCAACGACGGCAAAGCAAAAGTCAAGATGACAATAACAGACAAAAAAGGCCAAACCAGACTTCGCGAATTTATCATACTACGAAAGGACATCAAGGATGGCGGAGACCAGAAGTATTATGTTTATTTTCTAAAACCAGCCGATGTTCGCAAAATGGTCTTTATGGTCCACAAGCATGCCGACATTGAGAAGGACGATGACAGATGGTTATACCTGCCCGGCCTTGACCTTGTAAAGAGAATCGCTGCAGGCGATAAACGCACCAGTTTTGTCGGTTCGGATTTTTTATATGAGGATGTGTCCGGACGAAATTTGGCTGAAGATACGCACGAACTTATTGAAACTACAGATAAATATTACATTGTTAAAAATATACCTAAAAAACCTGACACAGTTGAATTCAGCTACTTCAACGTTTCAATAGACTCCAAAACTTTTGTGCCGATGAAAATGGAATTTTATGACAAAAAGAACAAGCTCTACCGTATCATCGAGTCAAATAAAGTCGAGACAATCGAAGCCAAAGAAGGAGAGAAGATTCAGAGATTTCCAACAGTTGTCAAATCCATTGTTTCCGACCTGAACACCGGCAGCAAAACCGAGATGGAATTCACCAACGTCAGGTATAACATCAATTTAAAAGATATATTTACAGAACGATACCTTCGCAGGCCGCCAAGAGAGGCAATGAGATGATTTATTCAAGATGGTTAATGTCTGCCGTGATAATTCTTATCGTTCTCTCTTGTCCGCCTGTTATTGCTCAGCAGGAGCCTGTGAATGATTTTGACTGGCTGCTTTCCGCTCTTGATGTGCACGGCTTTTACGAAATTCGGTCGGGATACCGGTTCCAAAACGATAAACATCAAAAAGATATGTCAATTATGGAAACCCGACTGCAGCTCGACTTGGCCTCGTACCCGGATTGGGCAGACCTGAAGGTCAAGGGTGATGTCCTCGGAGACTTCGTAACAGAAAAAGCAGACTTCCAGATGCGCGAAGCTTATATTTCCACCAGTCCTTTTGGCTTTATGGATTTGAAGATTGGAAGACAGATTTTAACATGGGGAACAGGCGACCTTGTCTTTATCAACGACTTGTTTCCCAAGGACTGGCAGTCGTTTTTCATCGGCAGAGACAACGAATACCTTAAAGCACCGTCTGATGCGGTCAAAATAAGTTTGTTCACCGACTTTGCAAATCTTGATATTGTTTACACTCCCCAGTTTGATTCGGACAATTTCATAAGCGGCGACCGCCTTTCATACTGGAATTCAAATCTTTCGAGACTGGCTGGCCAAGATATGATACAGCATATCGATAAACCCAATCGATGGTTTAGAGATTCGGAAATCGCCGCCCGTCTTTATAAAAACATCAATAACTATGAATTCGCTCTTTACGGCTACCGGGGCTTTTGGAAAAGTCCCGGCGGACAAAATACCGCAGGCCAGGCAATCTTTCCGGATTTAAACGTTTATGGTGCCAGCATCCGAGGCAGCATTGGAAAGGGTATAGGCAATCTGGAACTTGGTTATTACGAGTCAGCCGACGACCACAGCGGCAAAAACCCTCTTGTTAACAACTCCGAAATGCGATACCTCGTCGGCTACAGCCAGGAAATCGGACAAGACTTCACGGCAGCAGTTCAATATTACATTGAGCAGATGCTGAATTATGGACGATATCGGTCTAATCTGCCGTCAGGGCCTGGGCGTGATGAGTACAGGCATCTGCTGACACTGCGCCTGACAAAATTATTGATGAATCAAAACCTGCGATGCACATTGTTCACGTACTATTCTCCGACAGATAAAGACGTACATCTCAGACCCAATGTAAATTACAAAGTCAATGACAACTTTACGGTGGAAACAGGAGCCAATATATTCTTCGGGGACTATCAACATACTTTCTTCGGGCAATTTGAGAAAAATACCAATATCTACACCGCCTTGCGGTATAGTTTCTAAAATACGGACAAACTCAAAAAACCTTTTTTGCCGTTGATTCCAAAAGAGACACATCCGCTATTTGATGGATTTATGCCTGAGCAAAGCAGAAAATGTACAAAAGCCGGCAAGTACTCTTCGTACACTAATTGCCGTAGAGCCAAAGTGTATCAGAGAATTCGTATTCGACGATTTCGTCAGAACCGAAAAAGAGACTGATTTCTTTTTCAGCAGATTCGGAGCTGTCGGAGCCATGAATGAGATTGTAGCCCCTCGAACAGCTAAAGTCGCCTCTGATAGTGCCCGGCTCGGCTTCATATCCGAAGGTAGCTCCCATTATTTTTCGCGACATATTAATAACACCTTCGGCCTCCCAGACCATTACCAGAACAGGAGAAGAAGAAAGATATTTGACAACAACTTCAAAAAAAGGTTTGCCCTTATGAACCGCATAGTGCTGGCGTGCCAAATCCTCCGAAATTTGCATAAACTTTGCGCCAACAAGCTTAAAACCCTTCCTCTCGAACCGCTCAATTATTGCACCCGCCAGGTGTCTCTGTACGGCATCCGGTTTGATTATTATTAAAGTACGTTCTATTTTGCTCATTCGCGGGAGTTCGTCTCTATTGTCTTGTTAAATTAAATTGTAAATCTCAAACAAGTCCGACTAATCTCTGTCATACTCCCTCAGGTACAATATAAATCTCTACACGTCTGTTTTGTGGATTTCCTTTTTTACCGGGCTTATTCGGAGCAATCGGGCGAAACTCGCCAAAACCTCTCACGCTCATCCGCTTCGAATCAATGTTGCTATTCGCCATTACCCGCATCACGGCTATTGCTCTGTGGGCGGAGAGGTGCCAGTTGGTCGGGTGTTTGGCACGTGTTGCCGGCTTGCCTATGGGTATATCATCTGTATGACCGGCAATGATAACATCAAACTTTTTGCCTTCTTTGGAATTCATAATTGTGCAAAGCGACTTAACAGCTTTAATGGCAGCTGGCGCCACCGTGTCGCTGCCAGGTTGAAAAAGCAAATCGCTTTTGAACTTCACAATCCCCCTGCTCGAATCATAAGCAACCATTTCCTCAGCTTTGGCGAAATCCTCCAGCATAGCACTAAGCTCGACCGGCAAAGCCGCTCCTCCAAAGAGCAGTTGTTGGCGCATTGAAACAATCAAAGCCTTCTTGTCCTCGATGTCCTTCTCGAGAGCAGCAATTTCCTTCTTCAGGGCATCGGTTTCGATACCAGTGCCGGCCTCAACAGTCTCAAGTCTTCTTTTTAACTGGTCAAGCTTCAGATTAGCAGCGGCATGGCGACTCTCAAGGTCAGCGATGCGCTTGCGCTGTGTGTTGTTCTGAATTTTCAGGTCCTTATACTCCTGCTCCGAAACACAACCATTCATCAGTATTAGCGCACAGACAAATACGATTAACACCCCTGAAAATTTTAGAATACGCATGGTTCCATCCTTTCCAAAAAACTTAATACAAACAAAAGATTTATTTAGCCGTCCTATAAAAAAGCCGCTTCATATCTACAAGTTATTCACATTAAGCTATGTCGCTGCTGTCTGCCATCGTCAGCAAATAAAACTGATTTCCGTTCATCCGTCAAGAATAATTTTCCAAAATAAATTCAGACTTCCAAATTGGGCCTTTACAGGTAGAATTTCCTGTTTATGAGGGGTTTGAAGACGTGAAAAGCTGGTATAGCTTCAACTGTAATCAAGACCTGCCTTACTTCAGCCAAATTTAAGATAGACGCAATCAGACAACAACTCACCTGCCCCAGCAACGGGTTTTCAAACGGTATTGTTACTGCAGAAACAGCTGTAGTTATTTGCCTTTCTTTTTTTTCTTTTTGGTCTTCTCTTTTTTGACTTTCGGCTTTTTGACCTTTACCTTTTTCTTCTTAGCCGCCCTGGGAGCGGCAGATTTGCCAGCAAGGGCAAAAGGTACACCGATTATCAAAAGTGACACTACGGCAACGCCAATCATAACATACCAGATTATGCCCTCAAGTTGCTCGAGAATTACAGGCTTTGTGTTGCTGAAACCTGCCACGGCCAGAATAATAGCATAAATAACAGTCAACAGAGGCAAAAAGAGCATATACCCGAATGCATTGCTGATAGTATCCGGTGCCGGCTCAACATACCGGGCGGCGGCAATGGTCGGTCGAACCTCCACCCCGACCTCTGACGTACCAAGGGCTTCTTCTGTAAGCATCTCTTCAGTCCCGACCGCCATTGCAGAGCCGGATTCCGGCATCTTCTGCTCTTCCTCGCCCTCGGGTGTGTAAATTTCATCAAGAATCCCGCCTAACGAAGTATCATCGGCCTGCAAAGAAAGGTCCAACAATCCTGAGCCGCTGCCGAAACTGTCCAGATTTACATCTTCTTCAATATCTTCCAAAGATACGTCGTCCGATGAAGTCAAGGAGCCCTCATCCAGCGAATCCAAAGTACCTGCATCCGATACAGCCCTGGTTTCTCCCATCGTATCTTCGGTGAGTTGGTAATCGCTGTCGGTCTCACCAAGAATGTTGACGCCTTCGCTGGTCAAAGCAGTATCGGCACTGGTCAAATCAGTTCCACCAGCCAAATCACCGGTTACTTCCGGCTCCAACAGCGGTTCGGCCTGCGGCGGCGCTTCCAATTCCGGCTCCGGGACCAATTCCGGCGCAGCTTCCAACTCCGGCTCAGACTCGCCCTCCAGCAAAATCTCGTCCTTACCTGCCTGCTGTTCTGAATGGACTGCCGGTTCCAAAGGAGCTGCAGATTCCTCGGAAGCCGCAACACTTGTGTCGGCCATTAAGGCCTCAACCTCATCAACCTTAAAGAGTATATTCGGGCCGTCACGAAACTCACGCAATCTGCCTTCCTTGACTATCTCTTTTATCTCTTCCTCAGTTCTATTGAGTTTTTCAGCGGCCTCTTGCAATGAATAAAACATACCAGCCATAATTATCTATTCTCCCACAAACTAATTTAATTGTCTTTTCGCAACATTCCAACTTCGGCAAAAAACTTTACCCTCTCACTAATTCACTTCAATCACCGCTGTTAGGTTCGACTATTTGTAAATAATCAAAATTTGTGCCCCTTTTTTTGCCCAAATTCTGCAAAAGCATCTTTACCTGTTCCGGCGTGGGCTCGGCGGTATTGTACTGCTGCAGCATTTTATCGTACCGCCAACTCCTTGCGGCCAATAACTTCAATCGACTATGAGGCGGCGATTTGCTGCTTAACTCATAAACCCACAGCGTCTGACCGACCGTATCGACCATTGCCAGGCCGCAACTGTCGCGTCCAATCGCAAGCGGAATTACTAAAAAGCCGCTTTGCTCATCGGCCTTTAACTGAGCTTGCACTTCGGACGGCGAACTGAATCTGCCGGCCATAAAAAACACACACAGCACGCACAGAAAAATAAATGCCGGCAACAGCCATTGTCTTTTGGTTCCGGAACTCATTTTTTTTAATAATGTTATCTCTCTATAGGTTAAAAACCCTAACTGAAGATTATACCCTACCTGCGGCAAATATGCAAACTATTTTTTAGCGAAAATGGTATAAGTTGGCGGCTGGAGAGCATTTCAGAGGCGAATACGGGCCAAAAGATGATTTTATTGCAATGCCGGGTTGTTTCGGATAGAATACTTCAGCCGATATATGTATTATTCGGTGTTTCGGGGTGTAGCTCAGTTTGGCCAGAGCGCCTGCTTTGGGAGCAGGAAGTCGCACGTTCAAATCGTGTCACCCCGATTAACCTGCCGACACCGTCTTGTGCTTTGGCCGGCTGACGGTCCGGAAATTGCTTTTGGGGCTTAACCACACCAGCAGGTAAAAAACATATTTTGCCGCCCTTTCGGTTACGCATAAACCGCCATTTTTTGGCAAATAATACGGAAAAGTCAGATAAAAACAAGCCAAATTGTTAGGCCCTGCAATTTGTGCTTGACTTAAAATTCGTAAAATGATATACTGATACAAAAGGTAGAGT